>CAYRBG010000008.1:0-29940 GCA_964422355.1 uncultured Sphaerotilus sp. | reverse complement strand
CGATGAACTCCTTGACCTCGCGGCCGCGCTCGCCGATCAGGCCGACGACGATGACGTCCGCGGCGGTGTAGCGCGCCATCATGCCCAGCAGCACCGACTTGCCCACGCCCGTGCCGGCGAACAGGCCCAGACGCTGACCGCGACCGACCGTCAGCAGCGCGTTGATGGCCCGCACGCCCGTGTCCAGCGGCTCCCGCACCGGCTCCCGCTCCATGGCATTGATCGGCCGACGCACCAGCGGCTGCGGCTGCACGGCCTGCAACGGCCCCAGCTTGTCCAGGGGCAGGCCTTCGGCGTCGACCACACGGCCCAGCAGACCGGCCCCGATCGGCAGGTGCCGCGAGCGGTCCTCGCTGCGACGCCAGGGATGCATGGCCTGCCCCAGCACCGGCGGATGAATCGGAAGACCCCGAGGCACCACCCGTGCTCCGGACACCAAGCCATGCACCTCACCGGTCGGCATCAGGAAGGCCCGGTCGCCCGCAAAGCCGACCACTTCGGCCTGCACCGGCGCCTGGCCGTCCATGTGGACCTCGCACAGCGAGCCCACCGGCACGCGGATGCCCGCAGCCTCCAGCACCAGACCCGCCACCCGCACCAGGGTGCCATGCACCGCGAGCGGCACGGGCGTGGACGCGAAGTCGTGCAGGTCATGCAGGTAACGCTGCCAGTGTTCGACCGTCAGGCTCACGATGCCGACTCCTCATCGTCCACGGGCGCGGCCGCCCGGGGGGCCGAGCGAGGTTCTTCCTGGACCCAGTCGGTGGACAGGCCCAGCGCCGCCGCGGCCTGTTGCCAGCGCGAGGACACCTGGGCATCCACCGTGCCGATGTCGGACTCGACCACGCAGCCGCCGGCTTCAATCTCGGAATCCGCCATCAGGCGGGCACCTCGGGCGGCCAGGGCGTCCACGCAGCCCTGGGTCACCAGGGACAGATCGTTGGGATTCAGGCGCACGACGATGTGCCGCGCCGACACCAGCAACACCGACAGGGCCTCGTGGGTCACGGCCACCACATGCTGCGGGTTTTGCGCCAGCTCGCTGCGCACGACCTGCCGCGCCACTTCGAGCGCAATGCCGGCCACCCGCTGGGCCAAGTCCTGCTCCACCAGATCCAGGCGGGCCTGCATCTGCTGAATGACGGCCGACACCTGGGCGCTGGTCTGCGTGGCGTGCGACTGCTTGAAGGCTTCGAGCGCAGCCAGACCGTCGCGGTAGCCGTCCTGATAGCCGCCATCGCGGGCCTGGCGCAGTTGCTCCTGACGCTCCTCGACCACTCGACGGGCCGCCTGCTGCGCCGCCTCTTCGGCCGCCTTGCGGGCCAGTTCGGCCTCGCGCTTGAGCGCCTCCGGCGTGGGCGCGGCCTGCGGCTTGCGCGCCGGGTCGTCGCCAAAGCTGCCCAACTGCCAGGTGGAAAAGTTGTTGAGCTCTTCGCGCGGGATGAAGCGCGCATACATGGCCGCCCGGTTGGCCGTCGCGTCGCCCGTCGGTGACGGCGGAGGGGCCGGGGGCAAGGGATCGTGCAGGCGAGAACGGCGAGACTTGGGATCAGAGGAATTGGTCATCGCCGCCTCCACCCAGGACGATCTGACCTTCGTCGGCCAGACGGCGGACGATCTTCAGCATTTCCTTCTGTTCGTTCTCGACATCGGACACACGCACCGGACCGCGCGACTCCAGGTCTTCCTTGAGCGTCTCGGCCGCACGGCTGGACATGTTCTTGAAGACCTTCTCGCGCATTTCCGGCGTGGCCCCCTTGAGCGCGATGACCAGCGACTCGCTCTGCACTTCCTTGAGCAGGGCCTGGATGCCCTTGTCGTCGATCTTGACCACGTCGTCGAACGTGAACATGTTGTCCATGATCTTCTGGGCCAGTTCGTTGTCGGCTTCGCGGATGTAGTCCAGCACCGAGGTCTCGACGGCCGCGCCCATCATGTTGATGATTTCGGCCGCGGTCTTGGCGCCGCCCAGGGTTGCCTTTCTGGCGCGATCACCGCCGGCCAGCACGCGCGACAGCACTTCGTTGAGATCCTTGAGCGCCGTGGGCTGGATGCCGTCCAGGGTCGCCACTCGGATCATCACCTCGTTGCGCATGCGGTCGGTGAACTGCTTGAGCACGTCGGACACCTGATCGAACTCCAGGTGCACCAGGATGGCGGCCACGATCTGCGGATGCTCGTTGCGCAACAGCTCGGCGATGGACTGCGCGTCCATCCACTTGAGGCTCTCGATGCCGGTGACGTCCGCGCCCTGCAGGATGCGATCAATCAGCAGGTTGGCCTTTTCGTCGCCCAGCGCCTTGCGCAGCACGTTCTTGACGTACTCGTCGGTGTCGTTGACCAGCGTGCTGTGCTCGGCCGCCTGGGCCTGAAACTTCTGCACCACGCCGTCGAAACGCTCCTTCGACACCGTCTTGGTCTTGGCAATGGTTTCGCCCAGCCGCTGCACTTCCTTGGGCGTGAGGTGCTTGAACACCTCGGCGGCCTCCTCCTCGCCCAACGACATGAGGAGGATGGCAGCGTCTTCGAGTCCTTGTTCGTCCATGTTGACCTTCCCCGATCACGCGTTGCCGTTGACCCAGCCGCGCAGGATGTTGGCCACGGCCGCCGGGTTCTCCTTGGCCAGTTGCCGGGCCGCCTCGAGGCGGTTCTGTGCCTTGGGATCCATCGGCGGGGGCAAGGCCGGAGCCAGGTCATCCACATCGTGACCCAGCGCCGCCGAAGCCCCATCGCCCACCGGTGGCAGCTCCTGGGGATCGTCGATGATGGCTTCCACGCGCTGGACCTCGTCCTTGGGCGCAGCCTGCCTGAGCACCGGACGGATCACCCCGAAAACGATGATTGCCGCGACCAACGCCAAGCCGAGTGGCGTGCCGAGCGTGCGGATGGTGTCGAGCACCTCGGGCTGCTTCCACAGCGGAACCTCGGGCACGGGCGTGTTGTCGACCTGGAACGGCGCATCGATGACCTTCACCGAGTCTCCGCGCTCCTTGCTGAAGCCCACGGTTTCCTGGACCAACGCGGTGAGCTTCTCGATCTCCTCGGGCGTCAGGCTCTGCGGGGAGGCCTTGCCCTTCTTGTCCGTCACCGTGCGCTGATTGACCACCACGGCCGCGGTCAGGCGCTTGATGGAACCCGTGGCCCCCCGCGTGACCCGCACGGTCTTGTCCACTTCGTAGTTGGTGACGTTCTCGCGCTTGGCTGTGGCGCCGTTGGAAGTGCCGCCGGCGGCCTGCATGGTCTGGGCCACCCCGTTGATCGGCGCACTGGCCGGGGTGGGTGGCTGGTTGGTGGCCGCGCCGGGCACCCCGGTTGGCGTGACGGCCCCAGGCTGGTTGGACTCCGACGACTGCGCGCTGCGCACCGCCGCCGGTTCCTTGCCCTGGTTGGGGCGGAACTGCTCGGAAGTGGCATCGGTCTGGGAGAAATCGATTTCGGCACTGACCTGGGCACGCAGGTTGTCGCGACCGACCACCGGCTCCAGAATGTCGATGATGCGCTTGGTGTACTGGCTCTCGATCTGGTTGACGTACTGGAGCTGCTGGGCGTCCAGGCCGTTGGCTGCCCCCATGCCTTCGGCCGGGCCCGACAGCAGCGTGCCGGTCTGATCCAGGATGCTCACCGCCTTGGGGTTCATCTCCGGCACGCTGGACGACACCAGGTGCACGATGCCGGCCAATTGCGCGCGGTCGAGCGTGCGGCCCGGATGCAGGGTGAGCAGCACGGAGGCGCTGGGCTTTTGCTGATCACGGAAAAAGCCGTTCTGATTGGGCAGGGCCAGATGCACGCGCGCCCCCTGCACGGCTGACAGGGCCGTGATGGAGCGCACCAGCTCACCCTCCAGTCCACGCTGAAAGTTCAGGCGCTCCTGGAACTGGGTGGTGCCGAAGCGGGCGTTGTCCATCAGTTCAAAGCCGACGGTCGACCCCTTGGGCAGGCCGGCCTGGGCCAGCTTGAGCCGCACGTCGTGCACCTTGTCGGCCGGCACCAGCACGGCTGTGCCGCCCTCGGTGTACTTGTAGGGCACGTTCATCTGCGACAGCTGGGCCACGATGGCTCCGCCGTCCTTGTCCGACAGGTTGGCAAACAGCACCTTGTAGTCGGGCGCGGTGCTCATGAAGGCCGAGGCCGCCAGCAGCCCCACCAGGGCCAGGACCCCGCCGGCCAGCATCAACTGCTTGCCCATGGGCAAGGCCCGCAGACGCGCCCACAGATTGGGCGGCGTGCTGTCCTCGGCGGCCGCCGTGTTGGCGGTCAAGGGCTGGAGTTCTGCGTTGTCCATGGATTCCGAAACGGTGTCGCACCCGACACTCCGGGCGCTTTACTGTTTGGGAATTATTCGGACTTGCTCGCCATCGCTAGGGTGAAACAGATCGCACAAGTCACCCTAAATTCAGCCATCGATCTGCCGATACACGACTTACGATCCGCTCACTGAAACACCGTACCCCGGTCAGCGGAGGTTGCTGTGGACATCAAGCTCAAACCTTTCGACTTCACTCAGGCCGCCACCCGGGCAGGAATGCCTCAGGTGGCCCAGCGCGTGCGCGACAGTGCACGTGCGGCCGGCCTGTCTGAGTCCAGCACGAGCGCCACCTCGGCCACGCCCACAGCAAGCTTCTCGCATGTGCTCAACCAGGCCCTGCGCACCGTCAGTGACGCCCAGCAGGTCGCCGGTCAGTTGCAGCGCGACGTGGCCTCCGACGCCCCCGGCGCCAGCATCGAGAGAACGATGGTGGCCATGCAGAAGTCGCAGGTCTCCTTCCAGGCCGCACTGCAGGTGCGCAACCGCCTGGTTCAGGCCTACAGCGACGTCATGAACATGCAGGTCTGAGCGACCTGCCCTTTGCGCAAGCGTCCCTCCTCCGCTTCACAGCGTCAGCAGACTCCGACGCTTCTGCGCCAGATCCAGGTAGCGTTGCAGCAGCCGCTCTGCATCCGGGCGCACGGAAACGATCTCCAGCCCCAAGCGCCAGCCCGGCGCCTTGCCGGTGATGGCCTCGTGCCGGACCACGCGCAGCGCCGCCAGGACATGAATCTGGGCATCCAGATCCAGCTGGGCCGACTCGAAGGAAGCGCCGATCTCGGGTACCGCGCCGATTGCCTTGGGCCAGAACAACGCCACGCCGTGGTGGCTCACGTCCAGCAAGCGCAGCCTGATCGACTGAGATTGCCCGGATTCGTCCGACCACACCAAGCGCGCCGTGGGCTGTTTGGTGCCCAAAGGCTGCACACGGAAGCCACCCCGACGCTGGAATCGAACCACTTCACTGGGGTAGGCCGCATTGAGCGCACTGGCCCCCAGGCCCTGCACGGTCACGAGCTCGCGAATCGCGAACTGGATCTTCACGCCCTCCAGATCCCCCACGACGATCACCGGCTGCGAGGTCTGAACCAGAGCCCGCACCCTCGGATCGCCGACATCGGCGGCAAACACGATCATGTCGCGCGCCATGTCCTCCGCCCAGAGCGAAGTCGCATAAGGCGTCAAACCCGGCGAAGTCAAGGTGACCGGCACGTCACCCTCCACAAACTGACGCAACAGGCCCCGAACCTCCACCGGGATCACCACCCGGGTTCCAGCCTGACCCGCGTTCTCAAGCGCAGACTTCACGCTCGCCATGTCGTCCTCAAAAATGCAGTCAGTGCAGGATGTTGCGGGAGTGACCGTGCATCATCTGATCCAGGTCCTCCAGCCAGGGTTCGGCCAGATGGCGGATCTCGGCGTCGTTGAGCAGGATGCGCTGCATGATTCGGGCCTTGGCCTTGACGGCATCGCCTTCGAGCTGCGCTTCGCCGGCCGCATGCTTGAGCTGGGAAATCAGCACCGCGCAGGCCCCTTCCAGCTTGACCACCCGGTCCCAGTCGCCCAGGCGCGCTGCTTCGAGCATTTCACGGCTGGCCGTCTCGATGGCCTCGTAGTACTGCAACAGAGCGTGGGTCATGGGTGTCTTCCGGGAAGAGGTGAGGGACGGGTTCCTGCGGGCCGACGGCTTCATGCGTGGACCTGGGCGCGGATGTCGGCCCATGCGTCGCGCAACGGCTGGATCAGGCGCTGACATTCCTGCAGAGCGTCGACGTCGTTGCGCAGGTGGGCCTGCATGAGGCGACGATTGACGTACCCGTAGAGGTTTGAAAGGTTGGCGCTCAGCTCTCCGCCGGCCGGGCTCAGGGCCGCCTTGAGGCCCTCGTCCAGGATGCGCGAGGCCTTGGTCACCGCACGGCACTTGCCGTCGATGTCACCGGACTCCATGGCGCCGCGGGCCTGGGCCAGCGACTCGAGCAGACCGTCGTACAACATCTGCACCAGCTGATGCGAGTCGGCCGTCTTGACACCGGTCTCGACACCGATCTGGCGGTACATGCCGGACATCATCACGGCGGCGTTCTGCGGACGGGCGTAGGTTTGAGCAAACATGTGCGGCAAGGAGAATGAGTCGGGGTTGAGAAAGTTATCGGTGACGTTCTCGGTGACTTGAGCCGTGCAATCCATCAACTGCAGGAGGGAATCGGCCTTGATCCACCTCAGATGGAAGAGCGAGACACAAATGAAAACGGCGCCTGAGGCGCCGCTTTGCAGCCGCCACCGAAGGTCAACTGCTGCTGTTGGCCATGGCCGCCAACTGCTGCGTCACGTAGTTGGACATGCCGGAGATCTTGCTCATGGTGCTGTCCAGGGCCGTGTACTGGGCCTTGAGACGGGTTTCGACCTGTGTGAGTCGCTCGTTGAGCCGGTCCTGAGCCTTGGTGTTGGCCGTCTTCTGGCCCTGCAGGCTGTTCTGTCGCGTCGTCACGGCACCGTCCACCCCCAGCAGGCCGTCGGCCCAGGATCGAATCGATGCCCCCAGACCGTCCGTGCCGGAGGTCGTCACGAACATCTTCTTGAGCTCAGCGGTGTTGTTCAAGGCCGCATCGAGCTTGCTCGAATTGGTCTTGAGCGTGCCGTCGGCCTGGGGGTCGAAGCCGATCTCGGCCAGGCGCTTGAACGTGCTCGACGAGCCGGCGTTGCCGGAGGCAAACGCTCTCAAGCCCGACCGCAGCGCATTCATGGCGGAGTCCCCCTGAAAGGTGGCCGCCGTCTTGGTACTGCTGTCGTACTTGGTCTGGTTGGTCAGGTAGGTCGCCAGACTGTTGTAGGCCTTGGCGAAGTCCGTCAATGCGGTCTTCAGCGTCTCCGAGTCGCTCGCCACGGACACATCGACCGGACTGGCGTTGACCTTGTTGAGCTTGAGGGTCAACCCCTCGACCACATCGGTCAGCGTGTTGGAACTCGACGTGACGCTCAACCCATTGATGGTGGCCTGTGCATCACTCGCCGCCTGGGTTCTGGAGGTTCCGTTGGTGCCGGAGGCCGAAACATATGCCAGTCTCGACAGCCCGGACGCATCGGTGTCGGACAGGTCGTCGTCACTGGCCTGAACCCGGAATCCGTTCGCAGCACCCGTGTCATTCGAACGCATGACCAACCGGGCTCCGGACGCATCGCTGACGATGGTGGCGGTCACACCCGCTCCCGTCGCGTTGATCTTGTCGCGGATGTCCGCCAATGTGTCGGTGGCCGCCACGGAGACGCTCACCTCCGAGCTTCCGGACTTGGCCGTGAACGCCGTGCCGGACGCATCCCAGCTTCCCAGTTGAAGCTTGAGGGTGCCGCTGCCGACCGTGGCGGTCTTGTCCGTGAAGGCACTGCTGGCCACCGCCTGACTGGCCGCCAGCTTGGACACCGTGACGCTGTAGGTCCCGGTCTGTGCGCTGGTCGAGCTGCTGCTGGCCGACACCGTGGTCGCGTCCGCCGATGAAGCCGTGGTGGTGCCCCAGGTGGCGGCCTTGGCCAGCTTCGCCGCTGCGTCCCGCAGCGACGACGCATAACTCTGCACCTGGCCGTAGGCGGAGATCTTGGTATCGATCTTCGAAGCGGCCTGCTGCATCTTGGTCAACGGCTGCTTCTCGATGGCCATGAGCTGACTGACGATGGAGCTTACATCCAGGCCGCTGCCCAGACCAGCGGAGGAAATGGTCGCCATGGCGCCTCCCGTTGGATCCATGAAATGGAAAACGCCCGGACGCAGAGTGCGACCCGGACGTCATCGATATCGGGCAAAGGCGGCCGCACTTGAGCCGCCCCGCGCACCAGCGTCAGCCTTGCAGCAGTTTCAGCACGCTCTGCGGCAGCTGGTTGGCCTGCGCCACCATGGCGTTGCCCGCCTGCTGCAGCACCTGAGCCCGCGACAGGCTGGCCGTTTCTGCTGCGAAGTCGGCATCCATGATGCGGCTGCGGGCCGCGGCCTGGTTCTCGGTGGCGATCTGCAGGTTCGAGATCACGGCATCGAAACGCGACTGGGTGGCCCCCAGCACCGCGCGTTGGGAATTGATGAGATCGATCGCGTTGTCCAGGTTCTGGATCACCGTGGCCACACCTGCCGCATCGGTGCTGATGGAGTTCGAAGACGCGGTCGTGCTGACCGACGTGATCTTCGTGTCGCTCGACATGTCGGCGAACTTGACCGAGATGACGTCGTTCGTCGTCGTGCCGGCACCAACTTGGAAGGTCACTGTCGTGGCGGCATCTGCGGCCAGAATGGCCTTGCCGTTGAACATCGTGTTCTTCACGACGCGATCCACTTCCTTGGCCAGTTCCTGGTATTCCTGGTTCAGGGAGTCGCGGTCGCTCGTGTTGTTCGTGCCGTTGCGGGCCTGCACCGCCAGCTCACGCATGCGCTGCATCATGTCCGTGATCTTGCCCAGCCCCCCTTCGGCGACCTGGGACATCGAGATCCCGTCGTTGGCATTGCGGATGGCCGCATTCATGCCGCGCACCTGGGCATTCATGCGTTCGGCAATGCCCAGACCGGCCGCATCGTCCTTGGCACTGTTGACCCGCAGCCCCGATGAAAGGCGCTGCATGGAAGTGGACAGCGCCGACTGCGACCCGTTGAGGTTGCGCTGGGCCGTGAGCGAGGCAATGTTGGTGTTGATGGTCTGTGGCATCTCGAGGACTCCTTAGCTCTGCATGGTTTCAGCACGCGCCGACACCCGATGTCCCGGTCTGCAGGCGTGGGAAGCACAACGGACTTCCATGCAGGAAATTCTCAAGTGGCCCGGTCCCGTCCGATGGCGGGAAATAAAGGCCAAGTACCGCACAGATTCTTTACCAACGACCGAAAGCCACCCTCTTGTCGGGTGGCCGCCTCGTCTTCCACCTGACCAGGAGTGCGCAACCACACTCCCGGGGCGTCCGAACTCAACGCAGCAGCGACAGAACCTGCTGCGGCAGCTGGTTGGCCTGCGCAATCATGGCACTGCCCGCCTGCTGCAGCACCTGAGCTCGCGACAGGTTGGCCGTTTCAGCCGCGAAGTCGGCATCCATGATGCGGCTGCGGGCGGCAGCCTGGTTCTCGACCGAAATCTGCAGGTTGCTGATCACGGCGTCGAAGCGGGACTGCGTCGCACCCAGCACGGAGCGCTCGGAGTTGATCTTGTCGATGGCGTTGTCCAGGTTCTGGATCACCGTGGCCACGCCGGCCGCGTCGGTGCTGATGGAATTCGACGATGCGGACGTGCTGACGGAAGTGATCTTGGTGTCGGACGACATGTCCGTGAACTTCACGCTGATCACGTCGTTCGACGTCGTTCCGGCACCCACCTGGAAAGTCGCCGTCGTGGCGGCATCCGAAGCCAGGATGGCCTTCCCGTTGAAAGTCGTGCCCTTGATCACGCGGTCGATTTCCTTGGCCAGCTCCCCATATTCCTGGTTCAGGGAGTCCTTGTCACTGGTGTTGTTGGTGCCGTTGCGGGCCTGCACCGCCAGTTCACGCATGCGCTGCAGCATGTCGCCGACCTTGGACAGTGCGCCTTCGGCCGTCTGCGCCATCGAGACGCCGTCGTTGGCATTGCGGATGGCGACGTTCATGCCCTTGACCTGGGCATTCATGCGCTCGGCGATGCCCAGACCGGCCGCGTCGTCCTTGGCCGTGTTGACGCGCAGACCCGAAGACAGACGCTGCATGGAGGTCGCCAATGCCGACTGCGACGCAGACGAATTGCGCTGCGCGGTCATGGACATCAGATTGGTGTTGATGGTGGCTGCCATGTTGGACTCCTATTCAAAAGTGATTTCGGTATCAAGCCGGCGTCTTGGGAGCGAGGCCTTTGCCTCACCGAGCCGGCCGACCGGACCACGAGTCGCTTGCTGATCAACCCGTTGAGGTGCATATCGGACCGCCCTCTCGGCTTCTTTAGGACGAACCTGCACATTTGTCCAAAGCTCACCTTCTGATCGAACAGCGACCGGACTTCCGCACTTTTCGCAGCTTGATCGCCGGATCCAGTCCCTAAAGTCGATTCACTGCGACTTTCGCCCACGTGCCGGCCGGCCCAGACGTCATGAGCCTCCCTTCATCCCTTGCGCGAACCGTCCCCGCCACCACCTCCTCCCCCCCGCGCCACCGCCCGGATGCGGCGCGACTGCGACGCGGCCACGAGGCCTGGGACCGGGGGCGCAAGCTGGCCCGACAAGGCCAGCACGAACAGGCGATCCCCTGTTTCCTCGAAGCGGTGTCCTGCGACCCGCAGGACAGCCTGTACTGGCTCAACCTGTCCCACAGCGAAAAGGCGCTGCGACTCGTTGACGATGCAATCACACACGCAGAACGCGCCTTGAGCCTGGATCCGAGCAGTCGAGTCACCTGCATTCACCTGGCCGATCTGCTGCGCTCGGAGTTCCGCATGGCAGAGGTGCTGCAAGCGCTGGACCGCCTGGACACACAGATTGAAAGGGACGCGAGTTGGTACCTGCTCCAGGGACTGGCGCACTATGGCCTGCACGACACGGAACGTGCCGCCGCCGCCCTGCTTCAGGCCATGGCCCGCGTCGGCGACGAACCAGACATTCGCGAGAAAGCCACGCAGCAGCTCGGCCACTGTCTGATGTCCGAACGCCGCCACGACGAGGCCGCGATCTGCTATCGCATGCTGGTCGATGCAGACACGCGCTACCTGGGCAGCGCCCTGTATGCTGCCTACTGCGCCGCCTGGTCCTGCGACTGGTCGGCCCTCGATGAAGACCTTCAGCGCCTGCAGGAAGGCATAGCCCAGATCCACGCCATGGGCCCCGGCACGCGCAGCCCCTTGTCGCCGTTCTGCCTGATCCCTCTGGTCGACGATCCGGTGCTGTCGCGGTGGATGGCCGAGATTTCCGTCGATCCGGTACACCCCGGCGCCCCGAGCGGCACCCGCCCCATCCCTCGCGTCGAGGGGCGCATCCGCCTGGGCATGCTGTCGGCCGACTTCAAACACCACGCCACGACCATCCTTCTGGCCGAAGTCCTGGAACACCTCGACCGCGACCGCTTCGAGCTCTATCTGTACTCGACCCGCAGGGAAGAAAGCTCCGAACTGGGCCACCGAGTCAAGCAGGCGGCCACCGTCTGGCGCGACGTGCACGACTGGTCCTCCGACAAGGTGGCCACCCAAATGGTCAAAGACCGGATCGGCATCCTTTTCGACCTGAAGGGCTTCACCGCCGGTGCGCGGCTCGACATCCTGGCTCGCCGTCCCGCACCCCTGCAAGTGGCCTGGCTGGGCTATCCAGGCACGACCGGCGCCAGCTACATCGACTACATCGTCGGCGACCCAGTGGTGACCCCACTGGAGCATCAGGCGCATTTCAGCGAACACATCGCGCAGATGCCCCACTGCTACCAACCCAACGACAGCCGCAGGTCGCAACCCGCGCCCCGGACCCGGACCGAATGCGGACTGCCCGAAGAGGCCTTCGTGTTCGCCAGCTTCAACCAGTCCTACAAGATCCACCCTGAGATCTTCAAGGCCTGGTGCGACATCCTCCTGCAGACCCCCGGGTCGGTGCTGTGGCTGCTGGTGCCGCAAGAGACCGTCCAGCAGCGCCTGCGACAGGCCGCCATCGACTGCGGCATCGAACCGGACCGCCTGCACTTCGCACCCTTCCTCAACACCGAAGAGCATCGCGCCCGTCTGCCAGTGATCGACCTGTTCCTCGACAGCTACCCCTGCAGCGGCCACACGACCGCCAGCGACGCCCTGTGGGCCGGCGTGCCGGTGCTCACTCTGATCGGCCAGGCATTTGCTTCCCGCGTCGCAGCCAGCCTGCTGAATACCGTTGGACTACCGGAGCTGATCTGCTGCGACATTGGCGACTACGTGCATCGGGCTGTGCGCTATGCGCAGTCTCCGGATCTCGTGCAAGAGCTTCGAAAACACATCGAGATTCAGCGCACAGCTTCACCTCTGTTTGACGGCCGCCGGTTTGTCGCCGACTTGGAACCACTCCTGCTGCGTATGGCCGCACGGCATGACAACGGTCTGCCCCCAACCGCACTGGCAGCCCAGCCCAGCACTCGCTGAACGGACACACCTGGGAGCACGACCATGATTCCGAAGAAACTGCATATCACCTGGGTGGGTGACGAAAGCAAGCGGCCAGACAACTGCATCGCCACCTGGTTCAAACACAACCCCGGCTGGACCATCAAGGTTTGGGGCAACGACGACCTGCGCGAATACGGCTGGATCAACTCCCACCACATGAGGGAAATGGCCCCCCGTGAACTCAACGGCGTGGCCGACATGATGCGATGGGAAATCCTGTATCACGAAGGCGGCTTCGTCGTCGATGCAGACAGCATCTGCGTGCGGCCGTTGGACGATTGGCTCCTGGAGCACGAGGCGTTCGCCTGCTGGGAAAACGAATTCCTGCGTCCCGGACTGGTGGCCGCCGGTTATGTCGCCTCGATCCCCGAGAACCCCTTCTTCGGACAGATCATTCAGGACATCAAGGCCGAACCCAGTGTGATCCAAGCCATGGCTTGGCAGACCGTCGGCCCCCTGCGCCTGACCCAGTCCTGGCAGAAATACGCCTACAGCGGCCTGTCCATCCTGCCCAGCCACTACTTCATCCCAGAGCATTTCGCGGGTCAGCGCTACTCGGGCCAAGGCCCAGTCTATGCCCACCAGGAGTGGGCCAGCACCCGTCGCTCCTACGACGAACTGCATCTGAAGCGGATCGTCGCCTGACCTCTGCCTCCGTTTCCTGTCTGTCGGCTGACCTTCTCTGACCGCAGCCCGCCACTTCAACCGATCGGATTCCCCATGCCACGCATCTCTGTCGTCATCCCCGTCAAGAACGCCGAGCACACGCTGGGCGAAACGCTGCAGTCACTGGTCGAACAGACCTACCGCGACTTCGACGTCATCCTCATCAACGACGGATCCACCGACCGATCACGTCAAGTGATGGACAAGTTCCGAGACCGACTCGACCTCCACGTGGTCGACCATGCGGTCTCCCAGGGTGTGGCGGCATCCTTGAACCAGGGCATTCTGGCCAGCAAGGCCGAGTTCATCGCCCGCCTGGACGCAGACGACCTTGCCCGCGCCGACCGACTGGAGTTGCAGGTCGCGTTCATGGACCGGCACCCGGGCATCGATCTGTGTGGCACAGACCTGGTGATGTTCGAAGGCCCCCTCGTCAGCCCCAACCAAATCCGGGAACTCCGCCACTCGGCGGACCATGCGACGATCGTGACGGGCATGCTCCAGCGCAACACCATCGCCCACCCGTCATTGCTCGCCCGCCGCTCCTTCTTCATCGATGTCGGCATGTACGACCCGACCTTCGAGTCCGCCGAGGACTATGAACTGTGGACACGCGCAGCCGAACGAGGGAAGAAGTTCGCCAATCTCCACGAGGGGCTGACGTTCTATCGCCTCCATGCGGGTCAGGTCAGTCGCGAAAAGCACCAAACACAGGTAAGCCGCGACTTGGCCGTCAAGCGCAAGCATCTGAGCACTCTTTTGGGCGAGGACGCCGGTGACACACTGCACCTGTTCTTTTCTCCTTTGGTGTCATTCCAGCGGGAGCAGGATGCCATGCGCGTCATTGCCCAAAATGCGGATCGCATCGCCCACATTCGCGCGAGGGTCGAAGATCCCGTCGAGTACGACCGCATCGTGGCGGAGTCCTTGGTCAGGTTGAACGTGTCGTCGCCCGAACCCAGTGCCACGGAACTCCACGCCGCTACCCACCGGCCACTGCCCATTGCCGATCGACGACCTGGCGCCCCCCCCCGCGGACTCGACACCTCCAATGCCCGGCTTGCGGTCCAGGCACCCACACGCCCAGGCACTGGCGAGCAGGCCTCCCGGATCCCTGCGCTGCTGCACCTGATCTGGCTGGGCGACGCGGCCTTGCGACCGGACCGACTCATCGAGACCTGGGTCAAACACCATCCCCATTGGGACATCAACCTGTGGACGCTGGACGACCTGGAGCAGAGGGAGTGGCGTGCCGCAGCCCTGATCCGACACCACCTGCAGGATGGCCGTCCCGCTGCGGCCACTGACGTGATGCGCTGGGAGATCCTGGCAGAGCATGGCGGAATCTGTGTGGCCCCCGACAGCGTGTGCCTACGCGCTCTGGATCCGTTGCGTCAACTGCGGGCCTTTGCCGTCAAACGCCATGAGCAGTTCCACCCAGGAGAGCTGTGCAGCGACTACTTTGGCTGCGTGCCGGGACACACACTCGCACGGAGCATGGTTCAAGCCTGGGCAACCGCCCATTGGCCCACCCCCACGGCGTCGGCAGACGAGGGGTCCACCATGTTGAGCCGCATGGCTCGAATCCAGGCCTGTCAGGACCTTGTTCGACTGCCAAGCGATGCATTCATGCCGCGCCACCCAGATCGCCACCCGCCACGCTCCGGGGCAGCGCCTTACGCGTGCGAAATGTGGGCAGGCCGATTGGATCTCTATCCAGTGCTGCCTGACATCGATCCGCTGCAGATCATTCTGACGCTGCAGGCTGCAGGGGTCGTCATCCGCCCCGCGTCGATCGAGGCACGAGCCGCATGATCTCGCCTTCACGATAAGGCCGCTCTCCGGGACGCAAGCAACCAGCGGCGCCCCACTCTTGCCACCAGTGCTGAGCAAAGTCCAGCAAGGTCTGGGCGCGACCAGATCCAATGTGCTCGATGACCGGTGTTCCCGGCTGCACATCATCGAGATCGAGCCCCTCGACCAGTCGTTGGGCCACGAGCTCGACCGGAACAAAGTCCCTCACCTGCTCACCCGCACTCATCGGGAAATCCGCCCCGGAAAGTGCAGCCCGCTGCAACGATGGCCAGAAACGGGTCGAAGGCTCTCCCGGACCGAACACATGGAAGATCCGCATCAGGCGCAGCCGCAGACCCTCCTGCCTGGCCCAACCCATGAACGCAATCGATGCGGCAGCCTTGGAGGTGGCATAGGCGTTGTTGGGCGCCAGCGGGGCATCTTCCGAGACCGCGTCCATGTCCGCGGGAACCTGGCCGTACTCAAAAAAGGATCCCGCCACCACAAACCGGCCGACGCCCGCCCTGCGGGCCTGCTCCGCCAGAACCAGTGGCACCGTCAGGTTCCAGTGCAGACATACCGCAAGGTCCGCATACGGCGGATTGGCCGTGTGTGCAGCCAGATGCACCCAGACATCCTGCCCAGCCAACTCGGCCTGCCAGTCCTGGTCCATGCCGCCATTCAGCCACCGCGGCTCCTGTATCAGCGGCAGTCTCGTGCGACTGCCGGGACGGCGCAATGCGGACACCTCATGGCCGGCAGCCAGCGCATGGCTCAAAAAATGGGTCCCGACAAAGCCCGTCCCGCCCGTGACGAAGACCTTCACTTCAGGTCTCCTGTCGCCGCGTCTCCGAACACAGGAAACGGTGTCTGGAAATCGACCAGAAGGGGATGCCGACGATCCCGCTCAGACAGGACATGCGGTCCACTCCCCCAATCGAAGCCGAAGCTGTCCCAGCGCACGCCCCCATCCGAGGTCGGCGCATGCACGGTGGAGGTTGCATACAGCATGAGCGCGCCCTCGGAGCGGCTGACAAACCCGTGAGCGACTCCCGAGGGCAGGTACAGCGAAACCGGCACGTCTTCGCTCAACTCGAAGCTCGCCACACGTCCGTAGGACGGACCGGGTCGCAAGTCCAGCAGCACATCCGTGACCGCGCCTGACAGACAAGTCACGAGTTTGACGTGGTCATGCGGCGGCACCTGGAAATGCATGCCACGGATCACCCCTCGGTGCGAACGGGTCACGTACTGCTCGGCCAGGGCGAACGGCAGCCCCAGACGGGCGAGGTCATCGGCCACGCAGGTCTTGACGAAACAGCCGCGCTCATCGGGAAAGCGGCGAAGTGCCAGCGCCCAGGCACCGGGCAGGAGCTCCTGGAGGGGTTCCACGGTTCAGGCCGATCAAGGGGTTTGCGAATGCGCGGCATTGTCGACCCGACACCACCTTGCACCGGCGTGATTTGTGTGGCGATCTGGGTCTTTTTCCGGCTCAAGTTTTTCAGTCGAAGCACCTAAGCTCGCCCCAACCCGATACCGACACTGACACTGACAAGGACGTTCGCATGAAAGCCGTGATCCTGGCCGGAGGCCTGGGGTCGAGACTCTCGGAAGAGACCTCGGTCCGTCCCAAGCCCATGGTGGAGATCGGCGGCCGGCCAATCCTCTGGCACATCATGAAGCTCTACTCCCAGCACGGCGTGAACGACTTCGTCGTCTGCTTAGGCTACAAGGGCTACGTGATCAAGGAGTACTTCGCCAACTACTTCCTGCACATGTCGGACGTCACCTTCGATCTGGCCAACAACCGGATGGACGTGTGCGAGCGGCACTGCGAGCCGTGGCGCATCACGCTGGTCGACACCGGCGAGCACACCCAGACCGGCGGGCGCCTCAAGCGCGTGGCACGCTACGTCGAAGGCGAATCGGCGTTCTGCTTCACCTACGGCGACGGCCTGAGCGACGTGGACATCACCGCCCTCGTGGCCCACCACCACCGCAGCGGCACGCTGGCCACGGTCACGGCCGTCTACCCGCCCGGGCGCTTCGGCGCCCTCGAACTCGACGGCACGCGCGTGCGCTCGTTCAAGGAAAAGCCGCGCGGCGACGGCGCCCTCATCAACGGCGGATTCTTCGTGCTCTCGCCCCGGGCCATCGACACCGTCGACGGCGACCACACGCTGTGGGAGCAGGAACCGATGGAGCGCCTCGCCGGCAGCGGCGAACTCTCGGCCTTCGTGCACGAGGGCTTCTGGCAACCGATGGACACGCTGCGCGACAAGTACCACCTCGAGCAGCTCTGGCAAACGGGCCAGGCGCCCTGGAAGAACTGGTCATGATCCACCCGAGCTTCTGGCGCGGACGCCGCGTCTTCCTAACCGGCCACACGGGCTTCAAGGGTTCGTGGCTGAGCCTGTGGCTGCATCGCATGGGCGCGCACGTGACGGGCTACGCCCTGCCCGCGCCCACCGATCCCAGCCTGTTCGAAACCGCCCGCGTGGCCGACGTGCTCGACCATGTCGAAGGCGACGTGCGCGACCTGGACCACCTGAGCCGCCAGATGGCCATGGCCAGTCCCGAGATCGTGCTGCATTTGGCCGCGCAGCCGCTGGTGCGCGCCTCGTACGCCGACCCGGTGGGCACCTACGCCAGCAATATCATGGGCACCGTGCACGTGTGCGAGGCGGTGCGCCGCACGCCCGGCGTGCGCGCGCTGCTGTGCGTGACCAGCGACAAGTGCTACGCCAACCAGGAATGGGACTGGGCCTACCGCGAGAACGAGCCCATGGGCGGGCACGACCCATACAGCGCCAGCAAGGGATGCTCTGAGCTGGTGGCCGCGTCGTTCCGCGAGAGCTTCTTCCCGGTCGATGCCCACGCGCACCACGGCGTCGCGCTGGCCACGGCGCGTGCAGGCAACGTCATCGGCGGCGGCGACTGGGCCGAGGACCGGCTGATCCCCGACCTGCTGCGCGCCCACGTCGCCGGCACATCCGTGCGGCTGCGCCACCCCGGCGCCACGCGCCCGTGGCAGCACGTGCTGGATGCCCTGACGGGCTACCTGCTGCTGGCCGAACGGCTGGTCACCCACGGCCCGGCCTGCGCGGGGGCGTGGAACTTCGGACCCGATGCGTCCGATGTGCGCCCGGTGGCCGACATCGCCCGCCACCTGGGTGACGCGCTGTCGCTGCGCCTCGAGCTCGACACCCCCCCGTCGGCGCTGCACGAAGCGCACGCCCTGCGTCTGGACAGCGCCAAGGCCCGCCACCGCCTGGGCTGGCGCCCGGCGTGGCCCCTCGACGCCGCGCTCGATCGCGTCGTGGCCTGGCACCGCGCCTGGCACGAAGGCCGTGACATGCGCGCGATCACGCTGCACCAGATCGACGATCACCTCTCCTGCCTCGGAATTACCGACCATGAACTGCGCCCTGCCCATCGCCACGCTGATCCCGTCGTCAACGGCCTCGAAGTCGCCGTCTGACGCGCGGCTCGACGACCTGCGCGGCCAGATCGGCACCCTGGTCGAGGAGTACGCGCGCTTGGCCCTGGCCGAACAGCCCTTCATGCCCGGGCAAACCCCGGTGCCGCCATCGGGCAAGCTCATCGGCGCGCCCGAGATGCGCCACATGGTCGACGCCGCGCTGGACGGCTGGTTGACCACCGGCCGCTTCAACGACGCCTTCGAGCGTCGCCTGGGCCAGTACCTCGGCGTGCGCCATGTGCTGACGACCAACTCCGGCTCTTCTGCCAACCTGCTGGCCTTCTCGACGCTGACTTCGCCGAAGCTGGGCGAGCGGGCCATCCGGCCGGGCGACGAAGTGATCTCGGTGGCCGCCGGGTTCCCCACCACGGTCAACCCCATCGTCCAGTTCGGCGCCGTCCCGGTCTTCATCGACGTGGACATCCCGACCTACAACATCGACGCCTCGCGCATCGAGGCCGCCATCGGCCCGCGCACCAAGGCCATCATGCTGGCGCACACCCTGGGCAACCCGTTTGACCTGGACACCGTCGTCGCCCTGGCCCGCAAGCACAACCTGTGGCTGATCGAGGACTGCTGCGACGCCCTCGGCTCACGCTACCGCGGGCAACTCGTGGGTACGTTCGGCGACATCGGCACGCTGAGCTTTTACCCCGCCCACCACATCACCATGGGCGAAGGCGGCGCCGTGTTCACCAACAACGCCCGCCTGAAGATGATCGCCGAATCCTTCCGCGACTGGGGCCGCGACTGCTGGTGCGCGCCGGGCCAGGACAACACCTGCAACAAGCGCTTCTGCCAGCAGTTCGGCGAGCTGCCCGAAGGCTACGACCACAAGTACACCTACTCGCACCTGGGCTACAACCTCAAGATCACGGACATGCAGGCGGCCTGCGCCCTGGCGCAGATGGACCGCTTGGAGGGTTTCATCGAGCGGCGCAAGGCCAACTTCGCCTTCCTGCACGAGCGCCTCAAGTCCTGCGAGGACTTCCTCGTGCTGCCCGAGGCCACGCCGCACAGCGATCCGTCGTGGTTCGGCTTTCCGGTGACGCTGCGCGAGAAGGCCCCGCTCTCGCGGGTCGAGCTGCTTCAGCGCCTCGACGCGCAACGCATCGGCACGCGCCTGCTGTTCGCGGGCAACCTGCTGCGCCAGCCCTACATGAAGGACCGTGCGCACCGCGTGCACGGCGATCTGGCTCGAACCGACCGCGTGATGAACGACACCTTCTGGCTCGGCGTGCAGCCGGGGCTGGACGAAACCCGGCTCGACTTCGTCGCCGAGACCCTTGAAACCTGCTTCGGCCTGCTGGAGACGACCTGATGGAAACTCCCGAATCCAATTTCATCTTCATCATCCCGCCGTACTTTGATCCGGAAGACCTGCAGAAGAACAAGATCCTCCCTTCGTTCACGACGCCCTATGGGGTCCTGTCGCTGATCACCTATCTCAAGAAGGCGATCAGCCGCAGGAGGATGAATTTCTCCATTCTGGATCTCAACGTGGTCCTCAATGAGCAAGCCGGCGCCACAGAAGACGTGTGCGGATTCATCAACGGACATATTGCGAATCATCTGTCGAGGGGCCGCTTCGACTTCATCGGAATTTCGGCGCTCTTCAACACGTCCATCAAATATCTGGACGACATTGCTGAAATCTCGAAGAAGACTCAGCCGAATGCCATCCTTGTGGCGGGCGGCGGCCTGCCGTCTGCGGCCTACCCGCAGCTGATGCTGTCCGGAACGAAAATCGACGGCATCTGCAAGGGCGAAGGCGAACTGCCTCTGGAAAGACTGCTGAACTCGCCCGACCCGAGGACATTTCTGGATCACGATGTGTCGTGGGTCACGAAGACCAGCTTTGAAAAAGGCCATGTGCCGCAACATTCGTTCATCGACGAACTGGACAAAATACCTCCGCTGGATTACGCCTACATCTCGACCCGCAATTACAACTCCAGAAGCATCGACAAGCGGCATTCGTCGTCACTGGCCAAACGCGAGTTCTCGATCCACACCTCGCGAGGCTGTCCGTTCAAATGCGTATTCTGCTCCAATCCATCGCTGCACGGACACGACATGAGATACATGTCCGTCGAGAGGGTGGTTTCAGACGCCATCCGAATGCGCGACGAACACGGCATGAACGTGCTGCTGATCGAGGACGACCACTTTTTTTCCGATAAATCCAGGGCCAAGAAGATTCTGGCCGAACTGTCGAAACTGGAGATCCGGTGCGAATTTCCAAACGGCGTTGCGGTCTATGCCATCGATGATGAAGTGGCCTGCCTGTTGAGCCGGGCGGGCGTCAGCGCCGTGGCGCTTGCGATCGAATCCGGTTCGGATTTTGTCTTGAACAAGCTCATGAAGAAGCCCCTCAAGACCAAATCCATCAAACCCGCCGTGGACGCGCTCCGCAAGCATGACATCCGAGCCCACGCCTTCATCATTGCCGGAATTCCAGGCGAACAGGACGAGCACCGGGGAGAAACCCGAAAAATGCTGCTCGACGTCGGCATCGACTGGGCCCACATTTTTTGCGCGATACCCATCTTCGGCTCAAAGCTGTTCGACATCTGCGTCGAAAATGGATACATCGACGACAAGTCCAAAACAATGGGCACCGATTCGGTCATCACAAAATGCATCATCAAAGCACCCGGCGTCGACCCCAAACACATCACGGAATACGTCTACAACCTGAATCTCGAAGTCAATTTCGTCGAGAACAAAAACATGAAGACGGGAAGGTACGACATCGCCTTGCCATACTTTTCCAATGTGGTAGAAAAATATCCAGACCACGCCCTCGGCCACTATTGCTACGCCATGTGCCGCCTCCACATGGGTGACATGGAGAGCTACAGGAGACATTTCGACATCTGTCGAGCCATTCTGAACAGGGACACTTACTGGAAGGGAATCTTCGCCCAGTTCGAGATTGAAATCGAACAGACCGCCCTGCCCGCAGGCGTGCACAGCTCCAGTGCCCCCACGCCCGACCGGGCCGAACAGGCCGGAGAAAGCGGGCCACCTTCGATCACCGCACTCGGAGAGGCCTGCCTAGAGTGAACAGACTCGCCAGGAGAACCCATGCCCTCTGCTGTTGACCCTCTTGACCCCCTTGAAGCCGCCCACGGCACGCCAGCCTGCAGCATCCAGATCCTGCTGTTCACGTACCAACCCAACGTACTGGCCGACGACATCTTCCAGTCCGCGGCCCACCTTGCGTTGAACCAACCCGGCGTGCAGGTCGTTGTCGCCTGGGGAGGCCAGGAAAGTCCCCGACAGGAACAGTGGGTCCGCGACGTGGCCCGCTACCAGGCCTTGGGGGCCGATGTCGTTCTGGTGAGCCACCCGAGCGGGCTGGAGCGGACCCGGCAAGCCCTGGCGATGCCCCACGACTGGGTCCTGCCGCTGGCCGATGACGACCCCATCGCGGTCAACTACCTGAGGGCCATGACGCGGGCGACGATGCAGGCGGATGCCGACGTGAGCGGCGTGCTTCCCACCAATCAGGTCCAGAACTGCGTCGAGCAAACCTTTTCCCACCGCCACACGGGCTGGCATCACACAGACGCAGAGAGTCGTCAGCTCCACCTGCTGGGTCGGCCGGGGCAATGGGGTACGCTGTTCTGGGGCGCCTACCGCCATGCGGTCCTGTCCGAATGGCTGGACTTCGCGCTGGAGTTGCCCTTCCAACCCAGCTATCTCGACCAGTTTCTGCCTCATTTGGCGGTGTGCCATGGGCAACTGGCCATTACCCCGGAAGAGACCATCCTGCTCAAGGACGAGCGCAACTGGAGCGATGTGGCCGCCTGCACCCGCACCAATGCCCGCTATTGTCCGCACCCCGACATGGCGCTGTTCCATGAGGCTTTCTGGGCCGCCGACATGTGGCATCTCCTGGCCCCCCGAATCGACAGCCCGCGCATCGCCCTGGCCCACAAGGCCTGGTGCCGCCACATGGTGGACCAGATGCTGCGGTTGTTTGAGCCTCGCGCCCACATCCTCGGACAGACCATCGCCCCCGCCCACATCCATCTGCTGCAACGCCTGCGTGCCTCCTGTGAGTGGTTGTACGGCGCAGACGACCCACTGACCGTCTCTGAAGATCTGGCACGCATGCAACACGACATCCAGGAACTGCGCCGGCAGTGGCTGGCCGAAGGCCAACCTCCGGTGTCCGTGAACGATGCACGGGTCGACCCATTCATGGCGACATCCGATCAGGACGCCTTGGCCTGCGTCTGCTGAGGGGGATCTGTGGTCGTCGATACACAGCTGATCTTTGATGCCGGCATGAACGACGGTGAGGACACCCTTTACTACCTGAAGAAGGGTTTCAACGTCGTGGCCATTGAGGCGAATCCCGCCCTCTGCGCTCACGCGCAGACTCGATTTGCGCCGGACATCGGATCAGGGCGCCTGAACATCGTGTCAGGAGCCATCTCCGACAAAGTCGGCGACAACGAGTTCTACATCAATGAGACCAACCATCACTGGAGCAGTCTGGACCCTTCGTGGGCGCTCAAGGAGCGCACAGAAGTGTCAAAAATTTCTGTTCCAGGCGTGCACCTCGGCGAGCTCTTTGAACGCTACGGAGTGCCGCACTATCTGAAGATCGATATCGAAGGTGCGGACATGCTGTGCCTTCGGCAGTTGGCCGACTGCCTGACCAGACCCGCGTTTCTCAGCATCGAAGATTGCCGGTTTGGGTTCGACTACGTCGAGGCACTCGTGGACCTCGGGTACGTCAAGTTCATGCTTTCGGACCAGCATGCGGTGGGAGGCTCCCGTGATGAAGCCGTTGACCACACCTTCAGGCCGGGAGCGTCAGGGCCGTTTGGAGAGTTTCTGGAGGGCGAGTGGCTGGACCACCGGTCGTTCCTGGATCTCTATGAGAAGTCCATTCGCGACAGATCGTCTGGACAGCGCAAATCGCCTCCCGCGGTCTGGTGGGACATCCATGCCGCACAGGCCTGAAAGAACAAGTGACATGAGGGCACCTGCGATGAAAGCCGAACTCAAGCCGCGCATCAACCTGGAGGGCCGCACCCCCCTGCAGGATGTCATCCCGCTGTCGACCCCGTTCATCGTCAACGTCGATCCGGCCAGCGCATGCAACTTCAACTGCTCGTTCTGCCCGACTGGCCACGATGCCCTCATCCGTGAGACTGGCCGCTTCCAGGGCGTGATGAAGTACGAGCTGTTCCAGAAGCTCGTCGACGATCTGCAGGAATTCGACCAGCCCCTCAAGGTGCTGCGCCTGTACAAGGACGGCGAGCCCTTCCTGAACAAGCGGCTGCCCGACATGATCCGCTACGCCAAGGCCAGCGGCCGCGTGCCCTATGTCGACACCACGACCAACGGTTCGCTGTTCACGCCCGAGCGCCTGGCCGCCGTGTTGGAGGCCGGCCTCGACAAGATCAACATCTCGGTCGACGGCATGAGCAACGCGCAGTACCGCGAGTTCACCGGCTTCGATCTGGACTTCGAGCGCTTCGTCGACAACGTGCGCTGGCTGTATGCCAACAAGGGTGACTGCGAGGTGATGGTCAAGATTCCGGCCGAACTGCTCAAGGCGGGTCAGCGCGAACTCTTCCTGCAGACCTTCGGCAACCACTGCGACCGCATCTTCATCGAGAACTTCGCGCCGTGCTGGCCCGAGTTCGACGTCGAGGCCCACACCGGCTTCACGATCTCGCAGGGCATCTACCAGCAGGAGGTGCAACGCACCGACACCTGTCCGTACATCTTCTACTCGATGTCGGTCAATGCCGACGGACAGGTCAGCTCCTGCTTCCTGGACTGGAGACGCAAGCTGACGATCGGCGACGTGCGTCACGAGTCGCTGGCCGACATCTGGCGCGGGGACGCCATGAACGCCCTGCGCCTGCAGCACCTCCAGGGTCAGCGCCATGGCAACCCCGTCTGCGGCAGCTGCGGCCAACTCACGCACTGTCTGCCCGACAACATCGACCCGTGGCGGGAGAAGCTGCTGGCCCGCTTCGAGCAGACCGTGCATGTACCGTCCGGCACGCCCACCCCGGGCATGACGACGCCCCGGGTCATTCCGTTGGTTCCGGCCTGAGGTCCGCCATGAATCGCCTGCGCGGCCTCCGCTTGCTGCACATCACGCCTCACCTGGGTGGCGGCGTCGGTCGGGCCATGGTCAGTCTGGCCAAGGGTGATGCCCTCCCCCGCCAACCGCATGTCGAGCGGTCTGTGCTGTGTCTGGAGCCCCCGCAGAAGACGGGTGCCGTGCAGCGCTTGCGTGCCTTGGGCGTGGCGGTGCACACCCTGTCGGACTGGAAGGACCTGCCCGGGTGGGTCGAAACCCACGATCTGGTGCAGTTCGAGGTCTGGAACCACCCGCTGTTGTTCGCGGCCTGGGCCCGACTGGATGGTGTTCCGATGCGCGCGGTGTTCTGGTGCCACGTGTCCGGTCTGCACTTCCCGCGTTTGCCGCAGGTCTTGTGGCAACAACCCTTTCCGGTGGCCCTGTCGGCCCCCTGCAGCCTGCAGGCGAACGATGCAGGGCTGAGGGATGCGTGGCGCCGCGGTCAGGCCCACGTGGTGTCCAGCGCGGGCGGTTTCGAACACTGGCCAGCCCCACGCACGCGGCCGGCCAAGTCAGGCGTGGCAAGGCTCGGCTACCTGGGCAGTCTCAACCTGGCCAAGATGCACCCCCGCTATGTCGAATGGATGGCCGCCGGCGCCAACAGGTGGTCACGCGTGGAAGTGCTGGGCGACGAGGTCCAACCGGGCGCGCTGGCCGAACGCTGTCAGGCCGCCGGCCTGCCTCAACTGCTGCAGCTCAAGGGTTTCTGCCCCGACGTGCATCAGGTTCTGACGCAGTGGGACGCCATGGTCTACCTGCTCAACCCCTTCCACTACGGCACCGCCGAGCTGGCCCTGCTCGAAGCCATGGCCAGCGGCGTGGTGCCCATCGTGCTGGACTCTCCGTGCGAGTCGGACGTCGTCCAACATGGGGATACCGGCTGGATCGTGCGCTCGCCCGACGACCTCACGGAGGTCCTGGCCCGATGCCGCCGAGACCCGTTCGAGCGACAGGCCATGGGCCGCCGTGCCGCGGCCTGGGTGCGAGAGACGTTCACAACTCAGCGGCAGGCGCAAGGTTGGCGCCCGCTGTATGCCGAGGCGATGGCCCGGCACCGCACGTCGCTGGAGTGGACGGCCTGGATCGGCACCCAGCCCTGGCAATGGTTCGCCGCCACCTTGCCCGATCCGGCGTGCTTCCCGCCCGGCCTCGCTCCGCAGGTGCCACTGGGCGACGGCTGCCACGCTCACCTGGAGGCCACCAAAGGCAGCGTGCATCACTTTGCCCGCAGCTTCCCAGGCGATGCCCAACTGCAAGCCTGGTCTCACGCCCTGATCGAACAGCAGGACGCCCGCCTGGCACGGGTCGCCTGAGTCATGCGCAGTCCCCTTACCCATGCCTGCACGACCGCAGCCCCGCGTCCCGGGGTGAGCTGCAACCGCTTCGAACACGTGCCCAATCGAGGGGAGACGGTCGAGCTTCTGCGTCAACTCCAGGCCACCGCAGCGTTCCGCCCGCGCCCCGTGGCCCGGAACCCGGTCGTGCTGTACGGTGCCGGGGAACTGGGCCAACTGGCCCGCGCCTGGTGCGAGAGCCACGGCGTCACCGTGCACGCTGTGGTCGACGCCGGAGCCCCGCGCTGGAAGGAGCACCCGGCTTGGCAGGGCCTGCCCTTGCTCTTGCCGCAGGACGTTCCCTGCGAGTGGTGGACCCGCCATCGCCTGCTCGTGTGCATCAGCACACTGGCCTACAGCCCGCTGGAATCAACGCTGCTCGACCAAGGCTGGCACGACGTTCAGCCTTTCTACGACTTCGCGGCCCGCTGGCCCATCCCCCACCCCCTGAACAACGGCTGGCATGCCCTCTTGCCCGCGCCCAGGGATGACGCAGCCCTGCGGGGGGTGCTCGACCGCTGGGACGACGATGTCTCTCGGGCCCATCATCTGCAGTTTCTCGCCTGGCGCTGCCGCCGCAACGAATGGATGTTCGACGGAGCACCAGTGCAGACCGATCAACGCTACGTCATTCCGGAATGGATGGCAGGCTGGCGAGATGCAGAACAGGTGCTTGACGGTGGAGCACACCACGGCCAGGTTCTCGCCCGTTGGTGGAGCTTGCGGCCGGAAGGCATCGAACGTGCCTGGGCGGTCGAGCCAGACCCGGACAACCGCAACGAGCTCAACCGCTGGCGAGACAGCCTCCCCCCTGAGCGGTTTCAACGGATAGAAGTGTGTGCCGATGCCCTGGGCCGCCGCCGGGGTCGCCTATCGTTCATTGACGGACAAGGCTACGGCTCCCGCTTGTGGGCGCACGGAACCCGGAGCATCGTCGTGCGCGCGATCGACGACCTGGGATGGCGCCCCACCGTGATCAAGCTGCACCTGGAGGGTCACGAACTGGCCGCGCTGCGGGGAGGCGCACGAACCCTGGCACAGACCCGGCCCCTGCTCGCATTGACCGTCTATCACCACCGAGATGGCCTCTCTGCCACCGCGCACTGGCTCATGCACACCCTGCCGGACTATCGGTGGATGTTCCGCCTCCATGGATGGCAGGGTACCGCCGCAGTGGTCTACGGTGTTCCGCTGGAACGCGTATCACAGTAACTTCAGAAGCGTCCGCCCCTTCTCGCCCCATGGCCCACGCCTGCCCACCACTGGCCCTCGTGGTCATCGCCCGCAACGAATCCCGCAGCCTCGCCCGGTGCCTGATCAGCGCCGCACCGTGGGTGGACCGGATGCTGGTTGTGGACACCGGCTCCACCGACGGCACCCCAGCCATCGCCGCCGCCTGCGGCGCCGAGGTTCACCACTTTCCCTGGGTCAACGACTTCTCCGCCGCCCGCAATCGCGCCCTGGACCTGGCAGGCGCCGACTGGAACCTGATCCTCGACGCCGACGAGTGGATTGCATCCGGTGGCGAGGCGCTGCGAACCTGGACCCAGGGCCCGGCGCGGCTGGGCGTGGTGTGCATCGAAAGCGAGTACGACGCGGCGACTTCGCGTGAGGAAACCGGCCACGCGCACAACCGCAGCTGGATGACGCGCCTGCTCCCCCGCGGCGCCCGCTACCGGGGCCGCGTCCACGAACAGGTGGACTCCCCCCTCCCCCGCCAGCGCATCGACCTGCACCTCGGCCACGACGGCTACCGTGACGCTCAGATGACCGCCAAGCGCGATCGCAATCGACCGTTGCTCCTGCTCGACCTGCAGGATCACCCGGACGATCCGTACATCCTTTATCAGCTCGGCAAGGACGCCGAGGTCCACGGCGATTCGGCCCGTGCCTGCGACTGGTACGCCCAGGCCGCAAGACACACGCCGGAGAACGCCAATTGGATGCACGAACTCAGCGTCCGCCACCTGCACTGCCTGGGTCAGGCGGGGCGCCGGGCCGAAGCCTTGGCCTCGGCCGAAGCTCAACTGCAGCGTTGGGCCGACTCCCCCGACTTCTTCTTCACCCTGGGCAATCTGTTGCTTGATCAGGCGTTGGCCGATCCGGCCCAGGCGATGGACCATTGGCTGCCGTTGGCCGAGACCGCCTGGCAGCGCTGTCTGGAAATCGGCGAGCGGCCGGATCTGGAAGGCAGCGTGCATGGCCGGGGCAGTCACCTCGCCCAACACAACCTGAACATCATTCTCAGCAACGCTGCCCGTCAGTAACGCGCCGGGCCAGCGAACCGCGGTCGAGGCTCACCCGGCCGGATCGAGTATCTGGTCGTCACTGCACCCCATTCAGCAGAACGTCCAACACCTGTTGGGATGTTGTGTTGGCCTGAGCCAGCATGGCCTGCGCCGCTTCGCTGCGGATCCGGGATCCGGAAAGCTCGGAGGACGTCGAGGCGAAGTCCGCGTCGAGGATGCGACTCCGCGCGGCGTGGAGATCGGCTGCCTCTTGTTCCTGCTGCTCGATCGAACGCTCAAAACGCATGTGAGCGGCGCCCAGCTTGGCCCGGTAGCCACTGATGGTGTCGATGGCCGCGTTCAAGGGGCCCAGCGCTCCCTGGGCCGCCTGCGCCGTCGCCAGCGCTGTGGACCCCAACCCCAGCGATGCAGACGACGCCGGCATGCGCTCGAGTTGAATCAGGTTGTCCTGGGCGCCGACCCGGTCGTCCAGAGCAATGCCCACGCTTGCCGGCTCGGCACCGCTCCCCGCGCCGGAAGCCGAGGATCCCGGCATGCTTCCCCACGACACGGTGGCATCGAATTGGCCCGTGCCCACGACCATCACCAGCAGAGGCTGCGTCACCACGTCCAACACCAGACTCTCGCGCAAAAACGGCCCCGCGTTGACCCCGTTGTTGGAACTGCCGTCGGCGTAGTCTCCGTCGCCGCTGTAGGAAAAGTTCATCCCGAGCGCCGACGCGGTCAAGGGCAGTGACCCGCCCGCGCCGGGGTCCGCGTAGGTTGTGGCGCCGTCCAGCAGCGCTGAACCGTCGTAAACCGCGGATGCGGAAAATCCGTTCGCCGACGTGAGCACGGTGGAGGCGAAGTCTGCAGCGTTCTGCACCCCATTGGTCGTCCAGACCACATCAGACAACGGCGTACCGAGCAGGTGTTGTCCGTCTGCCGTGAAGATCTGCAGATCATCGTCCAACCCCAGGGCGTTGATGTCGATGCGCACATCTGTCGCTCCGACAGGAATGTGTGCCAAGGGACGTATGCCCGACTGCAGCCCGTTTCGGGAAGTCCCCGAGGTGGGAAACAGATCTTGCAGATCCGGGGTGTCGCCCAACGTCTCCCTGGCTTTCAGCAGGTGGATGCCAAAGGCCTCATTGGAGTCGGAGATCAGGTCGATCTGCGCCATCAGATGCCGATACTCGAAGTCCAGCGCTATGCGATCCGCGTCGGACAAGGATCCGTTGGCCGACTGCACCGCGAGCTCACGGGCACGTTGCAAAGCCACCGCCACCTTCTCCAGTCCTCCATCGGCGGTTTGCAGCAGACTGATGCCATCCATCATGCCGCGCGCAACCACCGCCGCCCCGCGAATGGAAGAAGTCATGCGATCCGCAATGGCCAGCCCGGCGGCATCGTCGCGTGCGCTGTTGACGCGCAGGCCGGAAGACAAGCGCTCCAGCCACACATCCCGTCCCCCGGCATTGTTCCTGCCGACGCGACTGTATGCAGCCAGGGCCATCGATTGACATTCGAAAAGGCCCGACATTTCCCCTGCGTGCGATCCATTTTTTTGGTGGCCGGCACGTCCTGAATGAATTTCACAGTACCGGCCCTCACGACCCCCTGTCGTGCGGCGTCTGACGCTGCGATCAACTCGATGGTAAAGAGTCGGGACGGAGTGCTGCCGCGGGAAATAAGCTCCCTACGCCAGCCTAAATTTCCCACTTTGCAGAATCTAGGGAAGTCGATGAAGTCGGCGTGGGGAGGAGGCTCACGCTCACTCGTCGCGCAAGGCTCCATCCGGAGGATCCACCGTCTCCTGCCTTCGAATCTCCTTGACCTTGGTCGCCAGGTAGGCGGCACGGTCCACCTCGTGCAACTGCCGGGCATACCGCTCGGTGGCATCGAAGTGGT
>CAYRBG010000007.1:0-30602 GCA_964422355.1 uncultured Sphaerotilus sp. | reverse complement strand
CGCAACGTCGTCCTGCACCGCCTGACCCTGCACGACCTGCCCGGTCCGCTGGAGGTCGAGGCGCAGCGCCAGGCCGGCGACGCCCAGCAGATCCTCTACGCCTTCGTGGTGCGCCACGCGGGCGAGCCAGTGGCCGAAGGGCGAGCCGCGGTGGTGCTCAACACGCCGTTGCCCACGGCCTGACCCTCTTCTGGAATCTCCCATGACGACCCCTCCTCGCAAGCGCGCCCTCGTCACCGGCGGCAGCGGTGAACTCGGCAGCGCCATGGCGCGCCGCCTGGCCGCCGACGGCCTGCACGTGATCGTCCACGCCAACCGGCGCCTGGACGCCGCCGAAGCCGTGGTGGCCGAGATCACCGCGGCCGGCGGATCGGCCGAGGCGGTGGCTTTTGACGTCGCCGACCGCGCCGCCAGCCGCGCCGCCGTCGAGAAGCTGCTGGAGGCCGGCCCGATCCAGGTGCTGGTCAACAACGCCGGCATCCATGACGACGCGGTCTTTCCCGGCATGCGCGACGAGCAGTGGGACCGCGTGCTGGACGTGTCGCTGGGCGGCTTCTACAACGTCACCCAGCCACTGACGATGCCGATGATCCGCTCGCGCTGGGGCCGCATCGTCAACATCAGCTCGGTGGCGGCGGTGGCGGGCAATCGCGGGCAGGTGAACTACGCCGCGGCCAAGGGTGCGCTGCACAGCGCAGGCAAGGCGCTGTCGCTGGAGCTGGCCTCGCGCGGCATCACGGTGAACACGGTGGCGCCGGGCGTCATCGCCTCGCCCATGGCCGAGGCGGTGTTCGACGCGCAGACCATCGCCCATATGGTGCCGGCCAAGCGCGCCGGCCGGCCCGACGAGGTGGCGGCGCTGGTGGCGTTCCTGGCCAGCGACGATGCGGGCTACATCACTGGCCAGGTCATCTCGATCAACGGGGGCATGATCTGATGGTGGCCTCGCCGGTGGTGGCGGCGCAGGCGGCATCGGTGTCGGCATCGGCGGTGGCGGTGGCGGCGACGCAGGCCGCCGGTGTGCATGCGACCGAGCACCTGCTGTTCATCACGCTGATCCAGCTCGTCATCATCGTGCTGGGTGGGCGGCTGGGTGGGGCGGTGGCGCAGCGCCTGGGACAGTCCACCGCCGTGGGTGAAATCGTCGTCGGGCTGATGCTGGGCCCTTCGCTGTTCGGGGCACTGGCGCCGGACCTCTTTGCGGCCGTGTTCCGCTCCACGCCGCCGCAGACGCTGACCATGCTGTCGCAGATCGGCCTGCTGCTGCTGATGTTCCAGATCGGCCTGGAGTTCGATTTCGGCCACCTCAGTGAGCGGCGCAACCGTCGGGCGGTGATGGGCGTGGCGGTGGCCGGGTTGATCGCGCCCTTTGGACTGGGCTGGCTGTACGCGCAGTGGGTGCCCGAGGTCTATGCGACGAGCGCGCCGCGCTGGGCGCTGGCTCTGTTCGTGGCCACCGCGTTCTCGATCACGGCGCTGCCCATACTCGGCCGCATCCTGATGGAGTTCCGCCTGTCGCGCGCGCCGCTGGGCGTGATCACCATCAGCGCGGCGGCCATCAACGACGTGGTGGGCTGGCTGCTGCTGGCGCTGGTGACGGCGCTGAGCACAGCGGCCTTTTCTGCCGCGGGCTTTGCGGTCGAGGTGGCGATGGTGGCGGGCTTCGGGGCGCTGTCGTGGTGGGCCATCCGCCCGCCGCTGGAGCGCTGGGTGACCTGGCGCCTGCAGCGCGACCACGGCACGCTGGGCCCGACGCTGATGGGCAGCATCATCGCCGTCATCTTCGGGATGGGCATGGCGACCTACAAGCTGGGCATCTTCGCCATCTTCGGCGGCTTCATGGCCGGGGTGCTGCTGCACCGCCAGCGGGCGTTTGCGCACGCGTGGCAGGAGCGGGTGGGGAGCTTCGTGCAGGTGTTCTTCCTGCCCATCTTCTTCACGTTCACGGGGCTGCGCACCGACATTGGCTCGCTGGGCGGCGGCTCGGCTTGGGGCTGGTGCGCGCTGCTGATCGCGCTGGCCACGCTGGGCAAGTTCGGCGGCTGCGCCCTGGCTGCGCGCGCCACCGGCCTGTCGCCGCGGGCCGCGCGCATCGTCGGCATCCTGATGAACACGCGGGCGCTGATGGAGCTCATCATCATCAACGTCGGTTACGACCTCGGCATCCTCGGCCGCGAGGTGTTCACGATGCTGGTGCTGATGGCGGTGTTCTCGACGCTGGTGACGACGCCGTTGCTGCGGCGGTGGCTGCCGGGGTTGAAGGGGGATCCTGTGCTGGGGGACGAAGCGCCGGCACACTGACCGGGAAGGTGCTTGGGCGGTGAGACGCGGTCGCCGCGGCGTTGCCCTTGAGGCCGTGCCGGGCTGATCCCGAGAGGCCGCTTTTACGGCGTGGCGGCGGTCCGAATCACTCGCATCCAGCCGCTGGGGCCCATGCCGGGCTCGTCGATCCAGCCGATCAGGACGCCTCCCGTGGGCGACCCGTCCAGCACTTGCCGGAGCAGGGCTCCAGCGTCCCGGTGCCCCAGCACCTGCGCGTCACCCGACCAGCGCAGGTGGGCCGCCAGCGCCGACAGCGTCACGGCCGGCTGGCTCTGCAGGAAGGTGTAGGGCAGCGGCGGTTGACCGGCTTGCAGCGCCTGCAAGCCCGTGCGCAGGGCCGACACAGGCCCGTTGAGCGTGCACAGCACCAGCGCCGCGTCGGCAGGCAATGTGGGCTCGCCGGCCGCTTCCAGGCAGCGCAGGGCACCCAACAGGGCCTGCTCGGTCCAAGGGCCCAGGCGGCGGGGGCGCTGACCGAGACGCCGGATCAGCTCGTCCTTTTCAGCGGGATCGCCGGTGGTGGCGGAGCGCCCGAGGACGGTCCAGCCCGCTCCGGGTGAAGGCCAACGGTCAGGCGCGGACATGGGTGTCCTCCAGCAGCAGGGCGCCGTGGCCGCCGCCGAATCCCAGGCTCAGGGCCAGCAGGCAGGGGCGATCTGCGCTGAGTCCGGGTGTTCCGGGAACGGGAACGGGGCCGGGGTTGCGCGTCCGCAGGGTGTCGATCCATGCGGTCAACAGGGCGAGCTCGGCCGTGGAGCTGGCGCCCTGGGTGTGTCCGAGGAGGCCTTGCAGCGGCATGCGGCGCGGATCGTGGGGCAGCAGCCGGCTCAGGACCGCGTGCTCAACGGCCCACGCGGCCGGCATCGAGGCCACGCTGGACAGGTCCGGGGCAGCGTGGCTTTTCACGAGTCCGATGCGCTCGGCAGGCACGCTGCCGCGTTTGAGCACGCTCTGGATCGCCTGAACCAGGGCCTCCGCCGTCGGCCCCGCCGGATCGGCGCCGGACACGCAGTGCGCTCCCGCCACCAGTCGCCACCGACCTGGCCGGCGACTCAGCGCCAGGGCCGCCACGGTTTCGCCCAGCACCAGTCCCCCAGTGGGCGCGTGGGCCTCCGAGACCGGCCAGGGCGGCAGCAGTTGCAGCGCCGCAAAGCCGGCCCGGGCATAGCGGTTGCCGAGTTCCAGCCCGAGCACGAGGGCGTCCTCAACGCGGCCCAGCTGCAACTGCGTCTGCGCCTGCCGCAGGGCGTTGACCGACGAGGTGCAGGCTGTGCTGACCGTGTGGACCGGCCCGCGCCAGCCGATGTGGGCGGCGATCTTTTCGGCCACGGCCAGGCCGTCCGACGCCCACTCACCCCCCAGCTCCAGCGCACCGATGTCGAACGACGACGAGGCGATCCACAGGGCGCCTTCGCGCGGGGCTTGGGTGCGTGCCACGCAGGCCTGAATGGCATCCAGGGCCCGCTGCCACCAGGCCTCGGCGGTCGTGGGTTCGGGCCGGCCGTCGTTCAGGGGCCGGTGCGCGACCGGAAAGTCGCCGGCCGGCCGGCGCTGCATCGCGGGCAGGGCGTCCGGGTGGGTCGATGCGGCTCGGCAGGCCTGGACCGCGTCGTCCAGGCTCGGGCCGAGCGCGCTGACCAGCGCACGGCCGTGCAGGAACACCGGCGGCAGCGCGGCAGCCACGTTCAGCTTCCCGCGGTCAGTCGCTCGTTGAGGAAGGCCGCGAGGTGACCCACGGTGGCAAAGGCGCGGCGCGTGTCCTTGCTGTCGGTCATGCGGATGCCGGTGGCCTGCTGCAGCGCCATCGACAGTTGCAGGGCGTCCATCGAATCCAGGGCCAGCCGGGCGTCGGGGCCGAACAGGGGCTCGTCGTCGGCCAAGCCGCCGGGAGGGGCCTCCTTCTCGGTGGCTTCCAGGATCAGGGCCTTGAGGGTGTCGAGGGTCAGCGGAGCGTTGTCGGTCATTGTCGGACGGGAAGTCGGGGCGAGGGTTGGAGCGCTCAGCCCGGCAAGGCCGGACGCCGGTGCAGCAGGAGCGTCGCCCCGAGCAGGCTGACCCCAGCCAGGGCCAGCAGCGGCAGCACGTGAGGAACCAGGTCCACTGGATGCCCGCCACGCACCAGCACGGTCAGCAGGGCTTCGAGCGCCCAGTTCATCGGCGACAGGCGGGCCAGGGTCTGCATGGCGTGGGGCATGACGAAGGTCGGCACCATGATGCCGCCCAGCGCGCCCAGGATGATGTTGACCAGCGGACCCACGGCCAGCGCCTGGCTGTTGGTGCGCAGCAGCGAGGCCAGGAACAGTCCCAGCCCGACGGCCGCCGCGCTGATCGATCCCAGCGCCAGGAACAGGGCCGGCAGATCCACCCCCTGCATGGTCAGCCCGGCGGTGCCCAGATGGGGCATTAGCCGGACGCCGACGGCCAGCATCAGGGCGGCCTGCAGCAGGTTCACGCCTAGGTAGGGCAGGGCCTTGGCCAGCAGCAGGGCCAGCGGCCCGACCCCCAGGCTGCGCAGCCGGGCCAGCGCGCCGCAGCGCCGCTCCTCCACGAACAGGTGGCCCATGGCCGTGACGACGAAGAACATGCCGAAGACCAGCCAGGCCGGCACGTTGTGCTGCGCCGCGCTCAGGCGCACGCCGCGGTCCTCGCGCAGAGCTTCGACGAAGCCGGCGATGCTGGGGTCGGCGCTCAGGCCCATCGGGGCCATCTCGCGGGTGAGGAGGTGGGCGCGGAGCTCGCCCACGCGGCGCTCCAGCTGGGCGCGGGTGATGAGCAGAGCGGCGTTGTCGGCGCCGGGCTCCAGGTGCAGGCGGACCTGGGCCGTGCCGGCCGGGCTGCCGAAGTCCTGCAGGCGCTTGGAGAACCCCGGCTGCACTTCCAGCACATAGCCCAGCTCGCCCCGGGCCAGCGCGCCGCGCCAATCGGCGGGCAGGGGCTGGTCCGCACCGATCTCGCGGCGCCAGCGCTCGATCAGGCTGCGTGCCGCAGGGCCGCCATCGTCATCGACCACCGCATAGCGCGCGGGCGGGTGCGGCGCTTCGTAGAAGTTCTGCAGCGCCAGGGTCATCAGCACGATGAAGGCCAGCGGCATCACGAACAGCGCGGCCAGGCTGTGCGGGTCGCGGCGCAGGGCGAGCAGTTCCTTGGCCATCAGGCCGCGCAGGACGGTGAGCCGCTCATTCATCGCGCAGCGCCCCGCGGGTGAGGGCCATGAAGGTCTCCTCCAGGCTGGCGCGGCCCCAGCGTGCGCCGACCACCGGGATCTGAGCGGCATCGAGTTCCGCCAGCACCTGGGCCGGCGCGTGGCCGTCATGCAGGTGCAGCGCGACCTGGCGGGGCGGGCGAGGTTCGACCTCACCGTGGCGGGCCAGCAAGGGGCTCAGCGCAGCGAGGGCCGTGCCCTCGGCGAACTCCAGGTGCAGGGTGCGGCGACCTTCGGCCAGCAGCGCATCCAACGGCTGCGCGCGCAGCACACGGCCTTCGTCGAGCAGCAGCACGTCCTCGGCCAGTTGCTCGATCTCGGTCATCAGGTGGGTGCTGAACACCAGGGTGCAGCCCTCGTCGGCCAGCGTGCGCAAGGTCTGCAGCAGGAAGGCGCGCGATTGCGGATCGACCCCGGCCGTCGGTTCGTCCAGCAGCAGCACCTCGGGTGCTCCGAGCAGGGCGATGGCCAGGTTCAACCGGCGCTTGAGTCCGCCGGACAAATCGCCCGCACGGCGCTTCCAGTGGGTTTGGAGCTGGGTGCGAACCCGGGCCTGTTCACAGCGTTCGACGGCGTCGGGGCCGCTCAGGCCGCAGGCGGAAGCGAAGCAGGCCAGGTTTTCAGCCACCGTGAGCATCGGGTAGAACGCGTCCTGCTGCGGTGCCAGGGCGACGGCGGTGCGGCGTGTGCCTCGGTCGCCCAGCGGACGGCCGTTGACCCGTACGCGCCCCTGGTGCGGTTCGATCAGGCCGGCCAGGATGGCCATCAGCGTGCTCTTGCCTGCGCCGTTGGGGCCGAGCAGGCCCAGGATGCGGCCGCGGCCCACGCTCAGGTGGACGTCCTGCAGGGTGGGGCGGTCGGCGCGGGGGTGGGTGTAGCTCACACCCTCGACGGTGAGCATCGATCAGGCCACCGCGGTGCGCAAGCGCTTGAAGAACTGCGATTCGCGCTCGGCCAGGTCGGCCACCATCTCGCCCAGGACCGTGGGAACGAAGGGCTCGCGGCCTCGGATCATGCGTGCCGCACGCAGCGCGAACAGGCGCCAGGTGTCGCCGATGGTCAACAGCTCGTCGGCCAGATCCTTGAGCGCCGGCCGTTCGGCCGCGTCCGCCGCCTCCTGGAGGAAGGCGGCGTAGAGGAAGCGGAAGCCCGCTCCGCCGGTGCCGATCTCTTCCTGCATGCGAACGACGTGGCCCACCCACTCGCGGCTGCGCTCGGCGTTGGGGTCCAGCGCGGCGATGCGCTTGGCCAGCGTGCGGATGCCCCACACGCCGACGATGGGCAGCGGCGCGATCATCGTGCGCGTGGTGCGGCGGATGGCGTCGCGCCAGGCCTGCGGCGGAGGCACCGGCTGCGTCACCGATTCGATCGTGTAGAGCAGGCCTTTGGGGGCAAGCACGCCTTTGGCAAAGCGGGCGCGCGACAGGTCGGCGCTGGGGCAGCGCATGACCTCTTCGGCCACCGGGTCGCTGATCAGGTAGTCGTCGCCCTCGCGGCCGTAGATCACCAGGTTGTGCGCGTTGAAGTGAAAGCGCATCTCCGGCGGGAAGTAGGGCAGCCAGTACACCGAAGTCTGGGCGCCCACCGGTCGATTGGCGTCGAGCAACTGGTTCAGCCGCGCCTGTCCGGCCTCCGGGCTGCGGAAGGTCTCGAACTTCAGCGTCAGGCCGAAGGGCTTGCGCAGTCCCTTGATGATGGCCTTGGGCGGCATGCGAAAGCCGATGAGCGGAAAACCGTTGACCTGCACCATCGGCAGGTAGGCGAAGCTCAGCGCCGACGACAGGCCAAAGGCCACGGCCTCGCTGACCGGTGCGCCGTGGTGGCTGAGCAGGCCGGCCATGACGCCGCTCTCGCAGTGCGCGGCATGGCGGTGGGTGTAGTTCATGCCGAGGGCCCCTCCGCCACGGCAGGCACCTCGCGCAACTGCGCTGCAGTCAGCCCCAGGGCCTTGGCATAGCGGTCGAGCAGCCCGGTGTTCAGGTGCGCGAAATGCTGCGGCTGCAGGTGCCGGCGCACGCGCCACTGCCACAGGCCGGTGCTCTGGGCCAGCAGCGGCACGTCCATGCGGCGCTCGTACATCCAGTAGGCCAGCGGGCTTCCTGTGCCGTTGTGCGCGGCGATGCGTGCCTGCTCGGCCTGGCGGCGCAGGGCGTCGGCCGCCTGGGTGGTGACGATCTCCTCGACCTCCCAGCCGGTGGAGGCCACGGCGTGGATGCGGCCGTCGGCGTCGCGGGCGTAGACCGCCTTGCGGTGGCCGCCGAGCGTGCGGTTGTGATCCTGGGGAACGGCGTCAATCTCCATGTCCAGCACCCTGAACTGCGGTGAGGTGGATAAAGCCGCTGGAGAAGCGACCGCTTTCCGGCACGAACATCAGCAGGCGGTGGCCGGGCTGAATGCGCCCGCTGCGCAGCAGCTCGTCGAGCATGATGTAGGGCGAGGCCGAGCCGGTGTTGCCGCGCTCCTGAAGGTTGGTGAACCAGCGCTCGCGCGGCACTGGCAGACCGGCCTCGGCCATGCCGCGCTCGACGATGTCCGCGAAGTACATCGACGAGATGTGCGGCAGCACCCAGTCGATGGCCTCGGCGCGCAGACTGCGGCGCTGCACCGAGCGGCGCAGCGGGTCGATCAGCGCGGCGCGGTGGATCTGCTCGTTGAGCAGGCGCACGTCCTGCCGCACCGAGAAGGTCGATTCGAGCAGCCAGTCCTGCGGATCGAGGAAGCGCCAGGGCGTGAGGCTGCCGTCGTCGTTGCGCCGGGCCCCGGCGTACATGCAGGCGGGCAGTTCGTGGGCGGCCGAGGACAGGTCGATCCAGTCCACGCGCAGCGAAAGCGGGGCGCGGGGCGTGTCTTCCAGCAGCACGGCACCGGCGCCGTCGGAGAGCATCCAGCGCAGGAAGTCCTTTTCGAACGCCAGCTCGGGGCGCCGCTCCAGCGCCTGGATCTGGTGATCCATTTCGGCCTGATAGTGTTCGGCCGCCATGGCCGGCGACACCAGTTCGGAACCGCAGGACACGGCGCGGCGGGCCTCCCCGCAGCGCACCGCCATCCAGGCGTGCTTGAGGGCGGCGGTCCCGGACACGCAGATGCCGGCCAGCGATACCACCTCCAGCGCAGGCCAACCCAGCTCGCCGTGCACCATGACCCCGTGCCCCGGCGCCAGGTGATCGGGGGACGAGGTTCCGACGGCAAGGCAGTCCACCCCGTCGATCGGACCCAGGGCGCGAACGGCTTCTGCAGTCAGCTGCGCGTTGGTGTGGGTCGGGCGCCGGCTGACCGGGTCGAGCGCATAGTGGCGCCGGCGGATGCCGTTGCTGCGCAGCACCACGGCGCGGGCGCGCGAGGGCCGGCCGCCGGCCTGGCCGAGCACGGACTCGATGTCGTCATTGCCGATGGGCTCCCCGGGCAGGAACGACGCAGTCCGGGTGATGTAGACCTCACGATTCATACAGGGCAAGACGGTCGGTGTTGGAGCCGGAAGGCGCTTCGAAGGACACCTTCAATCGCTCCAGGCGGTGCGACAGCCAGGGCCTGAGCAAGGCCTGGACCAGCGCACTCAAGGGAATCACGGTGACGATCAACGCCACCAGGAAGACGATGTAGACCACGATCAGTGCGCGGCGCAGCGGCGCACCGGGGGCGCCCACCTTGCGGATCAACCGCCCCCACAGGTAGAAGCTGCGTGTGCCGGCCCGCTCGGAGGCCAGCAGGCGCGGGTCGGCCTGAACCGCGCCCAGGCCGCTGAGCAGCGGCCGATCGCCACGTTCACGGCCTGCGCGCAGTGCGTCCCGCAGGGCCCGGCCGAAGCGTTCGGCACGGACGACGTCCTCGTCCGGCACGCCCGCGCGCGGCAGACCGAACCAGCCTTCGCGCCGGCCCGTGAACATCCACATCGGGGTGGTGACGAGGGTGGCGGCCATCGGACCGCGATCGATCAGGGCGACGTGGTCCAGCAGCCGGGCACCGCAGGCCTGCAGCAGCCCCTTCATCTTCTCCTGGGCCATCAGCCACATGTTGCGGCAGGCCACGACGGTGACGACAGGTTTGTCGCGCAGCAACTGCCGCATCACCGGGTGCTGCAGCAGCGAGCTGACGGGTCGTGACGGCGCGAGGAACCACACCTGATAGGGCAGCAGGATCAGATCGAAGTCCTCGTCACCCCGCAGGCCCAGGGGCGCCAGGGCCTGGGGTTCCATCAGCGCGCACTCGGGAAAGGTGTCAAAGAAGGTCAGCAGCGACCACGGGAAGGGGTAAGGCTGCTGGGGGCGGATCACCTCGACGTGGATCTCGAACTCGCCGCAGGCCTGCAGCGGAGCGAGGATGCGCTCGACGACGGCGGTCAGTTGTCCGCTCTGGCTGTAGAGGGGCACCAGCACACGCTTGCGCGGCGACACGGCAGTCGGGGCCGGGGTGCTGGCCTGCACGGCGGATGCTCCTGAAGGGGGTTGAACATGGGCGTCAGCGCTGGACGCAGCCGGGATTTTAAAGATTTCATTTCCGGGCGCGGCGCGAGGGCCCCGATTTCACCGCCTCAAGGCACGCTCGTCACCGGGAGGGCTCACATGCAGGTACTGAAACGGCGGAAGATGTCGCAGACGCCGCCAGATCAGCATCGGCAGGCGCAGCACGAACTCGATCACCAGCCGCGTGTGCATCCAGGTGAGCAGCACGTTGTCCCGGCCGTACTTGAAGTGCGACACCCCGCCTTCTTCGGCCTTGAGGTAGCGCACCGGGGCCGGCAGGTTCAGCGGTGCGACACCGCGCCAGGCCAGGCGCACGACGGCCTCGGTGTCGAAGTCGAAGCGGCGCATCCAGGGCTGGCGCTGCATCACGGCGATCAGATCGGCGACGGGGTAGACGCGAAAGCCGTAGAGCGAGTCGTGGATGCCCGCCCACAGGGTTTCGAGCTGGGTCCAGCCGTTGGAAATGCGCCGACCGCGCACGCGCAGCAGCGGGGCCGAGGCGTCGAAGACGGGTTCACCGAGCACCATGGCGTCGGGGTACTGCCGCGAGACCTGCAGGAACCAGGGGATCAGGTCGGCGGGGTGCTGGCCGTCGGAGTCCATCGCCAGGGCGTGGGTGAAGCCGGCGGCCTGCAGCGCCAACAGGCCGGTCAGCACGGCCGCGCCCTTGCCCTGGTTGGTGGGCAGGACGATCACATGCAGATCAGGGTCGTCGCGGGCCAGATCCTGCAGGCCTTGGGCAGTGCCGTCGTCGGAGCCGTCCACCACCACCCACACCGGCGCCCATTGGGCGCGTGCGGCACGCACGGTCTCGTAGACCTTGGGGCCCGTGTTGTAGCTGGGGATGAGGACCGCATGGGTGCGGCTCGAAGTGACGGTGGAATTCACGGTGGACAGAAGTCAGGAGCCTGAAGCGCGGATCCGCTGCTCGGCGCGCTCGGTCGGTCGGTCGATCTCGTTCGGAAGGGCTTCGGGCGTGCCGGCTTGGCCCAGCTCGGCGCGGAAGTAGTCTTCCAATTCGCGCAGCGCCGCCGAGGTGTCGGAGCGCGGCGGGAAGCGGCGCCCCAGACGCAGGCGGAACACGATGGGGATGGGCGGCAGGCGCCACAGCGCCCAGCCTTTGCCCAGGTAGGGGGAATCGGTTTCGATGATCACCGTCTGGATCGGCACGCCGGCGCGGTCGGCGATGGTCGTGATGCCGGGGCGGAAGGGGTTGAGCTGCCTGTCGACGGTGCGCGTGCCTTCCGGGAACAGCACGAGCTGGCCTCCCTGCTTGAGGTCGTCGATGGCCGCTCGCATCATCAGGCGCGGCGAGTCGTTGGCGACATAGCCGGCCAGCTTGGCGCCAGCGCCCAGAAAGGGGTTATTCATCAGCGACGCCTTCATCACGCAGAAGCTGCGCGGCAGGCGGGCGACGATGGCCAGGGCGTCCAGCAGGCTGGGGTGGTTGGCGGCGATGACCAGGCCGTGTGGGGTGTCGCGCAGGGTGTCCAGGGCTTCGGCCTCGATGCGCATCATGCCGGCCGTCCGGGTGCAGAACCAGTAGGCACGGTAGCCGTAGGCAATGCCCGCCCGCCCGATTGCCGCTCTCCGGCGCGCGGGCAACAGCGGGTAGAGCACCGCGGCGATCAGGTTCCAGGTCAGGGACATCAGCCCCAGCCCCAGCAGCAGAACAAGCAGCAGGACGCGCTGGAGGGGCTCCAGCCACAGGCGGCGCAGGATCACGGCGCCACCTCGACGGTCTGGGTCGAGGTGCCCAGCACCCAGGCCAAGCCGATGCCGAAAGACCAGGCGTGGGTCCGCTTCACCAGCGGGCTGTCGGCGAACACGGCGCCGCCCATGCGGTCGTGGCGGACGTACGCCGCCACCCAGGTTCGGTCGAAACGGCGCGAGGTCGAGGCCAGGGCGTGCCAGCCGGCGTGACCGCCTTTGGCGGTGTAGGCGGGGCGGTCCGGTCGGGCGTCTGTTTCGCTCACCCCGTAGTAGTGCTCGTGGTAGCGGCGCGATCCATACAGCGGTCCGGCCAGCAGGCCGACGTTCCATCCGCTGTTCAGGTTGAGGTCGAGGTTCAGCTTGGGCGACAGCACCGTGCCGATGGAGCGCATCGGCAGCTGGGCGGTGAGGGCCACGCGCAGCGGCAGGCGGAAATCGAGGCGTGCCTTGGCGTCTTCGGAGCGCCACAGCCTGAGGTTCAGGTTGGGGCCGATCTCGAAGGTGGGCGGCAGGTTGGCCATGCCGGCCCGGGCGCCGTCCGGATCGCTGCGCACCGGTGCCGAGCCGTTGAGGCTGACGTCGATCTCGACGCGGTCCTGCTCCAGCAGCACGGCGCGGGCACCCTGCTTGTCGGCGCGCAGGAAGTGGCCGCGATAGACCACGTAGGGCAGCGGCAGCACGTAGGTCTGGCTGTGGTCGGCGCCGCGGTAGTCCGGCCACTGCAGCGCCGCCACGCCCACGCCCCACTCCCACAGCGGGCGGGTGACGCGCGGGGCCGCCGAAGGCGACAACGTGTGTGCGTGGAGCAGTCCAGGAAGGGTCAGGCTCAGCGCCCAAATCCATCGGCGCCATGTGCCGGGGGTGTGGCGGAGCGGTCTTCCCCCCGGTGCCAAGCCGGTCGGCAACTCAGACATTGCAGACATGGCGGTGTGCGGTCGATTCGATCTGCAGGCTTTGGGCCTCGATCTCCACCAGCAGCTCTGCCCGGCAGACGTCGGCGCGCAGGAACAGGGCCCGTGCCAGGGCCGGGGCCTGAGGGTCGCCCAGACGGCGGGCCAGCGTCCGTCGCACGGTGTCGAGGTCTTCCGGGCGGCGCAGGTAGACCGTCAGTTCCAGGTCGCCAAGGTGATGGAGCGCGCGTCGGTGGTCCTGTGCCGCGGCCAGCACGGCCTCGATGTTGTTCAGCGTTTCTTCCGTCTGGGCCTGAACGTCGCCGGGGTGGCGCGACTCGTGACCGACGATGCTGGCCGTGCCGGAGATGAACAGGGCCTCGAGGCCATCACCCAGGTCCGCCAGCGCCGCCCGGGAGAAGGTGGGCGCGCGGGGGCCGTAGTCGGCGGGGTAGCGGTAGGCGCTCACCTGACGCGGGTTTTCGACCGTGCGCGGTGCGTGCGGACCGGCCAGCAGATGCACGGTCAGCGGACCTTGAACGGTGCCCAGCGCGCAGGCGGCCGGGGCACCATCGAAGGCGGCGTGCCCGGTGGCCACGAAGGCGTCCTGCCGGCCGATGTTGAAAAGACGGTAGCGTTCCAGCCCGGTTTCTTCGTCGGTACCGTTGATGTCGGCCATGTAGTTCCAGACCTTCAGCACCTGCAAGTCGGTGCCGCAGGCCCGGGACTCTTGCTCCAGGACGGCGAAGAGGTCGCGGTAGACGGTTTCGGCGGCGCCCTTGAGTCCCCCGGATGCGGTCCGGTCGTCGAGAACGGCCGTGGCGTGCAGCCACGGGCCGACGCGGCGCCCGCTCACACAGCCCAGCGAGAAGTCGACGGCGGCCACACCTTGGGGCGGCGGGGCGGGCAGGAACCATCGCTCGGCGACATCGGCGGATGCGGGGCCCAGCACGGCGGGCATGGCGAGGTGGCTGGGCTCGACGCCGGCATGGCGACGCTCGCCCAGGATCACCCGTTCTGCAGGCGCGACCGAGGAACGGGCGCCGACTTCGTCGGAGAGAACGGCGCGTTCGGCAAGCAGGTGCGTGTCCGGGGCGGCGCAGGGATCGGCGGCCACGGACAGATCTTCACGGGACATCACGCTGCAGGTGCTCCCACCTCGCGGATGTTGAACTTGCGGCGGCGCCAGGCTTTCCATGTGCGGACCGGATGCATCAGCGAATTCAGGTAGTACAGGCTCTTGAAGGCATACAGCGAGCGCCAGATCGGCGTCGCTCCGTAGATGTCGCCGGCCAGCAGCGACAGCAAGGCTTCTTTCATGCGCAGCGGATTCTGCGGGTACATGAAGAATTCCCGCAGCGCCGGGTTGGTCACGCGGAAGATGAACCACGAAAACTCGCGCGGTCCGTGGTTGAGCAGCTTGGCGTAGTCGCGGCGGGCGGCCGCGGCGCGTTGGGGGGCGTCCAGGGTGGCCTGGATCACATCGACCGCCGCGAAGGCGCTTTTCATCGCCAGGTAGACGCCCGACGAGAACACCGGATCGATGAAGGCGTAGGCGTCGCCCAGCATGATGTAGCGGTCGCCGCAGCAGTGCTCGCTGGTGTATGCGTAGTTGCCCGTGGCGTGGACTTGGTCACCCACGAGGTCGGCACCCTGCAGGCGTTCGGCCAGCAGCGGACACATCGCGATGGTGTCCATGAAGAAGTCGCGCAAGGGCTTGTTGCGGGTCTTCAGGTAGTAGGGCCAGCTCACCGCGCCGATGCTGGTCGTGCCGTCGGACAGCGGAATGAACCAGAACCAACCGTGCTCGAACCAGAAGATCGAGATGTTGCCTTCCTTGCGGCCTTCCAGCCGCTGGGCGTTGCGGAAGTGGCCGAAGAGGGCGGCGCTGGCGTGGTTGGGGTGCTTGTGCTTGATCTTGAACTGGTTGGCCAGCAAGGTGTCGCGACCGGTGGCATCGACCACGTAGCGGGTGCGCCAGACCTGGCGTTCACCGTTCTCGGTGTCGACTTCCACCGTGGCCCCGTCGCTGTCGAACTCGACGCGGCGGGCGCGGTGGCCTTCCAGCGTGCGTGCGCCGTCTTGAGCGGCACGCTGGAACATCAACTCGTCCAGCTCTGAGCGGCGCACCTGCCAGGCGTAGGGCATGGACTTGTCCCAGGCATCGCCGAATTCGAGCAGGCTGCGGTGCCCGTGGGCCGGGGAGACGAATTCCACGCCCCACTTGGGCATGCCGATGCGCTCCAGGTCGGCGCGCAGGCCGAGCTGGTCAAACAGCGGCACGTTGGCCGGCAGCAGCGACTCTCCGACGTGAAAGCGCGGATGGTGCTCGCGCTCCAGCATCGCCACGTCGCGCCCCTGTCGGGCCAGCAGCATGGCCAGCGTGGAGCCCGAGGGCCCGCCGCCGATGATGAGAACCTCGCAGTGGTGGGTGGGGGAACGTGTCTGTGCCGGAGATGCGGTGGTCATGGTGGGGCACCTGAACGGACGATCCTGAGATGTTAAGCGACGCCATGGTTGCATTCCCGTGACAGTCCCGGCGGGGGCGGCGCACGGGGGCCTTGGTGTATGCTGCCGCCGCATTCAGGAGGGTGGGGTGAGCAAGCGTTTGGGCGCCGAGTGGCTTCAGGTGCTGGGGCGGCGGTCGGCGCGCCTGTTCTGGCTCAAGCTGGTCGGCATCACGGCCTTCATGTGGCTGTTTTTCGAGGGCTATTTCCACGTTCTGCGCCACCCTGTGGCCGCGGTGACGGAAATGCCGCTCACCGCTGTGGACCGCTGGTTGCCGCTGCAGCCCCTGGCCATCTGGCCCTATGTGTCGCTCTGGTTCTACGTGGGCATCGCGCCCGGACTGCTGACCTCGTTTCGCGATCTGGTGATCTACGGCGTGTGGGCCGCGGGGCTGTGCCTGGCCGGTCTGGGCTTCTTCTACCTGTGGCCGACCGCCGTGCCGTACGGCCCTGCCGACGTGCCCGGGTCGTCCCTGTTTTCGGTGCTGCAGGGCGTGGATGCGGCGGGCAACGCCTGTCCGTCGCTGCATGTGGCCTCGGCCGTGTATTCCGGTCTGTGGCTGGACCGGTTGCTGCTTCTGATTCGCACCCCCTGGGTGGTGCGTGCGGTCAGCGCAGGTTGGGCGCTGCTGATCGTCTACTCGACGTTGGCGGTCAAGCAACATGTGTTCTGGGACGTGTTGGCCGGTGCCGGTTTCGGCATTGCTTTTGCGTGGGCGGCACAGCGCTGGAGCGGGTTGGTGCGAGGGCACCGGTTCGGTTGAAAATCGAGGGGCGCCGCCGCGAGGGCGGAATGCGACGAGGAGGATGAAGATGAGTTGCCTGGACGATCTGCGCAAGCTGATCCACGAGAAGTACGACGTGGATCCGGCCACGCTGGATCCGGAAGCTTCGCTGCGGGGGGCGGGTCTGGACTCGCTGACCATGGTCGAGTTCCTGTTTGCCATCGAGGACCACTACGGCATTTCGCTGCCCGATGTGCCGCCCGAGACCGACACTCTGGCCCAACTGGCCGTGGTGGTGGATGCTGCATTGGCGGCCAAGGCCGCCGGCTGATCCCAACCACAAGGACACACACTGTGAGCTTGAACGCCGAATTCCACCGTGTGGTGGTGACGGGCTTGGGCGTCCTGTCTCCCCATGGAGATGACGTGGACGCAGTGTTCCGTTCGGTCATGGACGGAACCTCCGCGGTCCGTGCCGTCTTTCCCGAGCTGCCCAAGCCGGCCGCCGCGGCCACGGTGGACTTTGACGAGAGCCGCTGGTTCACCAAGCTGCAACTCGCTGGCGTGGACCGGGTGAGCCGCTTGGCGGTGGGGGCGGCCGATCTGGCGTTGAAGCACGCGGGCGTCGACCGCGAGACCCACACCGATCGCATGGGCGTTTACGTCGGGTGCGGCATGGGTGGGGGCGGGTCGCTGGAGACGGCGTATCGAGGGGGCAACGGCCGTGTGCCGCCTCTGACCATTCCGGCCTTCATGCCCAACGCGCCAGCGTCCCACATCGCCATGCGTCTGGGCTTCAAGGGGCCGGTGCTGACCTACTCGGTGGCCTGTGCCTCGTCGGCGGTGGCGATTGCCGAAGCGGCCAAGGCCATCCGCAGCGGTGAGGTGGATCTGGTGGTCGCCGGGGGCAGCGAGGCCCTGATCGTGCCCGGCATCACGCTGGCGTGGCAGGCCATGCAGACCCTGGCGAACGTCGAGCCCGAGCGGGCGGCCGAGTGCTGCCGGCCTTTTTCGGTGGATCGCAGCGGCTTCGTGCTGGGAGAGGGGGCGGCGTTCCTGATCCTGGAATCCGAAGCCCATGCGCGACGCCGACAGGCTCATGTCCACTCGGTGCTGTCGGGCTGGGGGCTGAGTTGCGATGCGCACCACCTCAGCAAACCCGAAGTCGATGGTCAGGTTCGGGCGCTCCGTGCGGCGCTGACGCGTGCCGGAATGGCCGCACGCGATGTCGGCTACTGCAACGCCCACGGGACGGCCACCAAGATCGGTGACGTGGTCGAGGCCCAGGCCCTGCGCGAAGTGTGGGGTGAAAACATCGATCGGTTGCGGGTCAGCTCCACCAAGGCCTTGCACGGTCACCTGCTGGGAGCGGCCGGTGCCTTGGAGTCGGTGCTGACGGTGCAGGCCTTGGCACACGGTCAGCTTCCCCCCAACATGCATTGCACTGAGGTTGATCCGGATTGCAATTTGAATCTGGTCCGTCATCCTCGTGAGCAGAATCCGGGTCTGCGCGCAGCGGTGTGCAGCTCCTTCGCGTTCGGCGGGACCAACGCCACGCTGCTGTTCGAGCGGCCCTGACGGCAGAGGCCAGGGTGATCGGGCGGTGAGGGGCGTCGGCGCAGTGCCCGGGTCGGTTCGTTTTGATGCTCCAACCCGGGACCCTGACCGTGAAACTCGCCCTGATCACCGACATCCACGCCAACCGAGAAGCGCTGGAGGCCTGCCTGGAGCAGGCGCACCTCCATGGCGTCGATCAGATCGCGTTCCTGGGTGACTTTGTCGGCTACGGCGCCGACCCGGCCTGGGTGGTGGACAAGATCCAGGACCTGGTGTCGCAAGGGGCGATTGCGGTGCGCGGCAACCATGACGACGCAGTGGCCGGCACGCACGTCGGGGATCTCGTCGAGGATGCCCAGCGCGTGGTGAACTGGACCCGCGGGGCGCTGGAGCCGCACCACCAGGAGTTTCTGGCCTCCCTGCCGCTGAAGTGCGAGCGCTGGGGGTGTCTGTTCGTGCACGCCAACGCGTGGGCGCCCGAGGGTTGGGACTACATCCTGTCCCGCACCGAGGCCGTGCGCAGCATGATGGCCACCGATGCGCGCTACACCTTCGTCGGCCATGTGCACCAGCCGGCGCTGTATCACCTGTCCAGCACCGGCAAGATTGCCGACTTCACGCCGGTGCCCGGCGTCGCGGTGCCGGTGCCTTCACACCGGCAGTGGCTGATCCTGCCCGGAGCGGCCGGGCAGCCGCGCGACGGCAATCCCGCCGCGTGCTGGGCGTTGTTCGATGACGTCAAATCCACGATCACGTTTCATCGCGTGCCGTATGACCATGAAGCAGCGGCGGCCAAGATCGTCGCGGCCGGTCTGCCCAAGGCGTTGGCCGACCGGTTGTTCGAGGGGCATTGAGGCCGGAGGAGGGCCGCCGTCATGTCGACTGTAGAAGAGAGTGCGTCGGGAACCGACGATCTGACCCTGTCCGCTTTTGGCCCGCTGTCTCCCGGCATGGAGATCGACGGGTTCCGGCTGGAGGAGCGCCTGCATCAGGGGGGCATGGCCTCGCTGTGGCGGGTGACGCATCCGGATCACAACCTTCCGATGCTCATGAAGCTGCCGCGCTTCAAGGGCGGGGAGGATCCGGCGTCCATCGTGGGCTTCGAGGTCGAGCAGATGATTCTGCCCATGCTGGCCGGCGTTCATGTGCCGCAGTTCGTCGCCAAGGGAGATTTCACCGAACGCCCTTACATCGTGATGGAGCACATCCCCGGGCCGTCGGTGCGTGCGCGGCTCGACGATGCCCCGCTGCCCGTCGAGGAGGTGGTGCAGATTGGGGCGGCGGTGGCCATGGCCCTGCACGACCTGCACCGCCAGCATGTGATTCATTTGGACATCAAGCCCAGCAACATCGTGTTCCGCCCGTCGGGCGAGGCGGTACTGATCGACTATGGCCTGTCCCGCCACGATCACCTGCCCGATTTGCTGGACGAAGAGTTCAATCTGCCGATGGGCACCGGGCCCTACATCTCGCCCGAGCAGGTGCAGTTTGTCCGCAGCGAGCCGCGCAGCGATCTGTTTGCGCTGGGGGTGATGCTGTATCACTTGGCCACGGGGCAGCGGCCCTTCGGTGCGCCGAATTCGGTGCGTGGCTTGCGTGAGCGTTTGTTCAAGCAGCCGGTGCCGCCGCGAACGCACCGCCCGGACTGCCCGCCGTGGCTGCAGGAAATCATCCTGCGCTGCCTGGAGGTGGATGCGGACAAGCGCCATCCCAGTGCGGCCATGCTGGCCAAGGACCTGAGGCATCCGGAGAACGTGGTGCTGACGGACCGCGCCCAGCGCGAGTCGTCCGGCAGCCGGATCGATGCCTTCAAGCGCTGGTTTCGCGCCATCGGCAGCGAGCCGCCGGTGCCGGCCAGCGTCGGTCAACAACTGCAGAAGGCGCACATCATCGTCGCGGCGGTGGACATCCACGACACCTCTCCCGGTCTGCACGACCTGCTGCGCGAGACGGTGCGGCGCATCGTCCGGGCCGAACCGGATGCCCGCCTGGCGTGCATCAGCGTCATGCGCACCGCCCGCATCGGCATGGACGAGCTGACGGACAAGCAAGGTCGCAGCGTGCACGTCAAGCAACTCATCGGGCTCAAGCATTGGGCGCGTCCGCTGGCCCAGGCCCTGGATCTCGGTGAGAGCCGCCTGACCTACCACGTGCTGGAGGCACCGGATCCGGCCGCGGCCATCGTCGACTTCGCCGGCAAGAACCAGGTCGATCACGTCGTGATGGGCGCGCGTGGGCATTCGACGCTGCGGCGCTATCTGGGCAGCGTCTCGTCGCAGGTGGTGGCCCAGGCGGACTGCATCGTCACGGTGGTGCGGGTGCCCGGCCACATGAACCGCTGACACCTAGAATTCGGCTTCTTTCATCAGGAGATCCGTTTTGGCGACCGTGACCCACATTGACGGCGTGACCGTCCAGACCCAGGCCAATGTCTATTTCGACGGCCGCTGTGTTTCCCACACGATCACCCTGGCCGACGGCACGCGCAAGAGCGTCGGTGTGATCCTGCCGTCGACCCTGACCTTCAACACGGGCGCTCCCGAGGTCATGGAAACCGTGGCCGGTGCCTGCCGCATCAAGCTGGCCGGTTCCGACGCATGGCAAACCTATGGTCCGGGCGAGAAGTTCGATGTGCCTGGTCAGTCGTCCTTCGAGATCCGTGTCGAGGGCGAGCCTTACCACTACATCTGCCACTTCGGCTGAGCTGAAAAACAAGAGGCCGGCATGTGCCGGCCTTTTTGAGTGTTTGCGTCTCGCTGCGTCCATACAGCGCAAAGAGACGATCAGCGCTGAGCGGACCTCATTGTCGGGAAGGGATCGATGTCGTCCAGACCGTGCAGTTGCGAGAGCTGGTTGTCGATGGCGTAGGTGGCATGCCAACGAACGACCACGTCTCGACGCACGACGACCACGATCTCGTTGCCGGCTTCATCCGACCAGCGCCAGTCGCCGTGATCGCTGGCAGGCTCGCCCAAGCTGTGGGTGATGCGCAGGACGTCGTCCATCGACATGCCTTGGTTGAGCTGGGCCTGCATCTTGACGACGCTGGACACCTTGCCGCGCGGGCGGTGGGCAATGTCGCGCATCAGACGCGAAGCCCGATTGAATCGCAGTACACCCCAGAACACCACCAGGGCGACGGACGCGAGCAGACCGATCCAGCCATAGGCGATGGCGGCTGCAATCACCGCCACGCCGGCCAGTAGGCCATTCCAACCTGCCTTTGTTTGAAACATCTCTCTGACTTGGTCCACTCAACAGCTTGATGCTAGTGTATTAATTGGTAAACGGGCAGGGCGGATTTTTCAGATGCTGTGACATTTGTTACCTCTTCCTCGGGGGCGTCAAGGAGCGGGCATCAGTGGGTCGCTTGGCGCATCCAGGCCATGGCGTCCTCGATGCGATCGACTGCGTGGACGGTCAGTCCGTCTGGCGGGCGCTTGGGGGCGTTGGCCCTTGGCACAAGCGCCTGGGTGAATCCGAGTTTGGCGGCTTCCTTGAGCCGCTCCTGGCCCCGAGGGGCCGGGCGGATCTCACCAGCCAGGCCGATTTCGCCGAAAGCGACGAAGCCTCGGGGCAGGGCGCGACCGCGCAGGCTGCTGTGGATGGCCAGCAGCACCGCCAAGTCGGCCGCGGGCTCGGAGATGCGCACGCCGCCCACGGCATTGACGAAAACGTCCTGGTCGGCGCAAGCCACGCCGCCGTGTCGGTGCAGCACGGCCAGCAGCATGGCCAGGCGGTCACGCTCCAGGCCCACGCTCAAGCGGCGGGGGCTGGGGCCGCCGGCGTCCACCAGCGCCTGGATTTCCACGAGCATTGGCCGTGTGCCTTCCAGCGTCACGAGCACGCAGGATCCGGGCACAGGCTCGGCGTGGGTCGACAGGAAGATGGCGCTGGGATTGGTCACGCCCTTCAGGCCCCGATCGGTCATGGCAAAGACGCCGATCTCGTTGACCGCGCCGAAGCGGTTCTTGATGGCCCGCACGAGGCGGAAGCTGGAGTGGGTGTCGCCCTCGAAGTACAGCACGGTGTCGACCATGTGTTCCAGCACGCGCGGGCCGGCCAGCGCTCCTTCCTTGGTGACGTGCCCGACGAGCACGATGGTGCAGCCGCTGGCTTTGGCGATGCGGGTGAGTTGCGCGGCGCATTCGCGCACCTGGGCGACCGAGCCTGGGGCCGACGTCAGCTGATCGGTGAACAGGGTCTGGATGGAGTCGATGACGCAGAAGTTCGGCTTTTCGCTGGCCAGCGTCGCGGTGATGGCATCCAGTCCGATTTCGGCCAGCACGCGCAGGTGTTGGCCGCCCAGGCCCAGCCGGTGGGCCCGCAGTGCGACCTGGGCCCCGGATTCTTCACCGGTGACGTAGAGCACCTTCATCTGCTGCGACAGCGCCTCGGCCGCCTGCAGCAGCAGCGTGCTCTTGCCGATGCCGGGGTCGCCGCCGATCAGCACCACGCCACCTTCGACGATGCCGCCACCCAGGACGCGGTCCAGCTCTTCCAGTCCGGTGGGGGTGCGGGCCACGTCGGCGGCTTCAATGTCGGCCAGGTTGGCCACCGCGTGAGCCGGGGCCAGCGCCTGGAAGCGGTGTGCCCGGCCGGCGGGAGTGGGGTCGACCAGGGTCTCTTCCAGCGTGTTCCACGCGCCGCACTGGGGGCATTTGCCCAGCCATTTCGGGCTGGTGCCGCCGCAGTCTCGGCAGGTGTAGAGGGTTTTTTCGCGTGCCATACTGGAACCATTCTCCCTTCATCGTGTGCCGATGCCTGTTGCTGCTTCACCCGTGTCGACGGTGCTGCTGGTGGCTTTTGTCGCCATCAGCCTGTGGGGCCTGTGGCGCTCGCCCGCGCTGGTGGATCGGTGTCTGCTGCGCCCGTCCCGCCTGTTTCGGGGTGGACCCAATCACCCGCTGATCACCAGCGGTTTTGTGCATGCGGATCTGGCGCACCTGGTTTTTAACGCGTTCACCTTCTGGTCGTTTGCATGGGGCCTGGAGCGGGTGATCGGGTCGGAACGTCTGCTGGTGCTCTACCTTCTGGCGCTGCTGGGCGGCAATCTCGGGACGTGGTGGCGCCATCGGAGCGATCCGTCGTACCGCAGCCTTGGGGCTTCGGGGGCGATCCTGGGGGTGCTGTTCGCCTCCATCCTCTATTTCCCGGGGGCGTCGCTCTACATCCTGCCCTTGCCGGTGCCCATTCCTGCACCGGTTTTTGCCGTCGGCTATCTGGCCTACAGCGTCTGGGCGTCGCGTCAGGCGCGGGGCCGCGTGAATCACGATGCCCACCTGGCCGGAGCGCTGGTGGGCGTGCTGTTTGTGGCGGCGACCGATCCCGGGGTGGTGCGGGCGGCGCTGGAGCGGGTATTGCCCGCGTGACTCAGCCCTCGGAAGAGGCCGGAGGTTGCGTTTGCCGGAGGTCGCGCAGGCGCTGTTCGGTCTCCGTGCGCAACTGGCGGCGGGCCTGGGCGGCGGCCCAGCGGCGTTGTTCCACCGGTGTTTGTGGCTTGAACGAGGGGACCGGCACGGGCTTACCGTCGTCTCCGACCGCCACCATCGTGAAGAAGCAGCTGTTGGCGTGGCGTTGGACCTGGCTGCAGATGTCCTCGGTAACGACCTTGATGCCCACTTCCATCGAAGAGGTACCGGTGTAGTTCACGCTGGACAGGAAGGTGACCAGCTCGCCGACATGGATCGGCTGCCGGAACATCACCTGGTCCACGGACAGGGTCACGACGTAGCGTCCGGCATAACGGCTGGCGCAGGCGTATGCGACCTGATCGAGCAGCTTGAGGATCGTGCCGCCGTGGACATTGCCGGAGAAGTTGGCCATGTCGGGGGTCATCAGCACCGTCATCGTGAGCTGGTGCGAGGAGGGGAACTCCATGGGATTCCGTCGGGGTAGTCAGGAGGGGTTCAGGTTACCTGAGCGGTGGTGTCGCACGTGCGCACAGGGACTCTCGATGCCACCGCGCACATCAGCTCATAACCCAAGGTGCCGGCGCTGCGTGCCACATCGTCGATGGACAGAACCTGGCCTTGGGGACCTCGACCCCACAGCGTGACCTCGCTGTCCAGGCCGGATTCGGGCAGGCCGGTCAGGTCCACCGCCAGCATGTCCATCGACACCCGACCCAGGGTGCGGGTGCGATGGCCGTCCACCAGCACCGGCGTTCCGGTGCCGCACACGCGGGGGTAACCGTCGGCATAGCCGCACGCCACGGTGCCCACGCGCATGGGGGCGTCGGTGCGGAAGGTGCTGCCGTAGCCCACCGTGTCGCCGGCTTGCAGGTGTTGCACGGCGATCACGCGGGAGCGCAGGGTCAGGGTGGGTTGCAGTTGCCAGTGGTGGATGTCGTGTGCCTCGGCGTCGGGTGAACTGCCGTAAAGCATGATGCCCGGCCGGACCCAGTCGGCGCGCACCTCGGCGCGCTGCCCCTCGCGCAGGATGGCTGCGCTGTTGGCCAAGCTGCGCTCGCCGGGCAGGTCGCGCGCGGCGGCCGAAAAGCGGGCCAGGGCGGGCTCGATGCCGCCGGACACGTCGGCGTCGGAGAAGTGCATCATCAGGCTGACTTCATCCACCTGGGTGAGCGAGTTCAGGCGGGTCCAGGCCGAACGGAAGGCGTCGGGCGCGAAGCCGAGCCGGTTCATGCCGCTGTTGAGCTTGAGGAAGACGCGGTGCGGCTGGTGGGTCTTGTGGATGGCCAGCCAGTCGATCTGCGCGTCATGGTGCACCGTGTGCCACAGGTTCAGGCGGGAGCACAGTTCCAGGTCGCGGGCGTCGAACGCGCCCTCCAGCAACACGATGGGGCCGCGCCAACCCAGGTCGCGCACCCGCTGGGCTTCGTCCAGGTCGAGCAGCGCGAAGCCGTCGGCGCCCTGCAGCGCGGGGTATACCCGCTCGATGCCGTGTCCGTAGGCGTTGGCCTTGATGACGGCCCAGACCTTGGCGTCCGGGGCATGGATTCGAGCCTGTTGGAGGTTGTGCGTGAGGGCGTCGGGATGGACGAGGGCTTCGATCGGACGGGGCATGCGGGGATTCTGCCAGCGGAAAAATCCGGGCTTCGGCCTGCTGTGGCCGTGCTATAAACCGCCGCACCTGTTGCCCGGCAGAACGATCTGAGGGTGAAGGACTTGTGTTCCCCTCGAAGCCGCGGATGAAAAAAGGTTTCTACACCATCATGTCAGCGCAGTTCTGCAGCTCGCTGGCAGACAACGCTCTGTTCGTCGCGGCCGTCGAGTTGCTGCGCACCTCGGGGGCCGGCGAGTGGCAACGGGCCGCACTGGTGCCGATGTTTGCGCTGTTCTACGTGCTGCTGGCTCCTTTTGTGGGGGCGTTTGCCGACGCGGTCCCGAAAGGCAAGGTGATGTTCGTTTCGAACACCATCAAGGTGGTCGGGTGCCTGATGATGCTGTTCGGCACCCATCCGCTGTTGGCGTACGCCATCGTGGGCCTGGGCGCCGCGGCGTATTCGCCGGCCAAGTACGGCATCCTCACCGAGCTGTTGCCGCCGTCTCAATTGGTCAAGGCCAACGGCTGGATCGAGGGCCTGACGATTGCGTCGATCATCCTCGGGGTGCTGCTGGGCGGCCAGTTGATCGGGCCCCATCTGGCGCCCGGCCTGCTGAACTTCGATCTGCCGGGGTTCGAGACATCGGTCGATACGGCGCCCGAGGCGGCCATCGCCAGCCTGATCATCTTGTACGTGGCGGCGGCGCTGTTCAACCTGAAGATTCCCCGCACTGCGGCGGAGCTCCAGCCGCTCGACGGCAACCCGCTGGAGCTGCTCAAGGACTTCGGTCGCTGCAACGCTCGCCTCTGGGGGGACAAGCTCGGGCAGATCTCGCTGGCGACCACGACCTTGTTCTGGGGGGTGTCGGGCAACCTGCGCTACATCGTGCTGGCCTGGGCCGCAGCGGCCTTGGGGTACGGCACGACGCAGGCCACGTCACTTGTGGGTGTCGTGGCGGTGGGGACGGCCGTTGGTGCGGTGATCGCGTCGGTGGCCATGAAGCTCGATCGCGCGACCACGGTGATTCCGCTCGGGGCGGCGATGGGTTTGTTGCTCATCGTCATGAACGTCATCGATTCGGCCGCTCTGGCTGCGCCGTTCCTGATGCTGTTGGGCGGCGTGGGTGGTTATCTGGTCGTGCCGATGAACGCCTTGCTGCAGCACCGGGGCCACAACCTGATGGGCGCCGGTCGTTCGATCGCGGTGCAGAACTTCAACGAGCAGGCTTGCATCCTGGCGCTTGGCGCGCTTTACAGCGCCATGACCAAGGGTGGTCTGTCGGCTTTCGGGGCCATCACGATCTTTGGTTTGCTGGTGGCGGGCACCATGGCGCTCATCGGGTTGTGGCACCGCAGGAACCTCAAGCGCCACCCCGAGGAACTGGAGCGGCTGCTCGCGATTGCGCGCAGCGACACGCACTGAGTCGTCCGGATGTCGCGGAGCGAAGGGCGGACCCCGGCGGTTCTGGCCCTGCTTCTGAATGCGGCCACTTGGGGGCTTTCCTGGTGGCCATTTCGCCATTTGCAGCAGCAAGGCCTGCATCCGTTGTGGACCACCGCGTTCATTTTTCTGGGTGCGGCGCTGGTGGTTGGGGCGTGGCGTCCGCGCGCTCTGGTGGAACTGGTGCGTCATCGCTCCTTGTGGTGGATCGTGCTGGCCTCCGGGCTCACCAACGCCGGTTTCAACTGGGGGGTCACGATCGGCGATGTCACGCGGGTCGTGCTCTTGTTCTACCTGATGCCGATGTGGGCAACGTTCCTGGCTTGGTGGCTGCTGGGTGAGCGGCCCGGTGCGGGCGTGTGGTGGCGCGTGGCGTTGTCGATGGCCGGGGCGGCCCTGTTGATCTGGCCGAGCGCGCCCGCGGGGAGCGAGCATTCTGCCCCGTTGGAATGGAGCCTGGCCGACGGCTTGGGTCTGGTGGGCGGGATGGCGTTTGCACTCAACAACGTGATGCTGCGTCGCGAGTCCCAGGTGTCCGAGGCCACGCGCGCACTGGCCATGTTTGTCGGTGGGGCGCTCTTGCCGGCATTGGGCGCTTGGGGCTTGTCGGCGTGGGGCGGAGGCCGGGTGGCGGGCCTGCCCGCGGTGCAGGGGCACTGGCTGGGGCTGGTGCTGGCCTTGGCCGTGACCTTCCTGATCTCCAACCTGGCGCTGCAGTACGGGGCTTCGCGCCTGCCGGCTCAGTTGACCGCCGTGGTGATGCCCTCTGAGGTGCTGTTCGCGACGGCGTCTGCTGTGGCCTGGGGAGGGACGCCTTGGTCGATGGCCTTGGCGTGGGGCGGCCTCTTGATCCTGCTGGCCACGGCGTTGGCTGCCCGGTCCAGGTCCTCCGGTTGACGGTGTCTCAGACGGGGCGTTGACCAGGTGGGCTCAGAGCGACATCACCGCCGTGGCCTCGAACACGCGCTCGAAGGTTGGGTCGTGCCGCGTCAGGAGATTCTGCAGATCGTCGCTTTCCAGGGGCAGAGGCAGCAAAGCCTCGCAACCGGCAAACATGGCGCGCAGGCGGGTGGTGGTACGACCGTCGGTGCTCAGAGCCACGACGACCGGTGACTTGCCCGCTGGAGCTGCCTGCCGGACATCGCGCACGGCACCCAGGGCGAGGGCCGGCTCCGGTCCCAAGTCGACGAAGACGAAGGCGGGGCGGCAGGCTGAGCTCGCCGTCACCATTTCTTGCGGGCTGTGTGTCACGGTCACCCCATAGCCGCAGTGCCGCAGCATGGCGCGCAACTGGTGCTGGTGGGAGACGCTGCGGCTCATGACCACCACAGGTGCGAGCGCTGCTTCGGGCTCAATCAGCACGGAGTTGCTGAAGCCGGAGCTGGTGCGGAAATCTTGAACCTCGGCGCATTCCAGGCCCATTTGCCGCACGTGCATGCTGGGATGAGGGTGATGTACACGAGCCTGGCGGATTTCATCCAGGGCTTGGCGGACACGCCGGGCGTCGATGGGGCGCGGAAGGTTGCCCGCAGCGGTGGCCGGCACGGGGCGTTGGCCGACGAACAGGGTGTCGGGAATGCGGCCGGACCGACCGACGAGGTTGAAGGTCTCGGCGCTGTCGCTGCTGGCCACGATCAGGTCGCAGTCTTCGATCAAGTCGGCCAGCACATAGGTCTTGCCCACACCCGACAGCAGGCGGAAGTAGCTGTCCAGCGCGGCGCGCTCGAATTCGCTGAAGCCGAAGAAGCCGATGCGGGTCTTGGCCAGGCGGCGGACGGGGAGGGCGGGGAACATGAGGCCATTGTTGAAACCGGGTGCAGGTGGGTCAAGACGCCTGCTGCACCCGACTGAGGGGGCTCCGGGGGAAGAGTCGGCGCGCTCCCCCGCGAGGCGGGGGGATGCGCAGATAATTTCCTGCAGCTTCAGGAGCCATGCATGTTTGAACACGTCGACGCCTACGCGGGTGACCCCATCCTCACGCTGAACGAGGACTTCCAGAAGGACCCGCGAGCGGACAAGATCAACCTGTCGATCGGCATCTATTTCGACGACGAGGGGTGCTTGCCGGTCATGCGCGCGGTGCGCGAGGCCGAGACCCGCATGCTCCAGTCCATCGGACCCCGCGGCTATCTGCCGATGACCGGCGCAGCCAACCTGCGCGAGCAGATTCAGCACCTCTTGTTCGGTGCGGAGCACGAAGCGGTCACCTCGGGACGCGCCGTGACCATTCAGTCTCTCGGTGGATCGGGAGCGTTGAAGGTGGGGGCCGACTTCCTGAAGAAGTACTTTCCGGACTCCGGCGTCTGGGTCAGCGATCCGACCTGGGACAACCACCGCGCGATCTTCGAGGGGGCCGGTCTGTCGGTGAAGACCTATCCGTACTACGACCCGCAGACGGGCGGCCTGTGCTTTGACGCGATGCTGGAGGCGCTGCGGCAGTTGCCGCAGCGCAGCGTCGTCTTGCTGCACGCTTGCTGCCACAACCCGACGGGTGTGGACCTGTCTGCGGCACAGTGGGCGGACCTGGTGCCCGTGCTGGCCGAGCGCGAACTGATTCCCTTCGTGGACATCGCCTATCAAGGCTTCGGTGATGGCGTGACCGAGGACGCGGCGGCGTTGCGCATGCTGGCGGATTCCGGCATGGCCTTCTTCGTGGCCAACAGTTTTTCCAAGAGCTTTTCGCTCTATGGCGAGCGGGTCGGTGGACTCACGGTGGTGTGTCCGACCGTGGCCGAGGCGCGTCTGGTTTTGGGTCAGCTGCAGGTGGCTGTGCGCAAGAACTACTCCAGTCCTCCTGTTCACGGCGGGCAGATCGTGGCGCGTGTTCTGGCGGACGCGGCGCTGCGCGCGGACTGGAATGCAGAGCTGGGGGGAATGCGCCAGCGCATTCAGGCCATGCGCCACCGTTTGCATGAAGTGATTTCCGCCCGCTTGCCGGGGCGAAACTTCGACCACTTCGTGACCCAGCGCGGGATGTTCAGCTACACCGGTCTGAGTCCGCAGCAGGTCGATGAACTGCGCGAGACGCACGGTGTGTATCTCGTGCGTTCCGGTCGCATGTGCGTGGCGGGCTTGAACTCACGCAACATCGAAGCCACGGCGGAAGCCTTGGCCGCGGTGCTGGGTCGTTCTCGCTGACTCAGCAGGTGCGGCCTGCCCAGGAATCGGGTAGGCCGTCTCCGGCCGAGTGATTCGTCATTTCTTGAGTGCGTCGCGGATCTCGCGCAGCAGCACCACGTCTTCGGCGGGCGGTGCCGGAGGTGCGGGCGGGGCCTCCTTCTTCAGTCGGTTGGCTTGTTTCACCAGCATGAAGATCACGAAGGCCAGGATGACGAAGTTGATGACGATGGTGATGAAGCTGCCGTAGGCGAGCACCGGGCCGGCCTTCTTGGCTTCGGCCAACGTGGTGGCGGCCTGTCCGGCCAGCGGAATGAACTTCTCGCTGAAGTCCATGCCGCCGAACACGGCGGCCACGACCGGCATGATCACGTCGCCCACCAGCGAGTCGACGATCTTGCCGAAGGCTGCGCCGATGATGACGCCGACGGCCAGATCCATCACGTTGCCCTTCATCGTGAATTCCTTGAATTCCGACAGCATGCCCATGGGGATTCCTTTCTTGACGGTTTGACGACGATGGGCGCGCTCCCTCCACTGCCTTGGACCCGCGCTTCTTGCAGTATCGCAACGGTTTGTTACATGTCAAGCGCCGAGGGTCTGTTGTTTTTCCTCAGCTTCGGTGGGGTCAACCGAGTGCCGACGTGCGCGATCACAAGGTAGAGGCAAGGGTGTCGGCTAAAATCTTCGGTTGCCTAGTTTTATGACCGAATCATCAATTCCCCGAGGATTCACATGAGTGACCAGAAAGTCGATCAGGCGAAGCGGACGTGGCTGATCGCGTCGGGCTGCGCCGGCGGCGTCGTCGGCGTGTCAGCGGCGGTGCCCTTTGTCAGTTCCTTCACCCCTTCTGAGCGTGCCAAAGCCGCCGGTGCGCCGGTGGAGGTCGATGTCAGCGCCCTGAAGCCGGGTGAGAAGATGACCGTCGAGTGGCGCGGCAAGCCCGTCTGGATTGTTCGCCGCACGCCGGAAATGCTGGCTTCGCTGGCGAAGACCGACGCTGAGGTTGTCGATCCGAAGTCCGAGCGCACGGCGTACCCGATCCCCGCGTACGCCAAGAACCAAGCGCGTTCCATCAAGCCGGAGTTTCTGGTGGTTCTGGGCATCTGCACGCACTTGGGTTGCTCGCCGTCGGACAAGTTCCAGTCGGGTGCTCAACCTTCGCTGCCGGACAACTGGCAAGGTGGTTTCTTCTGCCCCTGCCATGGTTCGACCTTCGACCTGGCTGGCCGCGTGTTCAAGAACAAGCCCGCGCCGGACAACCTCGAGGTGCCGCCGCACATGTACCTCAGCGACACCAAGTTGCTGATCGGTGAAGACAAGAAGGCCTGAGGCCGGCTCAGAAGCAACGAAAGGCAACCATGGCTGAATTCAAAGTTGCGCCGGCCGACGCGCCGATCGCAGAAAAGCTCATGACCTGGGTGGACAACCGGTTTCCGGCCACCAAGATGTACAAGGAGCACATGTCGGAGTACTACGCTCCGAAGAACTTCAACTGGTGGTACATCTTCGGTTCGCTGGCCATGCTGGTGCTGGTGATCCAGATCGTCTCCGGGATCTTCCTGGTGATGCACTACAAGCCCGACGCCAACCTGGCGTTCGCGTCCGTCGAGTACATCATGCGCGACGTGCCGGGGGGCTGGTTCATCCGCTACATGCACTC
>CAYRBG010000006.1:0-32493 GCA_964422355.1 uncultured Sphaerotilus sp. | reverse complement strand
TCGACAATGCGCGCCTCGATCATCACCTGCCGCACCGGCACGTCGATCTTGGACAGCAATTGCCCGACCTCCTCCAGCTTGCTGGGGATGTCGTTGATGAAGATCTGGTTGGTGCGAGGCTCCGCGAACACGCTTCCGCGGGCGGACAGAACACGCCCGCCCGAAGACGTTGCCGAGGCTCCTCCGGTGGCGCCCGGCTGTCCCGCGAAGGCACTGCCGCCGCTCAAGCCGCCCGCAGCCCCGGCGGCCGAACCCGCACCGCCCAGGCTCCTGGCCACATCGGCCGCCTTTGCGTAGTTCAACTGGAAGGCCTGGGAACGCAGCGGCTCGAGCGCCACGACGGCCGCCTTGGCTTCGAGCTCCTGCTTCTCCTTGGCCGCCAGCTCGTCCTTCGGAGCCACCCACAGCACGTTGCCGTTCTTGCGCACGCCAAGGTTCTTGGCCTGGAGGATGATGTCCAGCGCCTGGTCCCAGGGCACGTCCTTCAGACGCAGGGTGACATTGCCGGTCACCGACTCGCTGGTGACGATGTTGAAGTTGGTGAAGTCCGCGATCACCTGCAACAGCGAGCGGATTTCGATGCTCTGGAAATTCAGGGTCAGCTTTTCACCATTGAAGCCGGGGCCTGCCGTCAGCTTCTGCGGATCCAGCTTGAGCGGTCGGACCTCCAGAACGAACTGGTTGTCGGTCTGATAGGCGCTGTGCTCCCAGACACCGTCGGGCACCACGACCATGCGGACACGATCACCTTCCTGCGTGGTGGTGACGCTCTGAACGGGCGTGCCGAAGTCGGTCACATCCAGGCGTCGGCGCAACGCCTCCGGCAAGGCGGCCCGGGGAAACTCGACCACCAGGCTCTTGCCCTGCTGTCGGATGTCAACCCCGACCTGACTGCTGGACAGGTTCACGACGACGCGCCCGGCACCTTCCTTGCCGCGGCGGAAATCGATGCTGCGCACGGCCTCCGTCTGGCGGTTGCGGCTGTCGGCAAAGCGGGTCACCGGTGCGGCACCGGGCAACGTCGAGCTGGGGGCAGCCACTTCCACTGCCGGATCCAGGCGCACCAGCAGGATCTTGCCCTGGAGCTCGGTGCGATAGGCCGTGTACCGCTTGAGGTTGAGCACCAGGCGCGTGCGGTCCCCGGACTGCGCCACGACCACCGACTTCACGTTGGGCAGACCCAGCTCGTGCTGGCTGCGCTCGGTACCGTTGGTGACCCCGGGAAGATCCAGGGCGATGCGTGCCGGGGTCTGCATGGCAAAGCCCTGCGGCGCATTGGCCAGCGGCTCGCTCAGCTCCAGACGGATCACCTCTCCGGTGCTGTACTGAGCGCCGCTGACGGACTGGATCACGGGCTCGGCCCACACGACGGTCGGTGCGACGGCACAGGCCGCCCAGACGGCCGATGCGGCCCAGCGGATGCGCCAACGGTCCATGGTGTTGTTCTCCTCGGTGTGCTTCATTGCCCCTTCCCCGGTACAGGTCGGTCTTGAAGGGACAGCGTCGTCATGCGTTCAACCCAGTCGCCGGCCGGGTCCTGGACGATCTCGCGCAGAACCACTTCGGTTTCGGTGATGCGCGTGATGCGCCCATAGTTCTGGCCCAGGTAGTCGCCCGCCTTGACCTGATAGAGCAGGTTGTCCGCCTTGAGCAGCGCATACGGCTTGCCTGCACGCTGCACGCTGCCGACCATCGACAGCGCGTCCAGCGGATAGGCCTCCAGCGGCTCTCTGCGGCGGTTCATTTCTGCGGCGAGCAGCGAGTTGGGCTCGCGGGTTTCCTGCTTGATCGCGACCGCCAGCTTCTGGCCACTGAACGGATCGATCATCTGGTCCGAAATGTAGGGCTGCGGATCGAACTTGCGCGGCGGCACCAACGGCGGCACGCGGGGGCGTGCTTCCTGGCGCTGCTGGTCCATCCAGGCCTGCAACTCGCTGTGGGGATCGGAACAACCCCCCAACACCATCAGAACCACAACCAGCGGACCGACGCACAGCGATCGGTGCTTGTCAAAGGCACCATGACTCATGGGTTGCCCCCTCCAGCAGGCTTGCCTGCCTTGGCCTTGCGGTTTTGCTCGACCTCCGTGGGATCGAGGTAGCGGTAGGTGCGCGCCGTGGCCTCCATGGCCAGGATGCCCGCGGGCATCTGCGCGGCTGCGCCGCTCACGTTGGAAGCGTTGGTGATCGTCAGGTTGTGCAGGGTCACGATGCGGGACAGGTTGGCCACATCGGCCGTGAAGGACCCCATGTCGTGGTAGCGCCCAGTGACCCGAATCGAAATGGGCAGCTCGGCGAAGAAGTCGCGCATCACCTCCTGCCCAGGGCGGAAGAGCTCAAACTGCAGGCCTCGACCCAGACCCGCCTGATTAATGTCGGACAGCAAGGCGTCCATCTCAGCCTTGCCGGGAAGTTGCCGCTCCAGTTGATGCACGAACTCCTGCACTTGAACCTTCTGCTTGCGCAGCTCGTCCAGGTTGATGGCCTGCGCCAGCTTGCCCTGGTATTCGGTCTTGAGGGTTTCTTCCTTGGCCCGCGATTCGTCCAGGCGCGCAAGCGCGTCGGACACGACCAGGAACCAGGCCAGGAACAAGGCCAGCAACGCCGCAGCCACCCAGGCCAGACTCTTGGGCAGCAACGGCCATTGCCCCGGCTCATTGGGATCCAGCCCGCGGAACTGGGACTGGATCTTGGCCTGGAGCGCTTCGAACTCGATGGACAGGGGTCGACTCATGTTCAGCGCTCGCTCATCGGGATGCGGCCGAGGCGGCCACCATCGGCGCGGATGCCGCCGCGGCCGAAGCCGCCGCGACAACGGCCTTGTTGTCCTGAGGACGCTTGAGGCTCAACCGCACGGAGAAGTCGTACAGCCGTTTGGCATCCTTGCCGGTCGTGCTCACCGAAGCCGCCTTGATCTCGACCAACTGCGCCTGATCCAGCCACTGCGACCCGTTGGCCACATTGCGCAGGAACTCGGACACGCGCTCATTGCTCTGCGCCACGCCGCTGAGGTTGATCGCCTGACCATCCTGCCGCAAGGCAGTGAAGTACACCCCTTCCGGGGTCTGGCGCACCAGTTCGTTGAGCAGGTGCACAGGCATGTTGCGGTCGATCTGGAAGTCCTCGACCACCTTCTGCCGCGACTTCAACGACTCGATCTCGTTCTTGAGCGACGCGATGTCCTTGATCTGCACCTCCAGCCGCTCGATCTCGGCACGCAGATACTGGTTGCGGGACTCCTGGATGCTCTGCATCTCCGCCACCGCGAAGTACCAGAGCCCACCCAGCAGCAGTCCCGCGAACGCCGCGCCCCCCAGGGCCGCGTAGAACGCCTGCTTGCGCTGTTTGCGCCGCTCCTCACGGTGCGGCAACAGGTTGATGAGGATCATTGCAGGAACCTCCGCATCGCCAGTCCACAGGCGGTGAGGTAGGACGCGGCTTCACGCTGAAGCTTGCCTTCGCGGATCGAAGACCCCATCTTCATGCCCTCGAAGGGATTGACGATCGAGGCCGCGAACCCGGTCAGGTGGGTGACACGGTCCTTCAGTCCCGGCAAGGTGGCCGTCCCTCCGGAAAGCATCACGTAGTGCACCTTGTGGTGCGGCGTGCTGTTGAAGAAGTACTGCAACGCGCGGTGAACCTCTTGCGCCAGGGTGTCCACAAACGGCGCCAGCAGCGAAGCCTCGTAGTCGTCAGGCAGGTCTCCCGCCACCTTCTTCTGCTCGGCCTCTTCGTAGGACAGCCCGTACTGGCGGCTGATGAGCTGCGTCAGTTGCGCCCCACCGAAAGCCTGATCGCGGTCGTACAGGATCTCGTCGTCGCGAAGCACCTTCAGGCTGGTGGTGTCCGCACCAATCTCGAACAGCGCCACAAGGGCATCTCTGCCCTCGTTCGGCAACTGCGCGATCAGCCTGCTGACGGCCAGCCGGGACACGTTGGATTCAATATCCAGAATGGCAGGCTTGAGTCCAGCCGCTTCGGCCAACCCCTGCCGGTCTTGGACGCGGTCCTTGCGGGAGGCCGCGATCATGACCTCCACATCCCCCTCTGAGTCGGCCGCCGGACCGATCACGCAAAAGTCGAGCGCCACTTCATCCAGGGAAAACGGAATGTACTGATTGGCCTCCGTCTCGACCTGCATCTCCAGCTCTTCCTCACGCAGCCCACCAGGCAGCACGATCTTCTTGGTGATCACGGCCGACTGGGGCATGGCCATGGCCACCTGCCGGGTCTTGGTCCCGCTGCGCAGAACCACGCGCCGCACGGCCTCGGCCACCTCGTCGAACTTCTCGATCTGGCCTTCGTTGATCCAACCCTTGCCGAAGGGCTCGCTCGCCACACGCTCGACGATGTAGTCCCCGGCCGCATCCCGACCAAGTTCGACCAGCTTGACGCTCGACGAGCTGATGTCCAGCCCGATCAGGGCTGGTGCCTTGCGCCCCAGCAGTTGGTCAAGAAAGCCCACGTGTTTCCCCAGCGGCGCGCCCACTCGAACGCGCAGAGTTGATAAGTCACTTCAATGCTATCAATAAAGGCATTGATGAAACCCGGTTTTTCCAGATCTGCGCCGAATCGCCCGTTGCAAATCACACGGCGCCCCTGCGCGAAACGTCCACGCGATCAGGACCACCACTGTCTCGGAAGAGCGCACCCACGCCTTCGTCGGTTCGAGTGTGGCCGCTTTCTATAATCCCTGAAGCTCCGAATAAGACCTCATGCCCGCCGACACTTCTGCCGATTCGCAACCGCGCCGCCCCCACACTCCCCTGCGACTGCTCAAGCAGGCGGCACGCGCTCTCGGCTGGATCGTCGGTGGCGCGGTCGCGCTGGCCATCGTCGGCGTGTGTGTACTGGGCATCGCGCTGGCCATGGCCTACCCCAACCTGCCCGACATCAATGCGGTGGTGGACTACCGGCCCAAACTGCCGATGCGGATCTACTCCGCCGACGGAAAACTGCTGAGCGAGTTCGGCGAAGAAAAACGCAACTACGTCTCCATCGACCAGATCCCCAAGGTCATGCAGGATGCAGTGCTGGCCATCGAAGACGCCCGCTTCTATCAACACGGCGGCGTGGACTACGTCGGCGTGCTGCGCGCCGGCCTGGAGAACCTGCGAGAGTCGCGCAGCCAGGGCGCATCGACCATCACGATGCAGCTGGCCCGCAACTTCTACCTGCCGTCCGAGAAGACCTTCGGCCGCAAGATCTACGAGATCCTGCTCGCATTGAAGATCGAGCGCGCGCTGAGCAAGCCCAAGATCCTCGAGGTCTACATGAACCAGATCTATCTGGGTCAAAGGGCCTACGGTTTTGCCACCGCTTGCGAAATCTACTTCGGCAAACCGCTGAGCGACATCAGCGTCGGCGAAGCCGCCATGCTGGCCGGCCTGCCCAAGGCCCCCTCGGCCTACAACCCCATCGTCAATCCGACGCGGGCCACGCGCCGCCAGCAGTACATCCTGGACCGCATGCTGGAGCAGAGCTTCATCACCCGGGAACAGTACGACGACGCCAAGACCCAGACGCTGGCCTACCGCCAGCCGTCACCCAATCCGCACGCCCTGTATTCGCGCGACGTATCGGAAATGGCCCGCCAGTTGATCTTCTCCCACTATGGAGGAGACACCTACACCCGTGGCCTGAACGTCACCCTGTCCATCCACTCGACCGACCAGGCCGCCGCCTACCGCGCCTTGCGCAAAGGTCTGCTGGACTTTGACCGCCGCCAGCCCTATCGGGGCCCCGAGGCCTACATCAAGCTGCCGGAGGACAAGACCAAGATTGACGCCCGCATCGCCGAAGCGCTGGAGGAGTACCCCGATTACGACGAACTCAAAAGCGCCGTCGTTCTGGACGCATCCCCCCGAGCCGTCACGGCCATGCTGCAAAGCGGCGAGGCCGTGCAGATCACCGGCGGTGGCCTGCGCACGGCCGCCAACATGTTGAAGGACCCCTCTCAGTCGCAGACGCCCATGCGCCCGGGCGCCGTCATCCGCGTGCTCAAGAACAGCAAGGGCGAGTGGAGCATCGTGGGCAAGCCCGAGGTCGAAGGCGCACTGGTGGCCCTGGACCCGCGCACCGGCCTCATCCGGGCACTGATCGGCGGCTTTGACTACGGCAAGAACAAGTTCAACCACGTCACCCAAGCTTGGCGCCAGCCGGGTTCGAGCTTCAAACCGTTCGTCTACTCCGCATCGCTGGAGAAACACTTCGGGCCCGCGACCGTCATCAACGACGCCCCCTTGTTCTTTGATGCCGGCACCACCGGCAGCCAACCCTGGGAGCCTAAGAACTACGACGGCCATTTTGACGGACCGATGTCGATGCGCCGTGCCCTGGCCCGCTCCAAGAACATGGTCTCGATCCGCATCCTGCAGTCGATCGGGCCAGCTTACGCACAGGAGTGGGTGGGCCGCTTCGGCTTCGACACCGACCGCCACCCTCCCTACCTGACGATGGCCCTCGGCGCCGGCTCCGTCACTCCGCTGCAGGTGGCCGCAGGATATGCCGTCTTTGCCAACGGCGGTTACCGCATCAACCCCGGAATCATCCTGCGCATCACCGATTCGCGCGGACAGGTCATCTCCGAAACCCAACCGCCAGCCCTGGACGAAACCCTGCGCGCCATCCCTGCCCGCAACGCCTTCGTGACCAACAGCCTGCTGCAGGAGGTGACCCGCAGCGGCACAGCCGCGAGGGCTTCTGCCGCACTGCACCGCAGCGACGTGTTCGGCAAGACCGGCACCACCAATGACTCGCAAGACGCGTGGTTTGCAGGTTTTCACCCCACCCTCGTCGCAGCCGTCTGGATCGGCTACGACCAGCCACGCAAACTCGGCGACAAGGAGACTGGTGGCGGACTGGCGCTGCCCGTCTGGATCGACTACATGAGCCAGGCCCTCAAAGGAGCCCCCAACACCAACTACACCCCACCGGATGACGTGGTGAACCTGGGCGGCGAGTGGTACTACAAAGAAGATGCCGCCGGAGCGGCGGTGCGATCGCTGGGCATGGAGGCCATGCTGCCCAAACGCGACACCTCTCCCGAAGAGCGCAAGAGCATTCTCGACCTTTTCAGGGACGATGCCCCCGCCAATGCCGAGTCCGGCGATCGCTGATCAAGCCCGTGACCCCGATTCCCCGGGATCACGGCACCCGGCTCTCAGGGTGCAGAAATCTCCAACACCACACCCGCCTGTCGAGTGAGCTGCTTCGACAGCGCGGCAAAGAACTCTTCACCTGTCCGAGTGTCGAGCCAAACACCTCCGGCACTTCGATAGTGGAAGCCCCCGGCCTGGGCCGCCATCCACACCTCCTGGAGGGGCGGCTGCAGGTTCAGGATGATCTTTGAACCATTGGGCAGCGCCAGCTCCAACAACCCGCCGGTCCGGTGGGTATCGATGTCGACGACGTCTGCATCCAACCAGCGGTCTATCGTCTGTTCAATGTGATTCAGTGCCGCAGTGGCGCAGGCGTGATAATCCGCGTCGCTGAGCAGGTCCGCAGGTTCGGTCAAGGATGGGGACGGTGAAGACATATGATGAAACGACCCGTGCACGTGATCGCAAGAGAATTGAACTCCTGCAGGATCGAAAATTGAATGTGACCACCCCAGTATGAACCACTCCCCCCATCTCACCGATCACCCGTCACCGCAAACCCACTGCCGGACACGGAAATTCACCCCCACTCGCCACGCACTGCTCGCCGTGTGCTGTGCGGCAGCGCTGAGTACCGCCGGATGCGGACAAAAAGGTCCACTGCGCCTCCCCCCAGCGCCATCGGAAACGGCACCTACCGTACCTTCGTCACCCGTTCAATAGGACGGCTTCGCAACAGCAGCAACAAAAAAGCCACCCGAAGGTGGCTTTGCCATCGGCGATCCGGCACAAACGCGCCGGATGCGCACCGACGATCAGAACATGTGGGTCATGCCGAACTCAACGCCACGCGACTTATCGCCTGTCGACAGAGTAGCCGGAACGCCAGCACCGCTCACGTTGTAAGCAGCGGCGCCACGGTTCTTCACCAGAGCGTAAGTGCCGTACAGCGAAGTGCGCTTGGACAGGCTGTGGACATAGCCCAGGGCGAACTTGTTCGCATCGTCGCCGCTGTCCTTCATGTTGGAGTTGATGACCGACAGCTTGACCTTGCCAGCGGAGCTGACCGGAACGGCCGCGCCGACGTAAGACACCAGTTGCTTGGCCGAACCCAGCTTGTTCTGCGTCACGGACGCATACAGCTTGGCCACGCCGAAGTCATACGAACCACCCACGTTGGCGACCTTGTACTTGTCGCTCACATTGGTCACGCCGCTATCGGACGTCTGGGCGTAGCCCACCGACACATCCAGGGGACCGGCAGCGTAACCGGCACGGCCGCCGACGTACTTCTTGCCGTTCACGGATTCACCCGGAGCAGCCGACAGCTGAGCGTAGAAACCGCCCAGGGTCGACGGGGTCAGGTAGCTGACCATGTTGTCGGTACGCGACTGGGTATCGTAAGACGTCGACTTCAGCAGCGAGAAGACGGTGGTCAGCTGGCCAACGCCCACTTCACCGAACACGTCGTTGGTGTTCACCACCAGGTAGGTCGGGTTCAGGTCACGGCCCAGACGGATTTCACCGAAGCCACCCATCAGGCTGGCCGTCGCACGGCGGTGCCAGAAGCGGTTCAGCTTGTCGGCTTGCTTGTCGGTGGCACCGGCAGTGCCAGCGTCAGCAGCCAGGTTGCCCTCCAGCCAGAAGCCGGCCTTCAGACCGCCACCCAGATCTTCGACGCCACGGACGCCCAGACGGCTGGAGTACTGGCCATCGGTCGACATGGTGGTCAGGCTGTCGCCACCTGCGTTCTTGACCTGACGGACGCCGAGGTCGACCACGCCGAACAGGGTCACCGACGACTGAGCGGAAGCGGCACCAGCGAAGGCACCCAGCGCAGCCAGAGCGATCAGGGATTTTTTCATTGCAACTTTCTCCAAAGTTAAGCGGGCTTGCCCGACGACCGGGACACCCGCTGAAGGGCTGTTTGGCAGTCCATCCCCCTCGCGGGAGGTGGTGGTATTGCACCAGACCAGTCCGAAGATTACCAAGCCCGTGTGCAGAATGGGTGACGTCCTGTTGCCAAGTCACAACGATCGATTACCCGCCCCTCGGGCGAGCCAGGGCCAGCGCTGGCATGGAGCCTCCCCACTTGGCCCGCCACGAACAATGTCTTTTGGAACAAGGATGCTCCCCGCCACTTACCGCCTGGGGTAGACATGGCGCCCCATGAGAGGCACCTCGATGCAATGTTGCCTACACGAGACACCCGGTCTCATGCACGCAACACATTCGACGCCAGAGCCATCGCACCGATGGCCCACAAACACCACCAGGGCTCAAGACGCCGCAGAGGTGTCCACGATTTCAATCTCGAAGCTCAGCTCGGCTGTCTTGGCCAGCATGGCCGTGGCCGAACAGTACTTGTCGTACGACATCTGCACGGCCCGCTGTACCGCGCCAAGGGGTAGCCCCTTGCCGGAGACCACAAATTTCATGGTGATCTTGGTGAAGACCTTGGGATCGACCGGCGCACGCTCGGCCTGCAGCTTCACCTGACACCCCTCGACGGCATGACGGCCGCGCTTGAGGATCAGCACGACATCGTAGGCCGTGCATCCCCCGGCTCCGGCCAGCAGCGTTTCCATCGGCCGGGGCGCGAGATTGCGCCCGCCCCCTTCGGGCGCGCCATCCATGGTCAACAGGTGACCGCTGCCGGTCTCTGCGGAAAACGCCATGCCCGACGCAGGCATCCAGTTGATCGTGCATTCCATGGCCAAAGAGGTCCTTTCTGAGTTCTGACAAGTACTGCGCTGAGGGCTGAAGTTACTACCAAGTCCGCGCATTGCAGCAACCTAGGGTTTGCACTACAATTTAAACGCGTGCTTGATGATCCGATTCGTACAGATCTCGGCACACCGTTTGTCTCCTCCACCCTCCTCTACAGGTGGATTCAACCCGAGGGTCTACCCCTCGGGTTTTTTTTTGCGGAATCGAAGCACCATGCCCCACGCGCGAAAGACAGGCACCAAGACATCCACCGCCGGCACCCGCCAGGCCATCGTGAGTCGCTACCTGCCGCGCATTCTTCGAGCCAAGGTCTATGACGTGGCACGCGAGACGGAGCTGGAGCCGGCACGCAACCTGAGCACCCGGCTCGACAACCAGGTGCTGCTCAAGCGCGAGGACAACCAGCCGGTCTTCAGCTTCAAGCTGCGCGGCGCCTACAACAAGATGGCGCACCTGACCCCGGAAGAACTGCAGCGCGGCGTCATCTGCGCGTCGGCCGGCAACCACGCCCAAGGCGTGGCCCTGGGGGCAAAGCGGCTGAAATGCCGGGCCGTGATCGTCATGCCGCAGACCACCCCCCAGCTCAAGGTCGACGCGGTGCGCAGCCTGGGCGGCGAAGTGGTGCTCACCGGCGAGAGCTACTCGGACGCTTATGAGGCCGCGATGAAGCTGGCCGAGAACGAGGGGCTGACCTTCGTCCACCCCTTCGACGACCCGCTGGTCATCGCCGGACAGGGCACGGTGGCCATGGAGATCCTGCGCCAGCACCAGGGCCCGATCGACGCCGTGTTCGTGGCCATCGGTGGGGGCGGCCTCATCTCGGGCGTGGCGGCCTACCTCAAGGCTGTGCGCCCCGAGATCAAGGTCATCGGCGTGCAGACCACCGACTCGGACGCCATGATCCGCTCGGTCCAGGCCGGAAAGCGCGTGCGCCTGAACGACGTCGGCCTGTTTTCCGACGGCACCGCAGTCAAGCAGGTGGGTTCGGAAACCTTCCGCATCACGCGTGCGCTGGTGGACGACTTCATCCGCGTCGATACGGATGCCGTCTGCGCCGCCATCAAGGACGTGTTCCAGGACACCCGCTCGATCATCGAGCCCGCCGGCGGACTGGCCGTGGCCGCGATCAAGCAGCACGTGGAACGCACCGGCTGCACGGGCAAGACCTTCGTGGCGATCACCTGCGGCGCGAACATGAACTTCGACCGGCTGCGCTTCGTCGCCGAACGCGCAGAGATGGGTGAAGAGCGCGAGGCGCTGTTCGCCGTGACCATCCCCGAGGAGCGCGGCTCGTTCAAGCGCTTCTGCGAACTGCTGGGGCCACGCGCCATCACCGAGTTCAACTACCGCATTTCCGATCCGCAACGCGCGCACATCTTCGTGGGCATCTCGATGAAGCAGCGCGGTGAGTCGGCCGAAACGGCCGAGCTGTTCCGCTCCCACGGCTTCGACGCCATCGACCTGAGCCGCAACGATCTGGCCAAGGAGCACCTGCGCCACATGGTCGGCGGCCACTCGGCCCTGGCGGATGACGAGCGCCTGATCCGTTTCGTCTTCCCGGAACGTCCCGGCGCGCTGATGCGCTTCCTCACCAGCCTGCACCCCAACTGGAACATCAGCCTGTTCCATTACCGCAACCAGGGCGCAGACTACGGGCGCATCTTGGTCGGCATCCAGGTGCCCAAGGCGGACCGTCGGGCGTTCAAGGAATTCCTGCAAACGCTGGACTATCCCCACGTCGAGGAAACCGACAACCCGGTCTACTCGCTTTTCCTGAAGTGAAAAGAGGGTCGGTCCATGAAACATCACCGTTGCATGGACCGACCGGGGCACACGCCCGGGAGGCTCGCCCGCACAATGGCCAACCAGCCATGACGACTCCCCCCCCTTCACTGTCACTGCTGCCGAACCCGGACCAGACCCCGGCGCATGCAGCCCTGCAACGCAAGTTGTACGGGGACGCGTCAGCGACGGAACGCCGTACCTGGGGACCGCTGGAGGCACTCGCGCTGCGGGTGGGTGCGGTGCAGCAGACCCAACGGCCACGCCTGTTCAAGCCCCAGCTGCTGGTGTTTGCGGCAGACCATGGCTTGGCACTCGACCTTTTTTCGCCGCAACAGGTGGCGTCACCGCCCGTGCTGGACCTGCTGAACGAGCGCAGCATCCTGCCTGCGCTGGGGCACCAGCTGGGCATGCCGGTCACCATCGTGGATGCGGGACTCGCGCAAAACCTGCCGCAACAGCCGGGCGTGCTCACACGCAAGATCGCCCACGGCACCCGAAACGCCCGCCTGGGCCCGGCCATGTCCGAGCCTCAGCTGCAGGCGGCAGTGCGGGCAGGCATGGAAATCGCGCAACAGCTGCCAGGCAACGTCGTGGCACTCAGCGCCAGAGGTGCGGGGGCCGATGAGTCCGCTGCGCTGGTGTTGTCTCGCCTCTGCGGCCTTCCTTCGACCCATTGGGCCGGTGCATCCGGGTCCCATGCGGGCAGCGAAATTGCGGCCGTGCTGCAGACCATCTCAGCCCGCCACGCCGACATCGACGATCCCGCCGAGCTCGCCGCTGCCATGGGAGGCCACGACCTGGCCATGATGGTGGGGGTCATTCTGGAAGCAGCCCGGCGCCAGCACCTGATCCTGATCGATGGCCTGACCGCGTGCGCCGCCGTCCTGGTCGCGGAGCACATTGCGGGGCCGACCGTGCCCTACTGCGTCTTCTGCCGATCCAACCCCAGGGTCAGCTACGACCCGTTCCTGAAGCAGCAGCAAGGAACCCTGTCGCCCTGCCTGAATGTCGATGCCGATGACGGCACCGGAGCAGCACTCGCATGGCCGATGCTGCAGTCCGCGGTGGCCCTGCTGTCGGCCTTGCCTGACGTGTCCTGCGACGCCTAGGCCCCCTGCTGCCCTCCGTCGGCTGAGCGCCGACACAGCGGCCAAACATCAACGGTCAACAGCCACGTTGGGCGGCGAAGGTTGACCGCCATCGCTGGGTGCGCCTCCTTGAGGCGATACCGCCTGAGGACTCACGGCCATGGCGGGTGGCGGTGCAGCGATCTGCAAAGGTGCCACAGCTCCCTGAGAGGACACCGTGGAATTCGCAGCACCGGGCAAGCCTCGGGCAGCCGGCGCCGGCACCGGCAGCTCAAGCACCGACGTGGCCGCCCCCTGACGCGGCCCCAACTCGACACGCCGGGTCGAGACGCTCTTGACCACCGTCTCGCCCTCCACCACCGCACCGATGCGGTAGGCCCGCGCAGGTTTGTCATCCGTCGCCAGCAAGGCCACACCGGTCTGTCCGCCCGAGACATCGGCCAGCACACCCAGCAGGCGGAACCGCGAAGGTGCGGCGACCGCACCCGCCACCGGGGCGGAGGTCGCGAACAGGCGCGTCACGTCTCCGCGGGCCACCCGCTCCGTGTCCACCCAGCGGGCATGTGAAGGAATGCCCGGACCCTGGGCCGTGAGCCGCAAGCCCCAAAAAACGGAGCTGGCCGCCACTGCTGCCCACACTCCCGCTGCCAACCATCGTGCTGCCATGACGCGGGATTATGATCGACTCCCCGGCCCGACCGGGTCGCCACAGCTTGGACGATACGGAACCCTTCGTGATGAAACGCCTGCAATCCGCCGCCCAGCGCGGTTTCACCCTGATCGAACTGATGGTCGTGCTCGTGATCATCGGTGTCCTGGCCGCGCTGATCGTGCCGAACGTGCTGGACCGTGCCGACCAGGCCCGCGAGACCGCCGCCCGCACCGACGTCAACAACCTCATGCAGGCCCTCAAGCTCTACAAGCTCGACAACCAGCGCTACCCGACGGCCGAACAAGGCTTGGTCGCCCTGAGGGCCAAGCCGACCACGGCCCCCGTGCCCGCCAACTGGAAGCCCTACCTGGACAAGCTGCCCAAGGACCCCTGGGGGGCCGACTACCAGTACGCCAACCCCGGCGTGAAGGGCGAGATCGACGTCTTCAGCCTGGGCGCCGACGGTCAGCCCGGCGGCGAAGGCAAAAACGCGGACATCGGTTCCTGGCAGTGACCCCCTCACCGGCCAGCGGCCGCCACGGCCGCCCGGCCCGCGGCTTCACCCTGCTGGAGCTGCTGATCGTGGTGGCCATCGTCGCCCTCTCCAGCGCCGTGGCGGCCCTGGCCTTGCCGGACGGCAACACCACCCGCCTGGATCGCGAGGCGCAGCGTCTGGTGACGCTGTTCGAGTCGGCACGCGCCCACGCCCGAAGTTTCGGCATCGAAGTGATCTGGCGCCCCGGCACCCTGGCCCGCGAGGGTGAATCGCCCAGCGACTTCCGCTTCGAGGGCCTGCCCGCCGACATCGGCATGCCGCAGCGCTGGCTGCAGGCCGACCCGGGTCAGCCCCTGGGCGTGGCCATGTCCCGCAACGGACAACCTTCGGCCGCGATCGTGCTGGGCCCGGAGCCCTACATCGGGCCGCAGCGGGTGATCCTGCAGCTGGGGGACCGCAGCACCGTGCTGGCCACCGACGGGCTGGGGCCCTTCACCGTGCAGGGGTCACAGTGAGCCGCAAGCCGCTGCCACTGCCGGACCATCGTGCGCCGCAAAGGCCCCAGCGCGGCCTGACCCTCATCGAAGTGCTGGTGGCCCTCGCCATCGTCGCCATCACGCTGGGTGCCGGCCTGAAAGCCTCGGGCGCCATGGTCGGCAACACGCAGCGACTGGCCGACACCCTGGCCGCGCAATGGTGCGCCGACAACCAGCTGACCCGCCTGCGGTTGGAGCGCCAGTTCCCGGCCACCGGCGACAGCGAGTTCACTTGCGCACAGGTCGGGCAGGACTATCGCGGCCAGCAAGTGGTGCGACCCACGCCCAACCCCAATTTCCGGCGTGTTGACGTGCGCATGGTCGACGCCAACGGGCAGTCCCTGCTGCAGCTGACCACCATCCTGCCTCGCCAATGAGTCGCGCCACGACATCTCGATCCCGCATGCGCGGCTTCACCCTGGTGGAGGTGATGGTGGCCCTGTTCATCATGGCGGTGATGGCCGGACTGGCCTGGCGCGGCATCGACGCCATTGCCCGCACGCGCTCGGTGGTTCAGGACAAGATGGAGCGCCTGCAGCGCCTGCAGGCCGTGCTGGCCCAGTGGGAGGCGGACCTGCGCCAGGCCCACGACACCCGCGTGGTGCCGGGTCTGGAGTTCGACGGCGCCACCTTGCGCCTGACCCGCAAACACCCCGCCGGCGTCCAGCTCGTGGCCTGGACGCTGCGCAACAACGGCCTGCACCGCTGGGCATCGGCCCCGGTCACGGGCAGCAGCGCCTTGCAGGACCAGTGGATGGCTTCGCTTCAACTGCAAGGAGGAGAGCCGGGCCACGTGCACATGCTGGGCGGCCTCAGCCAGTGGCAGCTCTACGTCTTTCACCGCAGCAGCAGCGCGTGGAGCAATGCCCAGTCCAGCGGCGACGTGACGTCCCAGGGCGGCGGCAAAGACACGCACACCGAACTGCCGGACGGCGTGCGAGCCATCTTCACCTTCGGACCGGGATCGACCGCCGAAGGCACGGTCACCCGCGACATCCAGATCGTGCACCCATGACGCGCGCCACCCGCCCCTCTTCCGGCAGACAGCGCGGTGCCGCACTGCTGATGGCCATGATCCTGGTGGCCGTCGTGACAACCCTCGCTGCCGGCATGATGTGGATCCAATGGCAGGCCGTGCAGGTCGAGATGGCCGAGCGGACGCAGGTGCAGGGCGAGCAGATCCTGCAGGGTGCGCTGGACTGGAGCCGGCTCATCCTGCGGGAAGACCTGCGCTCCGGTGGTGCCGACCATTTGGGCGAGCCGTGGGCCGTCCCCTTGTCGGAAGCCCGCTTGTCCACCTTCCTGGCCGCCGACCGCGACAACACCGACGACGCCCCCGACGCCTTCCTGTCTGGCGCCATTCAGGACGCCCAGGCGCGCTACAACCTGCGCAATCTGATGGGCAAGTCCTCCAGCGGAGGACCTGGGCAAGGCGGAAAAGGTCAAGGACAACCGCAGGGGCCCAGCGTCACGGTGATCGAGATGCGCACACTGCAACGCCTGTGCACCCAGGTCGGCTTGAGCGCGACCACGGCCAACCGCATGGCCGAGGCACTGACACAGGCCTTGAGTGCCCAGGAAACCGGGAGGGACGAATCGAACCCAACCGGGTCGTCGGGCGACGTTCCGCTGCTGCCGGCCGATGAGCGGCACCTCACCTGGCTGGGCTTGGACCGAACATCCGCCGAGCGGCTGCGCCCCTTCGTCGTCCTGCTGCCCAAGCGCACGCCGGTCAACATCAACACCGCCCCTCGCGAGGTGCTCGCGGCCATGCTGCCGGACGTGGATCTGGCCGGCATTGAACGGCTCATCCAGGCGCGCCAGCGCCAGCCCCTCAAGGATCTTGCCGCGGCCCCTTCGCTGCTGGGGACCCAGCAGACCCTGGACGGACAACGTTTCAGCATCAACACCCGCTATTTCGAAGTCACGGGCGCCCTGCGTCGCGGCAATCTCGTCGTGGCCCAGCGCTCGCTGATCGAGCGTGAGAACCTCAACAGCATCCGTGTGCTGCGTTCGGACCGCATACCTGCGACGGAACTCGTAACTTCCGTCTCAATGCGTTGATTTGCAAAGTATTGCAGCGTCCGAATCTGAAACATCGGCCACCTAAAATGCCTGTGGATTTCCATCCCCCCTCATGAGCCTGCTCGTAGTCCTGTTGCCCGCCTCTGCGCGCCGGCACCCTCAGCTCCCCCCGCCGCGTCCCGAACCTGCGGCGGAAGGCGCGAGCGCGCCCACGGCCGGCGCGGAAGGCCCCTGGACCTACGTGCTCAGTCCGGACGGTGCGCGCGTCGAGTCCGAGGGGCAGTGCGCCGCCGCCCTGCTGCCCCGGGCCACGAGCACCGTGGCCGTGGTCCACGACGTCGATCTGGGATGGCACGCCCTGCCCCTGCCCAAGGCCCCGGCCAGCCGGCTGCAGGCCGCCCTGGTCGGCGCACTCGAAGACGAGCTGGCCGAGGACACCGAGAACCTGCATCTGGCCGTGGCTCCCGGCACCTCCGCCGGCCAGACCGCCTGGGTCGCCGCCTGTGACCGACGCTGGCTGTCGCGGCAGATCCAGGCCCTCGAACAAGCCCTGGGCCGCACCGTCGATCGCGTGGTACCGCTGACCGCCCCGGGACGCGAACCCTCCCAGGTCCCGTCGGCTGCCGCGGCGACCGCCTCGGCCGAAGGCGAATCGGTGCTGCCGTCGACCTTCGGGGCGCCGGTGCAGATCCATTTCCAGGCCGATCCACGCGTGCGGGTCGACGGTACCTCGCCCCTGCTGATCACCAGCCGGGACCGCAACGGCGTCTCCACCTGGCCAACGGGCGGCAGCTATGCGCGCTTTTGGCAGGACCAATGGCGGCGCGGCACCCACGACGCCGTCCAGTTTTCGGCGGCCCCGGCCGTGGCCTCCGCCGCCGAACATTGGCTGGGTCTGCCGGTCCAGGTGGTCACCGACAGCCAGCGCCTGCTGCGCGCGGCCGAAAGCCCCTGGCAGTTGCGCCAGTTCGACCTGGCGCCCCGACACCGCGGTCTGGCAGTGCTGCGCGGTGCCTGGCAGCGTTTTCTCACGCCGGAGTGGCGCCCGGTGCGCTGGGGGTTGCTCGGTCTGGCGGCCGTCCACCTCCTGGGCCTGAACCTGTGGGCTTGGCACGAAGGTCACGAACTGCAGGCCCGCAAGAACGCCATGACCCAGCTGCTGCGCCAGGCCCATCCGCAGGTTCGGGCCATTCTGGACGCGCCGGTGCAGATGCAGCGCGAGAACGACACTCTGCGCGCCCAGGCCGGGCGTGCCGGCGACGGTGACCTGGAAACGCTGATGGCCGCGGCCGCCAGCGCCTGGCCCGAGCACACGCCCATCCAGAAACTGAATTTCAAGCCCGGCACGCTGACCCTCGCGGCCCCTACGCTCAACGAGACCCAGATGCGCACGCTCAAGGACACCCTGGGCCCGGCAGGGTGGCGCGTGGAGGGCTCGGCCACCGAGTTCACCCTTCAGAGGTCGCCTCCCAATGCCGACGGTCGTCCAGGGGACCGCCGCGCAGGCCCTCGCGGGCCCGGTCCCGGATCGTCGGGGGAGCGCCCCCCCCAACCCGGCCCGAACGGTGACCGCAGACCGGGAGGTCCGCAATGAAGTTGAAGCCTCCCCCCCTCAAGAACGCCGGCACCGGTGGAGGGCCGACGTGGCTGGCCCCGCTGCAGGCGCGCTGGCAGAGCCTCGCACCCCGAGAGCGCCGTGGGGTTGCGCTGGCCGGTCTGGCCGTGGGCGTCCTACTGCTGTGGGCGGTGGGCGTCTCGCCCGCCCTGCGCACGCTGCGCCAGGCGCAGGAACAGCGCCCGGGCGTCGAGACCCAGCTCGCCCGCATGCAGGCCCTGGCCAAGGAGGCGCAGGAGTTGCGTGCCCTGCCCCAGGTCTCGGCCGAGCAGGCCCGCATCGCCTTGCAGTCGTCCACCCAAAGGCTGGGGGCCAAAGCCCGCCTTCAGAACATGGGGGACACGGTGCAAGTGAATCTCGACGGAGTGCCTCCGGAGGCATTCACGGCTTGGTTGTCCGAACTGCGCAGCGCCGCCCGCTCCCGCGTGACCGACGCCCAACTGCAGATGCGCGACGGCGCCCTGTTCGGCACCGTGATCGTCGCTCCGGCGCTGTCCAGCTGAGGAGCCGACCGTGACCCCGACGCGCTCCGCCCCTCGCCTCTGGTCGCCCGCCGGCCGACCGCGCGGCGCCGCACAGGTGGCCGACGAAGGCGCCGTACGGGCCCGCAAGGCTCGCCGCTGGGCCCTGGTCGGCGCAGTCGCCGGCGCGCTGGCCGCTGCCACCGTCTGGGCGCCCGCCACTTGGCTGGCCACCGCGGTGGCCCGTGCCAGCGAAGGCCGGGTCGTGCTCGCCGAAGCCCGCGGCACCCTCTGGAACGGCAATGCGGTCGTGGTGCTGGGCGGTGGTGAAGGCAGCGCCGATGCCACCCGCCTGCCCGGTCGACTGGGCTGGACCTTGGCTCCGCGCTGGACCGAAGGCTCCGCCGCCCTGCAACTGACGCTGAGCGACGACTGCTGCATCCTTCAACCCGTGGCGGTACAGGTCCTGCCCGGCTGGGGTCAGGTGCGCGTGCGTGTCGGCGGCGCCCGCAAGGAAGACAAGGCGGGGCCAGGCGATGCCGGCCCCACGGCGCTGGTGCAATGGCCGGCGTCCCTGCTGGTCGGACTCGGCACGCCCTGGAACACACTGCAGCCCGACGGCGCCCTGCGTCTGACCGGACAAGGGTTGGGCCTGACCTGGACCCAAGGCCGACCGGCCCTGGAAGGCACGGTCTCGGTGGAACTGCGGGACTTCTCCTCGCGCCTGAGCACCCTGCCCCGCCTGGGCAGCTACCGGCTCGACGTGCGCGGTGATCCGGCCGCACCCGGCACCGCCCACGTCCAACTCAACACCCTGGACGGCGCGCTGCGCCTGCAGGGCCAGGGCAGTTGGGGGCGCACCGGACTGAGGTTGCGCGGCGAGGCTTCGGCCTCGGAAGGCAACGAAGCCGCCCTCGACAACCTGCTCAACATCATCGGACGTCGCCAAGGCGCACGATCCGTGCTTACCATCGGATGACCATGACGTCTCGTCGCCCTCCCCGACTTTCGCAACGCCTCCTGTGCGCCTCGCTGGCCGCGGCCATGGCCTGGGCGCCGACGGCGGCACCTGCGGCACGGCGTCAAGCCGACATGCCGCAGGAAAGGGTCACCGTCAACTTCGTCAATGCCGAGATCGAAGCGGTGTCACGGGCGGTGTCGGCCATCGTCAAGCGCCCCATCGTCGTCGACCCCCGCGTCAAGGGCACCCTCACGCTGTACAGCGAAGAGCCCCTGACGCCGCGCGAAACGCTGATGACCTTCCTGTCGACCCTGCGCGGCCTGGGCTTTTCGATGGTGGAGGTGTCGGGACTGCTGAAGATCGTCCCCGAGGCCGAAGCCAAGCTGCAGACCGACACCGTGGCCGTGGGCGCGACCACCAAACGGCGCGGTGACCAGATCGTCACCCAGGTCTTCCAGCTCAAGCACGAGAACCCGAACAACCTCGTGGCCGTGCTGCGCCCGCTGATCAGCCCGAACAACACGATCAACGCCAACCCCGGCAACAACACGCTGGTCATTACCGATTACGCCGACAACCTGCAGCGACTGGGCCGAATCATTGCCGCGCTGGACAGCCCCAACAGCACCGATGTCGAGGTGGTCCCCATCCGCCACGCCGTGGCCTCGGACCTGGCGCAAATGGTGCAACGCTTTGCCGACGGCGGGAGCGCCGGGGGGGCCGCACCAGGCACGGCCGTGGCCGGCAGCAGCACTTCGGTGATCGCCGATCCGCGCACCAACTCGCTGTTGATCCGCGCGGCCAGCCCAGCCAAGCTGGCACAGATCCGCGCCACCATCGACAAGCTCGACCGCCCGCAAAACACCGCCAGCCCCAGCGGCAACATCTACGTCGTCTACCTGAAGAACGCCGACGCCACGCGCATGGCCACCGTGCTGCGCGCGGCCTACGCCGCCAACAACAGCGGCGGGGCCGGCGGCAGCACCCTGACCGGCACGACGGGCAGCACCGGCGCCGCCCCTGCCGCCACGCCCTCCGCCAACACCGGCCTGAGTGCCCTGGGCAGCAACTCGAACACCGCCTCTACCCAATCCACCGCGCCCGTCACGGCCTCGGCCGGCCCCAGCACCGGCGGCTTCGTGCAGGCCGATCCGGCCACGAACTCGCTGATCATCACGGCGCCGGAGCCCGTCTATCGCCAGCTGCGCGCGGTGATCGACCAGCTCGACTCGCGCCGGGCCCAGGTCTACGTCGAGTCCATGATCGTCAAGATGGATGCGACCAAGGCCTCGCAGTTCGGCTTCCAGTGGCAGGGGCTGCTGTCCAACAACGGCAACTCGGCCGGCGTGTACGCAGGCACCAACTACAGCACGGGCACCAGCGCCAACCTGATCTCCCTGACTGCGGCCGCGGCCACCGGCACGACCTCCTCTTCGTCCGCGCTGTCCCTGGGCTCCGGCCTCAACATCGGTCTGGTGAACAAGATCGCCGGGGCCTACACGATCGGGGCTCTGGCCAACTTCCTGGCCAGTGAGACGGGCGCCAACATCCTGTCCACGCCGAATCTGGTCACCCTGGACAACGAAGAGGCCAAGATCGTCATCGGCCAGAACGTGCCCTTCGTGACGGGCACGTATGCCACCACCGGCACCACCAGCAGCACCATCAACCCGTTCCAGACCGTGGAGCGCAAGGACGTGGGCCTGACCCTGCGCGTGCGTCCGCAGATCGGCGAAAACGGCACGGTGCGCATGACGATCTATCAGGAGAACTCCAGCGTCGCGTCCACCGGCACCAACGGCCCGACCACCGACAAGAGCGCCATCGAGACCACCGTGGTGGTCAATGACGGTCAGATGCTGGTGCTGGGCGGCCTGCTCAAGGACGAATACGCCGACGGCGAAGACCGCGTGCCCGGCTTGTCCAGCGTGCCGATCCTCGGACACCTGTTCAAGGCGCAAAAGCGCGAGCGGGTCAAACGCAACCTGATGGTCTTCCTGCGCCCCGTGGTGATGCGGGGCCCGAACGACACCAACTCGCTGACGCTGGACCGCTACGACGCCATCCGCGCCTCGCAGCAGGCCAGCCAGCCCAAGGAGTCGGCCGTGCTCGGCATCAATGACGCACCGGTGCTGCCGGAACGCCCGAGTTCGCCGCAGGGCGCGATGCCGCCCTTGATGGCTCCTCGCCCCGCAACGCCGGCCGAACCCGCTTCCGGCGCTTCAGACACGCCGCAGCCCGCCTCGCAGGCCCCGGCCAGCCGCCCCGGCGGCTTCGACCCCAACAACTGACCCGCATGGCCAGCCGCTACCCCCTGCCCTACGCCTGGGCCAAGGCGCACGGCGCCCTGCTGGAAGACGACGGCCAGAGCCTGACGCTGTGGGTGGCCCCGGCCACACCGCACACGGTGCTGGCCGAGGTGTCGCGCCTGTACGCGCTCGACAGCCTGGAAACCGACGCGCCCGATCGACTGTCGCAGCGCATCGCCCAGGCCTATGCGGGCGGCGAATCGAGCGCAGCGACCGTGGTCGGCGAGGTGGAAAGCGCCGTCGACCTCAGCCGCATGATGCAGGACCTGCCCGCCGTGGAGGATCTGCTGGAGGCCGCCAACGACGCCCCCATCATCCGCATGCTCAACGCCCTGCTCACACAGGCGGCCAAGGACGGTGCGAGCGACATCCACATCGAGCCCTACGAGCGCTCGTCAGCGGTGCGTTTCCGCGTCGACGGCACGCTGCGCGAGATCGTGCAGCCCAACAAGGCCCTGCACGCGGCGCTGATCAGCCGTCTGAAGATCATGGCCGAGCTCGACATCGCCGAGAAGCGCCTGCCGCAGGACGGCCGCATCTCGCTGCGCATCGGCGGCCGCGCCATCGACGTGCGGGTGTCGACGCTGCCGGGCGTGCACGGCGAGCGCGCCGTGCTGCGCCTGCTGGACAAGGGCGAGGCCAAGTTCTCGCTGCAAAGCCTGGGCATGCAGGGCGACACCTACCGGCGCTTTTCGGAGCTCACGGCGCAGCCGCACGGCATCGTGCTGGTCACCGGCCCGACCGGCTCGGGCAAGACCACCACGCTCTATGCCGCGCTGGGCCAGATCGACACCAGCACGACCAACGTGCTGACGGTGGAAGACCCGGTCGAATACGAGCTGGCGGGCATCGGCCAGACCCAGGTCAACGCCAAGATCGACCTGACGTTTGCCAAGGCCCTGCGCGCCATCCTGCGCCAGGACCCGGACGTCATCATGATCGGCGAAATCCGCGACCACGAGACCGCGCAGATCGCCGTGCAGGCCTCGCTCACCGGTCACCTGGTCCTTGCCACACTGCATACCAACGACGCCACGAGCGCCGTGACCCGCCTGACCGACATGGGCATCGAGCCCTTCCTGCTGTCGAGCTCGCTGCTGGGCGTGCTGGCGCAGCGCCTCGTGCGCAAGCTGTGCACCCATTGCCGCCGCCTGGACGGCGACGGCCTGTGGCACCCCGTAGGCTGCGACGAGTGCGGCCACACCGGCTACAAGGGCCGCACGGGCGTTTACGAGCTGATGACCGTCAACGACGAGGTGCGCGCGCTCATCCACGGCCACGCCGCCGAATCCGAGGTGCTGGCCGCCGCACGCCGCAACGGTCTGTTCACGATGCGTGAAGACGGCGACCGTCTGGTGCGCAGCGGCGAAACCTCGCTCGAAGAACTGCTGCGGGTCACCCGGGACTGACACCGTGAGTCCGCAGCGCCTGCCGGCCCCCCTTCTGCCGCCTCTCCTTCTCCCGTGCGCCTGCGGGTGCTGCCCAGCCCATGCCCGCCTTCCGATTTGAAGCCCTGGACGCCGCAGGCAAGACCCAGACGGGCCTGCTTGATGCCGACAACGCCAAGGCGGTGCGCTCGCAGCTGCGGGCGCGCGGGCTGATTCCGCTGGATGTACAGGCGGTGGGCGGGGGATCCGACACCGCCCCTGGGGCAGCCTCGTCACGCTGGGGCCGCAAGGTCTTCAATGCCACCGCGCTGGCCATCTGGACCCGTCAGCTCGCCGGACTGGTTGCGGCCGGCCTGCCCTTGGAGCGGGCCCTCACCGCCCTGGCCGATGAAGCCGAGGACGACAAGCAGCGTGAACTGCTGGCGCACCTGCGCGCCGAAGTGAACGCGGGCGCTCCCTTCGCCCAGGCCTTGGGCACGACACCGCGCGAGTTCGACCCGGTCTACCGCGCCGTGGTGGCCGCCGGCGAGCAGAGCGGGCAGCTCGGCCGAGTCCTCGAACGCCTGGCCGACGACCTCGAAGAACGCCAGGCCCTCAAGGCCAAGCTGATCGGCGCTTCGCTCTACCCGGCCATCGTCTCGCTGGTGGCGGTGGTGATCGTGATCTTCCTGGTCACCTACGTGGTGCCGCAGGTGGCGCAAGTGTTCCAAGGCAGCAAGCAGACCCTACCCTTCCTGACCGTGGCCATGCTGGCGATCAGCGCCTTCGTGCGGGAGTGGGGCTGGCTGGCCGCGCTCGTCATTGCGGGGGGCGTGGGCGTACTGATGCTGGTACGGCGCAACCCCGCCACGCGGGTGCGGCTGGATGCCGGCTGGCTGCGCCTGCCGCTGGTCGGGCGTCTGGCCCGCGGCTACAACGCCGCCCGCTTTGCGGGCACGCTGGCCATGCTGGCGGGCTCGGGGGTGCCCATCCTCAAGGCCCTGCAGGCGGCGGCCGAGACGCTCTCCAACGCCGCCATGCGCGCCGACGCCATGGACGCACTGGTCCAGGTCCGCGAGGGCGCTCCGCTGGCGTCCGCCCTGGCCGCCAAGAAGCGCTTCCCCGGCCTGCTGTCCATGTTCGCCCGCCTGGGCGAGCAGACGGGTGAACTGCCCCGCATGCTCGACCGCGCCGCCGCCCAGCTTGGTGCCGAGGTGCAGCGCCGCGCCATGCAGATGGCCACCATCCTGGAGCCCCTGCTCATCGTCGCCATGGGCCTGATCGTGATGATGATCGTGCTGGCGGTGCTGATGCCGATCATTCAGCTCAACAGCTGGGTGAAGTGAGCCGGCGCGCGGGCCGCCCGCGCCCTCACTGCCGACCGAAGAACGCCCACATCTGATCCGTCGCCGAAATGGCGGTCGATCCCTTGCCGCCGCGCGGCTTGCTTCCGCCCGGCCACGAGTGCCCGCCCGTCTCGGTCACGCACTGGCGCACCTCGGTGCCGTTGCGACACCCCGTGTGAACCTCGCACATGGCGCCCGGCACCTCCAGCGCACGCTGCGCCTGGGGGCTGCAACCGTTGAGCTTGACCCACTTGGCCACCGACTCCGGCACCGAAACGAAGGACGTGACCTGCTTGGACTTGCGCCCCGCGCCGCCGTCAAACAGCTCCAGCTCGTCGTCCCGTGCGTGGATGTGCAGCACGGACACCGGCCGCGACGGCGTGCAGGACCGCGTGTTGTCCGTCCCCGCCACCGCCGTGATGGCCTTGAACACGTCGGACGCCTCGCAGGCCAGGCGATAGCTCATCATCGCGCCGTTGGACATGCCGCTGGCAAAGACGCGGTTCGGATCGGTGCGGTACTGCGACTGCACCCGCCGCAGCACCTCGCGCACGAAACCCACGTCGTCCACCCCGGCGTCCCGCGCATGACCGCAGCAGTTGCCGGCGTTCCAGGTGGCCATCTGGCCGCCGGGCAGCTTGCTGGTGCCGTTGGGGAACACAGCGATGAAGCCCACCTCTTCGGACTTCGAGATCAGCCCGTAGTAGGCGTCCGTCGCCTGCAGATCCATGTTGCCGCCGCCGCCGTGGAAGGAGAACACCACCGGCGCGGCCACCTCGGCGGAGTAGGACTGCGGCACGTGGACCCGGTAGCGGCGCATTTCGCCCCCGAACTCGAAGGCGAAGCTGTGGTCACCACGCACGTCGGCGGGTGAGGATTCGCGCTCGCGGCTGCGCTCATTGCGCCGCTCGGACCAGCGCTCCTTGATGCGCTCGCGCAGCGTGGGTTGGTCGGCCGGTGCCGGTTGCGCCACCGCCGCCACACTGGTGATGGCCCACGCTGCCGCCACCGCGCGCACCCCAACGCCTCGCCACGTCCATCGCAGAATCCCCATGCCCATCACCGTTCCCTGTGCAGTGCAGATGAGTCGAACTCTACGACGCCCCACCCTCACGCGTGCACCATCCGGCCTCGATGGGCGAGCAAGCCGCCGGGAATTCACACGACGGGAGATCGGTGGTCAGAACGCGTGCCGCATCCCCACCGCCACCGCGGTCTGCGCCCCCCCGGCCATCGGCTGACTGCCTGCCGCCCCGGCGCTGACCGACAGCGCCAGCGACCCGACGTTGTCGATGTGCCCCACCATCGCGTAGACCACACTGCGCTTGGACAAGCGGTAGGTGCTGCGCGCCGCCCACAGCGTGGCCCGCTCGGCGGTGCCCGCGTAGCGCAGACGGAAACCCTGCACTTCCGTGAGCCACGAGGGGCCCCACTCCTTGGCGGCCCCGACGAAGTAGAGGTCGCTGCGCGGCATCGTCGTGCTGCCGTCGTTGTCGCGCCGCAAACCACCGGCCGTCAGCTTGAGCGCCCCCCCAGCGCGGACGTGGCCATTGAGCGTCACCCGCGTGTCCTTGCGCTCGCTCGACGTCAGGCCGGCAAAGGCCCCTGCGCCGCCGCGCAGCTCATCAATGGCAGCGACCACGCCCCAGGCGGGCTGATCGAACTTCACCAGTGCCGACCACTCGCGGCAGGCCAGCGCGTCGGATGTCGTTTCGCCCCCGCAGTTGGTTCCCGCCGGGCTCGGACCGGCGTTGACGGTGTCGCGTCCCAGACTGAAGGTGCCGCCGACGGTCAGACCTTGGCCGCTCCACCGGTAGCCGAGGGCGTTGTCGGCTCGGGCGTTGGGCAGGTAGCCGTCGAGCGAGCCGGAGCCGTACAGGGCGGGTCCCATCACGTCAGCATCCAGCAGCGCGTAGAACAGTTGGGTGTACTGGCGCCCCAGCGTCAGCTTGCCCCAACCGCCGCTGAGTTCGATCAGCGCCTGTCGCCCGAACATCCGCCCGCCCTGGGCCACCCCGCCGGAATCCGACGTCAGCCCCTGCTCCAGGACAAATCCCATCCGCGTGCCGCCGCCCAAGTCTTCGCTGCCGCGAAACCCCAGGCGGGACGGCAAGGCCCCCGTCAAGGACGGCATCCGCGTGAGCCCTGCCCCCGACACACCGACGTTGGACACGTGCTCGACCGCCTGGTCGATGAGTCCGTAGACGGTGACGGACTGCGCGTGCACCGCCGGTGCGGCCAGTCCAACGCCGCTCAGGCACAACGCGGCGCCCACGGCGCGCAAGGAAAGGGTGTTCATGGACAAAGAACCTTTTAGGAATGAAAGAGTGAGTGACCTGCTTGGCTCCGCTTTCGGCCGGAGCATCCGCCGTGCTGCGCAGGAATCTAGGGACGCGCCCCGTGTCCGATGTGCCGTGGGGATTTCCAAATCCGCGACGATTGACTCAGCGCAGATGTCGGAAATGCAGCGCGTTCCGCAAACGACACACCCGGTACCCGCAGTCCGCCTCACTAAAATCTCCGGCTACATTGCGTCCGCCTGCGCTGCGGGACCGACGTCTCCATCACGGTTGAAGGGGGCTTGTTCGGCTCGTACCGTCCTCACCCACCTGCCCTCGATCCGGCCACGTCATGACAGCCTTTGCCTTCCGCCAGCCGGTCGGCCGCTCTGGAGCGGTCCTGCTTGCCATGGGTTCGGCGCTCCTGCTGGCGGCCTGGCCCGCCTGGGCGGAGAAGACGGCGCAAACCGATCCCGTGTTCACCTACACCACCTCGGCCGGCGACACGCTGATCGGCCTGGGCAAGCGTTTCCTCGTCGATCCCAAGCGTTGGCCCGAGCTGGCGCGGATAAACCGGGTCTCCAATGCGAACCGCATTCCGGCCGGGCAGACCTTGACCATTCCCCTGCGGCTGATGGCCACCCAACCTGCGCCGGGACAGGTGCTGCTCGCCCACGGCGAAGTGCACGGCACGGGCCACCAGGCCGTGGTGGCCGGTCAGGCCCTGCCCCCCGGATCCGAGCTGCACACCGGTGACGGCCAGGCCACGGTGCGTCTGGTGGACGGCACCGTGCTGCACCTGCGTGGTGGCAGCCACCTCGTGGTGGACACCGCCCATCGGGTGACCAAGTCCGGTGCGGTGCAGTCGGGCGTGACGCTGCAGCGTGGTCAAGTGGATGTGCAGGCCCAAAAGGCGCCTGCGGGCATGCCGGGGTTTCGCGTCCATACCCCGCAAGGCGTGCTGGGTGTGCGTGGGACCGAATTTCGGGTGCGCACCGGCGAACACGAGGCCACCACCCGCGGTGAAGTCCTGGAAGGCGCCGTGGCCGTGGACGGGCGGGGGGGCCGGCTCGGTCGGCGCGTGCGGGCCGGTCAAGGCGTGGTGGTCGACCGCAGCGGCCGAGTGATGCCTCCGGTGGCGCTGCTGGCGGCACCGGACCTCTCCGGACTGCCGGAGCTGCAGGAACGGCCGCTGGTGCGGTTCACGCTGCCGCAGCAGGCGGGTGCGCGGGCCTATCGCGCCCAGGTGGCCACCGAAGCAGGCTTTGCGACCCTGTCGGCCGACGTGCGCAGCGAATCCACCGAACTGCGCATCGCCGACCTGCCCGATGGCGACTACCTGCTGCGGGTTCAGGCCGAGGATGCCCAAGGCCTGCAGGGATTGAACGCCGAGCATCGCTTCCGTCTGAAAGCGCGGCCCGAGCCGCCCCTGCCCAGCGCACCGGAGCCGCGCTCGATCATCGCGGGCGAACAGGTGCGGCTGGCGTGGACCGCCAACCCCGAGGCCCGCAGCTACCGGCTGCAACTGGCCCAGAGCGAAGACTTCGAGCAGCCGTTGCACGACCTGCGCGGCCAGGAAGCGGCGGCGGTGAATCTCGACGGGTTGCGGCCCGGCGTGTACTTCTGGCGCCTGGCCAGCGAGCGCAGCACCTCCGACCAGGGGCCGTTCGGCGCAGCCCAACGCTTCGAGATGCGGGCCCTCCCGAAGCCGCCTGCCCCGCCCCAGGTAAGCGATCAAACGGTCCGACTGAACTGGGAAGGACTGCCCGGCCAGACCTTCGAGGTGCAACTCGCCCGCGACCCGGACTTCGCCCAGGTGCTGATCGAACGACGCACCAGCTCACCCGCACTGGAGATCGAGCTGCCGGACGGTGGCCGGTACTTCGTGCGGATCCGGGCCCAGGATCCCGACGGTTTTGTGGGGCCGTACAGCACCCCGCAGCAGTTGCACCTGCCCCGTTGCCTGAGCGTCGGTCAGGGCGGCTGCGTTCAGGTGGACGGCCTGTCGGTGCAGGTGGCGGACTGAGACGCCGCCTGCGTTCTGAGCAGATACCCCCTCCATGAGTCGCCCGCACATGCGCTCTGGGGTGGTGGCCCTGCCGCTGGCATTGCTGGCTGTGCTGCTGGTGTTCACCGGCTGGAGCTGGCGGGCCGACCGGGTGGTGTACGACTTGGGCCTGTCGTTGTGGCGGCGAGCCCCCCCGCAGGACATCGTGATCGTCGCCATCGACGAGCCCAGCGTGGCGGCCATCGGCCGCTGGCCGTGGCCGCGAGCGGTGCACAGCACCCTGCTGGACCGTCTGGCCGAGGCCGGACCGCGGGCCATCGCACTGGACCTGGTGCTCAGCGAACCCGACTCCGATCCCAACCAGGACCTGCTCCTGGCGAGCATGCTGCGCCGCGCCGGGCCAGTGGTGCTGCCGGTGACCTGGCAGACCGGTGGCGCAGGGACGCCCACTCGGCCTTTGCTGCCCATCCCTTTGCTGGGCCAAGCCACCCGGTTGGGCATGGCCGAGGCAACCGTGGACGCCGACGGCGTGCTGCGCCATGCCTTCCTGCGCACCGGCCTGAGCGAGCAGGTCTACCCGCACATGGCACTGGCCCTGCTCGAAGCCGGAGGCGAAAAGGTCGCGGCCGGTCTGCCGGTGTCACGCGCCACAGTGCAGGACACCGCTGTGCCTCCGGCAGCCGGCTTGGCCCGGCAAGACCGTTTCCCGATCCGATATGCCGGCCCTCCCGGCCATGTTCCACGCGTGTCCTATGTGGACGTGCTGAAGGGCGACGTGCCCATCGAGCAACTGCGCGGCCGCTACGTGCTGGTGGGCATGACGGCGATCGGCCTGGGCGACACCCTGGCCACACCGGTCAACCGTCAACAGCATGCGATGCCCGGCGTCGAGGTGCTGGCCAACACCCTGTACACCCTGCGCAGCGGCGACACCTTGCGGGTCGTCGATGCCTGGCCCGGTGCGCTGATGGCGGCCGTTCTGACACTGCTGCTGGTGCTGGGATTCGACCGGCTCGGCAGCCGCTGGGCGTGGGTGAGCGCCCTTGCGGCTGTGCCGTTGGCCGCCGCCGCCAGCCTGCTGGCACTGGGGATCGGGTTCTGGTGGAGCCCGGTCCCGTTTGCCGTGGCGGCGCTGCTGGCCTACCCATTCTGGAGTTGGCGCCAGCTCAAGCAGGTGGTGGATCGACTGGACGACGAGATCCGCTGGCTGGTGATCGAAGAAGGCACCGGTGCCCGGGCCTCCGCCCCAGCGGCCGGGCGGCAACGCAGGCTGGGCGACCCGATGGCCTCACGGCTGGCCCGGCTGCACAGCGCCGCCGACACGGTGCGCAACGCCCGGCGCTTCCTCGCCGACGCGCTGGCCAGCATGCCCACTGCGATGGTGGTCACCGACGAGTGCGGGCGCGTGCTGCTGGCCAACGCCCCCGCGGCCCGGCTGTTCGAGGTGCACGGCGCCGAACACATGCAAGGCATGGATCTGCCGGGGCTGCTGGTCGAATTTCAGCCCGCCCGCCCGGTCGACTGGGACCGCTTGTTCGTGCCCCCAAGCGCCGGCTCGGCGGCATCACCCGCCCCGGGAAACCTGGCCGTCGAAGCTCACCTGGAACGGCTGGGCGACTTCCTGCTCCATTTTGCATCCGTCGAGTTGCTGGAGCGGCAACGCTGGGTGGTGACCTTCGCCGACATCACCGCGATCCGGCGGGCTCAACACCAACGCGAAGAAGCGCTGGGTTTCGTCTCGCACGACCTGCGCTCGCCAGTGCACGCCATCATGCTTGTGGCCGACCTTCACCTGGCGGGCAAGCTGGCCTGGACGCAGCCTGAGCTGCTGGCCGAGGTGCAACGCCAGGCCCGCCGTGCCTTGCAGCTGGCCGACGAGTTCGTGCGCGTGTCACGGGCCGAAACAGGACCTCTGCAGCTGACGCAGGTGGCGCCGGCCGAGCTGTTGACCGAGGTCCTGGCGGACTGCCAGCCTCAGGCCCTGGATGCGGCCGTACAGGTGATCCAGGATGTGGCCCCCGGCATGCCGCCCTGGCGCCTCGACCGGGCATTGGTGCGGCGGGCCCTGGGCAACCTGGCATTCAACGCGATCAAGCACAGCCCCCAAGGCAGCTGCGTCACCCTCGCCGCCCGTGCCGATGAAGACGGCATGCTGACCCTGAGTGTCACCGACGAAGGCCCAGGCCTGAGCCTCACGCAGCGCCGCCAGCTCGAACAGGAAACCCAAGGTCTGCCCGCGGGAGATGCGCGGGGCGTGGGCCTGGGCCTGCTGTTCGTGCAGCGTGTGGCCGGGAGACACAAGGGCCGCCTGCTGGCCCAGCCTGGGCCGGGCCAGCGAGGCACGGTGTTTGAGCTGAAACTGGGTACGCAAGCCGACGACTCAGTTGAGCATTGAGGCCCCCGCACCCATCGGTGCCCTGTCGGCGCTGCTGCCACGCCAGTGAAGGCCCTCACTAAAATCCCCCGATGCATTTCGTCCACCTGCGCACCCACACCGAATACTCCGTCGTCGATGGCACCCTGCGGGTCGATGACGCGGTGAAGGCCGCAGCCAAGGACGGCCAGGTGGCCTTGGCCATCACCGACCTGAGCAACCTGTTCGGCGGCATCAAGCTCTACAGCGCGGCCCGCAAAGCGGGCGTCAAGCCCATCCTCGGCGCCGACGTCTGGCTGGAACCCGACGGCCCGGCTGCGGCCGGCGAAACCCGCCCGGCCTCGCGCCTGCTGTTGCTGGTGCAGAACCGCCAGGGCTACCTGAACCTGTGCGAAATCCTGTCGCGCGCCTGGATCACCAACGTCCAGCGCAACAACCAGGCCTGGGTGAAGTGGGAATGGCTGCAGGAGATGGGCGAGCACCTGATCGTCCTCTCCGGAGGCCTGATGGGCTGCGTGGGTCAGGCCCTGGCTGCGGGCGACACGGGCCGGGCCAAGGCCCTGGCCCAGCGGCTGGGCGAACTGTTTCCGAGCCGCTACTACCTGGAACTGCAGCGTCCGCAACTGCCCGGCTACGAAGCCAATGTGGCGGCGACCGTACCGCTGGCGGCAGAGCTGGGCCTGCCGGTGGTGGCCACCCACCCCATCCAGTTCCTTGAACCCGAGGACTTCGAGGCCCACGAGGCCCGCGTCTGCATCGCCGACGGCGACACGCTGGGCAACCCCAAGCGCGTCAAGCGTTTCAGCCGCGACCAGCACTTCAAGACCCAGGCCGAGATGTCCGCGCTGTTTGCCGACATCCCCTCGGCGCTGGCCAACTCGGTCGAGATCGCCGAGCGCTGCAGCCTGACGCTGGTGCTGGGCAAACCGCGCCTGCCGGACTTCCCCACCCCCATCCTCGAAGACGGCACGCCGATGCCGATGGAGGACTACTTCCGCCAGCTCTCCTTCGAGGGTCTGGAGGAGCGGCTGGAGCTGCTCTTTCCTGACGCGGCCAAGCGCGATGCCGAGCGCCCGCGCTACGTCGAGCGGCTGGAGTTCGAGCTGGGCACCATCATCAAGATGGGCTTCCCCGGCTACTTCCTGATCGTGTCGGACTTCATCCGCTGGGCCAAGGCGAACGGCTGCCCGGTCGGCCCGGGCCGGGGTTCGGGGGCCGGATCTTTGGTCGCCTACGCCCTGTCGATCACCGACCTGGACCCGCTGCACTACAACCTGCTGTTCGAACGCTTCCTGAACCCGGAACGCGTCTCGATGCCCGACTTCGACATCGACTTCTGCCAGGGCAATCGCGACCGCGTCA
>CAYRBG010000005.1:0-33908 GCA_964422355.1 uncultured Sphaerotilus sp. | reverse complement strand
ACAGCGGAATCAGCACCACCAGGCTCAGGTAGAGCAGCGTGAAGCCCAGCGCGAGATCGAAGCCGGGCAGCACGCTGTGGCGCCGCAACAGGGTGCGCGAGAACAGCATGGGAAGGAACGATCAGCGACGCGCGGCGCCCAGCAGCTGGTCGTAGATGCCGCCGTCGTTGAAGTGCTCGGCCTGGGCCTTCTTCCACGAGCCGAAGATCTCGTTCACGGTGAAGGTGGGCACGGCGGGGAAGTCCTTGGCGTACTTGGCGGCGACCTTGGGATCGCGTACGCGCAGGTTGTGCTTGGCGGCGATCTCCTGGGCCTCTTCAGACCACAGGAACTTCAGGTAGGCCTCGGCGGGCTTGCGTGTGCCCTTCTTGTCCACGACCTTGTCGATCACGGCCACGGGGTTCTCGGCCAGGATGGTGCTCTTGGGATAGACCATGTCGAAGTTCTTGCCGAACTCCTCGACGATGCTCTGCACCTCGCTCTCGAAGGTCACCAGCACGTCGCCGATGTTGCGCTGCGCGAAGGTGGTGGTGGCCGCGCGGCCGCCGCCGTCGAACACCGGCACGTTGGCGAAGATCTTGCCGGTCAGCTCGCGCGCCTGGGCGGGCGTGCCGCCGGCCTTGATCACCGAGCCCCACGCGGCCAGGTAGCTGTAGCGGCCGTTGCCCGTGACCTTGGGGTTGGGGATGACGACCGAGGTGCCGGCCTTGGCCAGGTCCGACCAGTCGTGGATGCCCTTGGGGTTGCCCTTGCGCACCAGGAAGATGGTGAGCGAGCTGGTGGGCGCGGCGTTGTTGGGCAGACGCTTGGCCCAGTCGGCGGCGATCAGGCCCTTGTCGGCCACGACGTCGATGTCCAGGGCCTGGTTCATCGTGATGACGTCGGCCTCCAGGCCTTCGATCACCGCGCGGGCCTGCTTGCTGGAGCCGCCGTGCGACTGGTTGAGCGTGATGTCCTCGCCCGCCGTCTTCTTCCAGTAGGGCACGAAGGCCTTGTTGATGTCCTTGTAGAACTCGCGCGAGACGTCGTAGCTGACGTTGAGCAGCGTGGGCGCGGCCTGCGCGGCGGCGCTCCACAGCAGGCCGGTGCTGCCCAGGGTCAGGGCCAGCGCGGTGGACAGGAAGGGGCGGCGGACGGGACGGGTCATGAGGAGACTCCAGGGCATTTTGAGAACTGGACGCGATGCTAGGAGCCAAGCCTCATGAATCAAACAATTGATTTCTTCGTTGCTTAGTCGAAAAACGAATAAGCAATCACTTGCGCGTCACGACCCGGTCGAACGTCCCCCCATCGCTGAAGTGCGTCTTCTGCGCCGCGCGCCAGTCGCCGAAGACCTCGTCCAGGCGGAACAGGCTGAGCTTGGGGAACTGCGCGGCGTACTTGGCGGCGGCCTTCGGGTCGATGGGGCGGTAGTAGTTCTGCCCCGCCAGGTCCTGGCCTTCGGGCGAGTACAGGTACTCCAGATAGGCCTGCGCCACGGCGCGGGTGCCCTTCTTGTCCACCACCTTGTCGACCACGGCCACCGGCGGTTCGGCCAGGATGGACACCGACGGCGCCACGATGTCGAACTTGCCCGGCCCCAGCTCCTTGAGGGCCAGCAGGGCCTCGTTCTCCCAGGCCAGCAGCACGTCGCCGATGCCGCGCTCCACGAAGGTCACGGTCGAGCCGCGGGCGCCGGTGTCCAGCATCGGCACGTTGGCGAAGATCTTCTGCACGAACTCCTGCGCCTGGGCGTCGGAGCCGAACTTCTTCTTGGCGTAGCCCCAGGCGGCCAGGTAGTTCCAGCGCGCGCCGCCCGAGGTCTTGGGGTTGGGCGTGATGACGGCCACGCCCGGCTTGGCCAGGTCGTCCCAGTCCTTGATGGCCTTCGGGTTGCCCTTGCGCACCAGGAAGACGATGGTCGAGGTGTAGGGCGAACTGTGGTGCGGCAGGCGCTTTTGCCAGTCGGGCGGCAGCAGTTTCGCCTTGTCGGCGATCTCGTCGATGTCGTAGGCCAGGGCCAGGGTGACGACGTCGGCCTCCAGGCCGTCGATGACCGAGCGGGCCTGCTTGCCCGAGCCGCCGTGCGAGGCCTTGACCGTCACGGTGTCACCCGTCTTGGTCTTGTAGTGGGCGGCGAAGGCCTTGTTGAAGTCCTGATAGAGCTCGCGCGTCGGGTCGTACGACACGTTGAGCAGGGTGAAGTCCTTGGCGTGGGCCACGCCGAAGGAGGCGGACAGCGCCAGGGTCGCCAGGGCCAGCGCGCCCACCCGTCGAATGAACGGGCGGCGGATCGGATGGCGGCGGGAAGCGGTGGAGGACATGGTCTTTCCTGAGCAGAGACTGAAGATGGGTCGATGCTAGGAACCGGGCTTCGCCGCGCCAACGAAGGCCTTCGCGGATGCTTATGCGGATTTCAGTCGAGCCGGATGTCCCACCATTCCGGCAGCAGCGCCTGAACCGCGCGGCGTGCGTAGCGGTCGTCCAGCAGGTGGATCACCCCCGTGTCCTCCGGCGTGCGGATGACGCGCCCGGCGGCCTGCACCACCTTCTGCAGGCCGGGGTAGAGGTAGGTGCAGTCGTCACCCTGTCCGGCGCCGAGCAGGGTGTCGAGCCGCTGCCGGAACTGCTCGTTGACCGGGTTGACCTGCGGCAGACCCAGCGTGGCGATGAAGGCGCCGATGAGGCGCCGGCCGGGCAGGTCCACGCCTTCGGCAAAGGCGCCGCCCAGCACGGCAAAGCCGATGCCTTGTCCTTCTGGGGTGAAGCGGGCGAGGAAGGCGGCCTGTTCGCCTTCGCTCATGCCGCGGGACTGCAGCCAGATTGGGAGTTCAGGGTGCGCCTCGGCAAAGCGCCGGGCCACGTCCTGCAGGTAGGTGTGGCTGCTGAAGAAGGCCAGGTAATTGCCCGGCCGGGCCTGGAACTGCGCGGCGATGCGCGCCACCAGTTTCGGCTCGGAGCGGGCGCGGTCGGCCCAGCGGGTGGAGAGGTGCCGGGCCACCACGACCTGCAACTGTTCCGGCCGGAACGGCGTGGGCACATGGATCTCGGCGGTCGTGTCGGGCAGGCCCAGCAGGCGCCGGTGGTAGGTGGGCGGCTGCAGCGTGGCGGAGAACAGCGTCACCGTGTGCGCGGCTTCAAACCGGGGCCGCAGGAACGGGGCGGGCAGCACGTTGCGCTGCGTGAGGGTGGGGAGGTGCAGTCGTGCGGTTCGGGAGGCGCCGGTGCGGGAGGCGGGCGCGGACGTGGCGCCGCGACCGCTGCGTTGCAGGTCCAGCAGGCTGTGGTCGCCATCGAGCTCGTGCAGCCGCAGGAAGTGCAGGGCCTCGAACTGCCAGCTCAGCAGCTCGGGGTGGACTTCGGTGGGGTGGTCCTGGCTGTACTCGGTGACGGCGCCGCTGGCGCGCTGCAGGGCACCGAGGAAGGACTGGGGCAGTGTGGGGAGGACGGCGTAGTCGGGTGGCGCGGGCGGGGCCGGGGCTGCGCAGGCGACCGAGCCTGCGGCCGTGCCGACGCACGCCTCGACAGGGGGCCAGGCGTCGCGATCCAGCCCGGCCCATTGGCGTTGCAGGGCCTTCAGTGGGCGGTGCAGCGCCTTGGGGGCGCTGCGCACAGCAGCGCGCAGCGTGTGGGGTGACAGCTCGGCCGTGTACATCTGCCGCGCGCGGTCGACCAGGTTGTGCGCCTCGTCGACCAGCACGCCGACGCGCCATTCCAGCGATTGCGTCAGCCCGTGCAGCAGGCCACCCAGGTCGAACCAGTGGTTGTAGTCGCCGACCACCGCATCGGCCCAGCGCACCAGCTCCTGGCTCAGGTAGTAGGGGCAGACGGTGTGGGCCTCGGCCAGCGCCTGCACGCCGGCCGCGTCCCAGAAGCCGGGGGCCTCGACCGCCGCTTGCCGCGCTGCCGGCAGCCGGTCATAGAAGCCGGCGGCGCGCGGGCAGGATTCGCCGTGGCACGCCAGATCCGGATGGACGCAGGCCTTGTCGCGGGCCACGAGTTCGAGCACACGCAGCACGCGGGCCGACGGAGGCGGAGCAGCGTTGGGCGTCGAAGTCGAGGCCAGAGGGAGCCCACCGATCGCGGTCACGGGTTCCCTGGGCGTGGTGACCCGCGCGAGCGCCCGCAGCGCCACCGCCCGCCCCGAGGTCTTGGCCGAGAGGAAGAACACCTTGTCCAGACCCTGTCCCGGCACGGCCTTGAGCAGCGGGAACAGCGTGCCCACGGTCTTGCCGATGCCGGTGGGCGCCTGTGCCAGCAGGCAGCGGCCGGAAGCGGCGGCGCGGTAGACCGCGGTGGCCAGCTCCCGCTGACCGGGACGGAAGGCGTCGTGCGGGAAGGCCAGTGCGCCCAGCGCCGCGTGCAGCGCGTGCCGATGCGCACTCTCCTGCTCCGCCCAGCCGAGAAAGCGGGCGCACAGCCCGTTCAGAAAAGCCTGAAGCTCTTCGGCCGAGGCCCGCTCGGTGAGCACGACCTCCTCGTTCGTGCCCACGTGCAGGTAGACCAGGGCCAGTTCGATCTCCGGCAGGCCCCGTTCGGCGCAGAGCAGCGCGCCGTAGCAGCGCACCTGGGCCCAGTGCAGGGCACGGTGGGTCTCGGGCAGCGCGTCGGGGCCGGCGCTGCGGTGGGTCTTGATCTCATCCAGGCGCTGGCAGGAAGGGTCCCAGCCGTCGGCGCGGCCGCGCACCTGCAGCGGGCCGAACCGGCCCTTCAGCGGCACTTCGGTCTGGTAGCCCGAGCCCCGGCGGGCGGCCACCCGCGCATGACCGGCCTGGCCTTCGAGGGCGGTGGGGGCCGGGGTGAAGCGCAGGTCCAGGTCGCCGGTCTTGGCGGTGAACTCGCACAGCGCCCGGACGGCCACGGTCCACAGCGGCGGTGAGGATCCGTCGTTGGACAGGGGGCGCTCAGGCATCGGCGGTCGGTGCCAGCTCCCCCTGAGCGCTCTCATCGACATCCAGGCGCAGCGGCGTGGCCTTGGCCAGCGCCATCCACACCGAGAACGACGGCGCGCAGGGCGTGTGTCGCGCCGGACGCAGCAGCTCGAAGCGGCCGTCGTCCACCTCGCCGTGCAGCACCCACACGCCGAAGGCCTCGGGCAGCTCCTCCGGCTCGGCGATGCCGGCGGGGAAGACGTAGTAGCACTCGCTGGCCAGCCACTGGTAGGACTCGCGCTTGGCGGCGTGCCGCAGGTCGGACAGCAGGTCGGCGCGGCTGGCCTTGATCTCATGCACCACCGGGTGCAGGTAATGCGCGACCGAGGTGTTGCGGATCGAGTAGAGGTCCGGGCGGGCCATGCGCCAGGTGTGGGGCCGCGGGGCTGTGGCGGTGTAGGCCCCAAGGCTCTCCGCAGCGATCAGGGCGGCGGGTGAGGCTGGCTCGTGCGGGTCGTCCCAGAGGTCCGGCAAGGTCGCGTGGTCGGGCGTGGGCGTCAAGGCTGCGCCGGGCTCGGGAACCGGCGGTGGTTCTTCACCCGCGGCGATGCGCGCCCGCACGGCCAGCTCACTCCAGACGATGCGCCCTTGGCCGATCAACTGCCGCGCCATGCGGGCGGCCAACTGATCGTGCAGGCGCAAGGTGGTCTGCTGGGTGCGCCGCGCCTCGGCCAGCCACTGCAGGCCCAGCGGGGTGAGCTGCAGGGTCTCGTGGCCGGTGCGCTCGTCGGTCACGGGCGCGATGCAGCCGGAGCCGCGCAGGTCGAGCTCGACCGGATCGCGGCAGGGCCAGCCGGCCGAGCGCCAGATCTTCATCAGCCGGGTCAGGTGCACGCGGCGCGGGACAAACGACGTTTCGGAACTCATGGCTGTATGAGCATACAGTATCTGCGCACCGGTCCACCGGGGCGTACAGTGCAGCCGTTACCGGTGAGGGAACAGGATGCTTCGCCCATGACCACGCCCCCTCTGGACCTCGACCACCTGCGGCAATGGATCGGCCGCACCCACACCGATCGGGACACGGCCGCCACCCGGCATGCGCGCCTCATGGCCGCCACCGTCGACCGGCCCGGCCCGCTGCTGCAGGACGGCGACGCGCTGCCGCCGCTGTGGCACTGGCTGTACTTTCTCGAAGGCCAGCCGCCGTCTGCGCTGGGGCGCGACGGCCATCCGGCGCGCGGCGGCTGCTTGCCGCCCGTGCCGCTGCCCAATCGCATGTGGGCCGGAGGCCGGGTGCATTTTGAGCATCCGCTGCGCTTGGGAGCGGTCATGGACAAGCGCTCGGAGGTGCTCGACGTGCGCCACAAGCAGGGCCGATCGGGTGATCTGGTGTTCGTGACCGTGCAGCACGAGGTCTTCAGCGGCGGTCGGCGTTGCGTGCGGGAAGAGCACGACATCGTCTACAAGGCCGCGGCGGCGTCGGCACAGGGTGCGGCGGGCGGCGAAAGGGCGACTTCGGCGCAGGGGCGTCCTGCCGACGCGACCGCCTCCGCGCCACCCCCTGCGGTGTCGGCTTCGACCGCGCCCCCGGCTGCCGCAGCCGAGCGCACGGTCACGCCCGATGCGACGATGCTGTTCCGCTACTCGGCGCTGACCTTCAACGGCCACCGCATCCACTACGACGCGGACTACTGTCGCAGCGTCGAGGGCTACGACCAGCTCGTCATCCACGGTCCGCTGCAGGCCACGCTTCTGGCGGGCTGGGCCCAGGAGCTGGGTGGAGGTCGCGCGCTGCGCCGTTTCGACTACCGCGGCGTGAGTCCGGCCCTGTTGGGTCAGACCCTCACGCTGCAAGCCATGCCACCCGGTGGACCCAAGCTGGCGCTGTGGACCGCGCTGGCCGGCGGGCTCGTGTCCATGCAGGCCGAGGCCGAATACGGTGCGCTGGGGGCCGGTGCTTGAACCGCCGGCAAGTGGCGAACTCTCACCTCTTTCCCTGAACCTGAAGGCCCCCTCTCATGCGTGTGACTTCTCGCCGACGCTTCCTGTTGAAATCGTCCGCCGCTCTGGCGTTGAGTCCGGCGTGGTTGAGCGGCCTGACGGGCTGTGCGGCCACCGCCTCACCTTCGCGCCTGACCACGGCCGACGATGTGCTCTGGCTCAACCGCCTCACCTGGGGCATCGACAGCGCGGCGTTGGAGCGTTGGCACCGCGCCTCGATGCGCGAGGCCCTGCGCGAGCACCTGCAGCCGTCCGGCACTGCGGCGCTGCCGGCCGAGGCCCAGGCCCAGATCGACGCCATGGACCTCAGCCGCCAGTCCGCCGTGGCCTGGGCCCAGGCGCTGGACCGCCAACGCCGCGACACCGACGCCACCACCGACCCCGAGGCCCAGCAGGCCGCCCGCAAGGCCACCCGCCAGCAGGCCGAAAAGCTGGCGCGCGAGGCCGGCAGCCGCTTCCTGCTGCGCGCGCTCTACTCGCCACACCAGTTGCAGGAGCAACTCACCTGGTTCTGGTTCAACCACTTCAACATCTATGAGCGCAAGGGCCAGCTCGGCGTGATGGTGGGCGACTACGAACAGCGCCTGCGCACTCACGCGCTGGGCCGCTTCCGAGACCTGCTGGTGGCCAGCGCCACGCATGCGGCCATGCTGCGCTACCTCGACAACGAGCAGAACGCCGCCAAGCGCCTCAACGAGAACCTGGCGCGCGAGCTGATGGAGCTGCACACCCTGGGCGTGGACGGCGGCTACACGCAGGCCGACGTGCAGGAGCTGGCGCGGGTGCTGACCGGTCTGGGCGTGTCGCTCAGCGATGAACCGCCCAAGGTGCGCCCCGCGCTGCAAGGCCTGGTCGTGCGCGACGGCCTCACCGAGTTCAACCCCGCCCGCCACGACATGGGCGACAAGCGCGTGCTGGGCGTGACGGTGACCGGGCGCGGCATTCCGGAAATCCTCGAACAGCTCGACCGCCTGGCCCGCCACCCGTCCACCGCCCGGCACGTGAGCCGCAAGCTGGCGATGTACCTCGTCGCCGACGAGCCGTCGCCCGCGCTGGTGGACCGCATGGCCCGCACCTTCGAGCGCAGCGAAGGCCAGATCACGGCGGTGCTGCAAACGATGTTCGAGGCGCCGGAGTTCACGCCTTCGCTGGGCCGCAAGTTCAAGGACCCGCTGCACTACGTGGTCTCGGCCGTGCGCCTGGCCTACGACGGCCGCTTCATCCGCAACACCGCGCCGATGCAGCAGTGGCTGAACCGCCTCGGCCAGGGCCTGTACCTGCGCCAGACGCCCGACGGTTATCCGCTGGACGCCGCACCGTGGTCCGGCTCGGGTTCGATGACGACGCGCTTCGAGATCGCTCGCACGCTGGGGGTGAACAGCGCCGGCCTGTTCCGCGGCGAAGGCATGGCGGCCGACGTGCCGGCCTTTCCGCAGTTGTCCAACGCGCTGTACCACCAGGCCGTGTCCCGCACGTTGAGCGACCGCACGCGCGCGGCATTGGACGCCGCGGCCTCGCCCCAGGAATGGAATGCGCTGCTGCTGTCCTCCCCAGAATTCATGATGCGTTGAGGCCGAAAGGGCCTCCGTCCGGTCTGCCGGCCCAAGGAGTTGCCGTCCCATGATCCACCGCCGTGATCTGCTGAAAACCGCGCTGGCGTTGCCGGCCTTGAGCGTGTCGTCCGTGTCGTTGCGCGCCGCACCGGCCGACCGGCCGCGCCTGCTGGTCGTCTTCCTGCGCGGGGCTTACGACGCCGTCAGCCTGCTGGTGCCGGTGAGCAGCAGCGACTACTACGAGGCCAGGCCCCGCATCGCCATCGCCCGGCCGGGGTCCGGCGACGGGGCCGCGCTGCCCTTGACCGTCGATTGGGGCCTGCACCCCGCCGCTGCACCGCTGATGCCGCTGTGGGACCAGGGCCAGCTCGCCTTCGTGCCCTTTGCCGGCACAAACGACACCTCACGCAGCCACTTCGAGACGCAGGACCGCATCGAGGCCGGGCAGGCCGACACCGGCCCGGTCAACGCCTCCTCCGGCTTCATGAACCGGCTGGCCGCCGTGCTGGACGCGCGCGACGCCATCGCCTTCACCGAGCAGTTGCCGCTGACCTTCCGCGGTGCTTCGGCCGTGCCCAACCTGCGCCTGGACCGCCTGGGCCGGGGCGGTGTGGAGGGGCGGCAGGCGGAACTCATCTCGCGCATGTACGCCGGAACGCCGCTGTCCACTTCGGTGGACGAGGGCTTTCGGGTACGGGACGAGGCGCAGCGGGAGATCCGGCGCCCGGCCATGGCTGCGTCCGGCGCCGGCAACGACCTGAGCGCCGAAATGCAGGCGGCCAGCCGCAAGGCCGTGTCCACCCAGGGCTTCGAGGGCGAGGCGCGGCGCATCGCCAAGCTCATGCGCGAGCGCTATCGCCTGGGTTTTGTCGACATTGGGGGCTGGGACACGCACGTCAACCAGGGCGGCGCCACCGGCAACCTGGCCAACCGCGTGGGCGAGTTGAGCCGCGGGCTGGCCGCCTACGCCGACGAGATCGGCCCGCAGGCTTGGCGTGACAGCGTGGTGGTGGTGCTCAGCGAGTTTGGGCGCACCTTCCGCGAAAACGGCAACCGCGGCACGGACCACGGCCACGGCAGCGTCTACTGGGTGCTGGGAGGCAGCGTGCGCGGCGGGGCGGTGCGCGGGGAGCAGGTGGCGGTGTCCACCGCCACGCTGTTCCAGAACCGGGACTGGCCGGTGCTCAACGACTACCGCGCGCTGCTGGGCGGAGTGTTCGGCCGCATGTACGGGCTGTCGGCGGCGCAGGTGGACCGGGTGTTTCCCGGCGCGGAGCCTGCCCGCGTGGACTGGGTCTGAGGCCGACCCCGGTCGGCCTTATCCTCGACGTGGGTCAGAAGGTTTCCCAATCGTCCCCGCCCGCGTGGGCGACGGCCGGCGTTGCGGCGGAAGAGGCTTGGGGCGTGTGGGCGGCCGACGGTGCGTGGGTTGACGCCGGAGTCGCCTTGGCCGCCGGGGCCGGCTTGGCCTTGGGCGTGCTGGGGGTGTGCTTGACCGTGGAAACCGACTTGGCCAGAGGAGCGTTGTGGGCCATCGGTGCGGGCGAGGCAAACCCGCCACCCAGATCGTCGGCCAGACGGAACTTGCGCACCACTTCGGCCAGTTGCGCGGCCTGGTGACGCAGGCTTTCCGCGGCGGCGGCGCTTTCCTCCACCAGCGCGGCGTTCTGCTGCGTGACGTGATCCAGCTGGGTCACGGCCTCGCCGACCTGCGAGATGCCCATGGTCTGCTCGTTGGAGGCCGTGGAGATCTCGTTGATCATCTGGCTGACGCGGTGGACCTGCGAGACGATCTCGCCCATCGACTCGCCGGCCGTGTTGACGAGCTGCGTGCCCACCTCGACGCGCTCCACGCTGGCGTGGATCAGGGTCTTGATTTCCTTGGCGGCATCGGCGGCGCGGCTGGCCAGGTTGCGCACCTCGCCGGCCACGACCGCGAAGCCGCGGCCCTGCTCACCGGCCCGTGCGGCTTCCACCGCAGCGTTCAGCGCCAGGATGTTGGTCTGGAAGGCGATGCCGTCGATGGTGCCGATGATGTCGGCGATCTTGCGCGACGAGGTCGAGATGTCCTGCATCGTGCCCACGACCTGCTGCACCACCTCGCCGCCACGGGCCGCGGCCTGGGAAGCGGAGGTGGCCAGCTCGTTGGCGTGGTGGGCGGTGTCGGCGTTGTTCTTGACCGTGCTGGCGAGCTGCTCCATCGAAGCGGCGGTCTCTTCCAGGTTGGAGGCCTGCTCTTCGGTGCGCTGGCTGAGGTCGCTGTTGCCGGCGGCGATTTGAGAAGAACCGGTGGCGATCGAGTCGCTGCTGTTGCGCACCTGGCCGACGATCTGCACCAGGCCTTGGTTCATGTCGCGCAGGGCGCCCAGCAGTTCGGCCGTTTCGTCCTTGCCCTGCACGTCGACGTGCGAGGTGAGGTCACCGGCCGCGACGGCACGGGCCACCTCGGTGGCGCGCTGCAGCGGGCGAACGATGGAACGGGTGATCAGCACGGCGGCACACAGACCGACGGCCACCGCAGCCAGGGTGGTCAGGGCCAGTGTCCAGCGGGCGTTCCGGCTCGTGGAGGCCAGGGCCTCGTCCTGAACCTTCGCCAGTTGCACGTTGTATTCGTACCATTTGTCGACGGCCCCGTTCAGCGCGGCAAAGGCCTTGGACGAGGCTCCAATGACCAGCGAAGTGGCCTCGGCGGTCTTGGACGGATCTGTGGTGGTCATGCGGGACACGGCGCGGATCTGGTTGTCCCAGGCGGCGTAGTAGTCCTTCAGGGTGCTGCGCACGGCTTCCAAGGCCCGGCGCTCCGTGTCATCGGACACCAGATTCTGGGCGTAGTGGTCCAGCATCGTGTTGGCCTTCTGGCGGGCCCTGGCCATCCGCGCCTCCTGCTCGTCCATGTCTTTTTCGGAGTTGGACAGGATGTGGCGGAACTCCGCGCGGCGCATCTCACCGAAGGATTCGGACAGCTCATGAATCTTCCCGTAGGACGGGACGAGATTGACCGAGTAGTAGCCGGCGTTTTCGGTCAGGCTTTGCAGCTGCAGGAACGCGGCACCGCTGAGCGCAAAAAACAGAGCCAGCAGCACGCCGAAACCGAGGGCGAGTCGCGAGCCGATCTTGAGGTTGTGGAACATCTTGGGGTCCTGCATCGGTGCACGCCGCGAAACTTGCAAAAAGGTTCCGACCTGGGCATGCGCGATGCAGAACCTGCACCCCCCTGTCGCCGGAGGATGCAGATCGAATATCGGTGGGTCTGTAAGTAAATGAACCCTTAAAAACCGAGGTTTTCCCCCGATTGATTCATGCCCCGGGGCGGTACCCCGGAGAACCCGTCCTTCGGCCGTTCAAGGCACGAGCACGAGGATCCAGTTCACCAGCATTTGTGCGTCGGCTTCGCTGATGTCGCCGCGGTTGGGCGGCATGTCGCCGGGGCCGACCTTGCCGACCCAGTGGCGCGTCTTGGCGCTGGAGCCGGTGAGCACCGTCTGCATCAGGCGCTTGTAGGCGCCTGGATCGTCGCGGTACTTGAGCGACACGTCGCGCCAGGCGGGGGCGATGGGCGGCATGCCGTCGGCGCGCTTGGGCAGGCGCTCGATGCTGTGGCATTCCATGCAGCCACGGTCGGTGGCCAGCTTGAGCATGGCGGCGTCGTTTTCGGCAGGCGTGGCCTGGGCCGTCAACGGGGCCAAGCCGATGCAGGCACTCAGGGCGGCCAGGGCGAGCAGGGAGGTGCGGGTGCGCATGGGCGTGAAGAAGGACGTGCGGAACACAGCCCGTAGGCTAGGCGCCTGGGGCTTGGGTTGCTTGATGGAAGTCAATGTGAAAGGGCCCAACGGTGCGTGGGCCGTCAATCATCGCTTTCGGCCAGGGCCAGCGAGGCCTGGATGGTGCCGCGCCCGACCATGCCCAGCGCCTGGGCCGCGCCCAGCGACAGATCGGCCACCCGGTTGCCGCGGAAAGGTCCGCGGTCGTTGACGCGCACGACCACGCTGCGCTGTGTGCGCACGTCGGTCACGCGCACTCGGGTGCCCAGGGGCAGGGTGCGGTGGGCCATGGTCAACCCGGACGGGTTGAACACCTCGCCGCTGGCGGTGCGCCGGCCAGCCAGTTCATGGCCGTAGTACGACACCATGCCGGTCTGCGAATACGACGAAGACGAGGCGCGCGACGGCACGTTGGCGCAGCCGGCCAGCGAGGTCGTCAGCATCGCGGCGGCAAGAAGCGCGCGTGCGGCGAGAACGGAGGAAGTGCGTTTCATCGGCGTCGATATCGTCGGAAGGTCGCCGATCTTAATGAATGTGGATGACCGTTCGGTCGTGGGGACCCCCATCCGGTGGAGTCCCGCAGAGGCGCACATGCACCCTGTCACGCCAAATCCGCTGGGAGTGACTACAGTGGACCCGCACGGAGAGCGCCCCATGACCCAGCTTGCCGCCTACGTCCATACCGTGGGCTCGCGCACCCACACCTTCCGCGACCTGCGCGACCTGATGGCACAGGCCACGCCCGAGCGCTCGGGTGATCACCTGGCCGGCGTGGCCGCCGCCAGCGCCCAGGACCGCGTGGCCGCTCAGATGGCCCTGGCCGAGCTGCCGCTGCGCACCTTCCTGAACGAGGCGCTGATCCCCTACGAGGAGGACGAGGTCACGCGCCTCATCCTCGACACGCACGACGCGGCGGCCTTTGCGCCCGTTTCGCACCTGACGGTGGGTGACTTCCGCAACTGGCTGCTGCGCGACGAGACCGACAGCGTCGTGTTGGCCGCACTGGCCCCCGGCCTGACGCCCGAGATGGTGGCGGCCGTCAGCAAGATCATGCGCAATCAGGACCTGATCCTGGTGGCCCGCAAGTGCCGCGTGGTCACGGCCTTTCGCGACACGATCGGGCTGCCGGGGCGGATGTCCACCCGCTTGCAGCCGAACCACCCGACCGACGACGCCCAGGGCATCGCCGCCAGCCTGCTCGACGGCCTGATGTACGGCAGCGGCGACGCGGTGCTGGGCATCAACCCCGCCACCGACAACGTGCCGCAGGTGATCCGCCTGGTGCACCGGCTGGCCGAGGTGATCGAGCGGCTGGAGATCCCGACGCAGTCGTGCGTGCTCACGCACGTCACCAACACGCTGCAGGCCATCGAGCGCGGCGCGCCCGTGGATCTGGTGTTCCAGTCCATCGCGGGCACCGAGGCCACGAACCGCAGCTTCGGGGTCGATCTGGCCCTGCTGGGCGAGGCGCGCGAGGCGGCTTTGTCGCTCCATCGCGGCACGGTCGGCAACAACGTCATGTACTTCGAGACCGGCCAGGGCAGCGCGCTCTCGGCCGGCGGCCACCACGGCGTCGACCAGCAGACCTGCGAGGCCCGCGCCTACGCCGTGGCCCGGCATTTCAAGCCCTTGCTGGTGAACACGGTGGTGGGCTTCATCGGGCCGGAATACCTTTACGACGGCAAGCAGATCATCCGCGCCGGTCTGGAGGACCACTTCTGCGCCAAGCTGCTGGGCCTGCCCATGGGCTGCGACGTCTGCTACACCAACCACGCAGAGGCCGACCAGAACGACATGGATGTGCTGCTCACCGTGCTGGGTGCGGCGGGCTGCACCTTCGTGATGGGCGTGCCGGGCGCCGACGACATCATGCTGAACTACCAGACCACCTCGTTCCACGACGCGCTGTATGCGCGCCGGGTGCTGGGCTTGCTGCCGGCGCCGGAGTTCGAGGCCTGGCTGGAGCGGATGCAGATCTTCCGCGGTCAGGGCGAGGCGATGCGCCTGTGCGAGGGGCTGCCGGAATCGATGCGGGCGGCGCTGCCTTCGCCGGGAGCGTCGTCAGGAGGTGCAGCATGAGCACGCAGACTCCGAGCCCCGCAGAGCCTTTGAACGGCGTGCCGGATCGGTCCGAGGCCGGCGCAGGTGTTTCTGTCGTCACGCCCAATCCCTGGACTGCGCTGCGCTCCCACACCGCTGCGCGCATTGCCCTGGGACGGGCCGGGGTCAGCCAGCCGACCGCACCGCACCTGGCGTTCCAGTACGCCCATGCACAGGCCAGGGACGCCGTTCATCTGCCACTGGATGTGCCTGTGCTCACGGAGCGTTTGGACGACCCCGACCTTGGACTCGACCTGCCCCTGATCTCGGCTCACAGCGCCGCCCGGGACCGCCACCAGTACCTCCAGCGCCCGGACCTGGGGCGTCGGCTGGACGAGACTTCGGCCCGCACGCTGTCCGAGTGGGGCGAGGCGCCCGACATGTTGACGTTCGAGGAGCACCGCGCCCCGCCCGCAGCCGACGGTCTGCGTCACGACCTCGTGTTCGTCGTGGCCGACGGGCTCTCGGCGCTCGCCGTGCAGCGCCATGCCGCCGCCTTGCTGGCCGAGGTCGTCCCCACCTTGCGGCGCGAAGGGTGGGATCTGGGCCCCCTCGTGATCGTCGAACAGGGCCGCGTGGCCGTGGCCGACGAGGTGGGCGAGCGCCTGCGTGCGCGCATGGTGGCGATCCTGATCGGCGAGCGGCCGGGCCTGAGCTCGCCCGACAGCCTGGGCGTGTACCTGACCTGGGCGCCGCGGGTGGGCCTGACGGATGCGGCGCGCAACTGCATCTCCAACGTGCGGCCTGAGGGCCTGACCGTGGCCGAGGCGGGAGCCCGGCTGCTGTGGCTGCTGCGGCAGGCGCGCTTGCGCGGCGTGTCGGGCGTGGCGCTCAAGGACGAGAGCGAAAGCCCCGGCGCGTTGACCGGGCCGACCTCACAATGCCTCCATGATCGATCCTGACACCTTGTCCATCGCCCTGATCGCCCACGACGCCCGCAAGGACGCCATCGTGGCGCTGGCGCGCGAATTCCAATCCGGCCTGAAGCGCTGCCGGCTGCTGGCCACCGGCACCACGGGCGGTCGACTGCAGAACGAAGTTGGTCTGACCGTCGAGCGCATGCTCAGCGGCCCGCTGGGCGGCGACCTGCAGATCGGCGCCCAGCTCGCCGAGGGTCGGGTGGACGGCGTGGTCTTCCTGCGCGACCCCCTGACCCCGCAGCCCCACGAGCCCGACATCAACGCACTGGTGCGCGTGTGCGACGTGCACAACGTGCCGTGCGCCACCAACGTGGCCGGCGCGAGGCTGCTGCTGACGGCGATGCTTGGGGTCGAGGGAGGCCAGCGGATACCCGGCTCAGCCGATCGCCGATGAGGCGTATTGCCAAGCAGCGCCTTACCCTGGCAGGTCCTCCGGAATCGCCAACACCTTCCTCAACGCCTCCTCAAACACCTCCGGCGGCTGCCCCCCGCTGACCAGATACCGCCCGTCGAGAACCACCGCCGGCACGCTGCTGATGCCGGCCTGTTGCCAGCGGCGCTCGTTGGCTCGCACCTCATCGGCAAACTCGTCGCCGGCCAGCACTTCGCGGGCGCGGACGCCGTCCAGCCCGGCGCTCTCGGCGGCACGCACCAGCACTTCGACATCGCTCACGTTTTCACCCCGGCCGTGATAGCTCTGCAGCAGCGCGGTCTTGAGCGCCAACTGCGGGCCTTCCCCCGCCAGGCCCGCCCAGTGCAGCAGCCGGTGGGCGTCGAAGGTGTTCCAGGTGCGCGAGCGCGGGCCGAAGGTGAAGCCCAGCGCCGCCCCACGGGCCGCGATGGCCTGGCGGTTCTGGTCGATCTGCTCGGCGGAGATGCCGTACTTGCGCGACAGGTGCTCGACGATGTCTTCGCCCTCGGGCGCCATCTGCGGGTTGAGCTCGAAGGGCTGGAAGCTCAGCGTCACCGGCACGTCCGGGCCCAGTCGGCGCAGGGCCTCCTGCAGCGAGGCCAGGCCGATGGCGCACCAGGGGCAGACGACGTCGGAGACAAAGTCGATCTTCATGACGGTGAGGCCGCAGGTGGGGGCCGAAGTGGATGGAGTCGGGGCAAGTATCTCCGGTCGCCGCAAGGCGCGTCGGCCCCGCCGGATTGGGCCTGCGCGCGTTGTCGCTGTAGGGCATGGGCCCTGCGCCGCTCTGGCCGAAACCGCATGATCCGGGTCACAGGTGCCGGTCGCGCCACGCCGGCCTGGAGCGGACCATGACCCTTCGACTCGATGCCGAATCCTCCCGCGCCTTGCGCGCCACCCTGCCGCACTGGACGCACGACCCCCAGCGCGACGCCCTCGCGCGCAGCTTCCGCTTCGCCGACTTCGCGCAGGCCTTCGCCTTCATGACCCGCATGGCGCTGGTGTCCGAGCGGATGAACCACCACCCGGAATGGTTCAACGTCTACAACCGTGTGGACGTGGTGCTGACCACGCACGAGGCCGGCGGCTTGACCGAGCGCGACATCGCCTGGGCGCGTGCGGCAGACTCGGCCCATGCGGACGGCTGAACGGCCATCGATGGGGCCTGGCCTTGGCGCGGCTCAGTGCTTGTGCGACGGCTTCTCGCCCACCGGCAGGCCGGCGTCCTTCCAGGCCTTGAAGCCGCCCTCGAAGTGGGCCACCGGTTCGAGCCCCATGTCCTGCAGTGCCGCCGTGGCCAGGCTGGAGCGCCAGGCCGACTGGCAGTACAGGACAAATTCCTTGCCGGAGCCGAACACCTCCTTGTAGTAGGGGCTGGCCGGGTCCACCCAGAACTCCAGCATGCCGCGCGGGGCGTGCACGGCGCCGGGGATCATCCCTTCGCGCTCCAGTTCGCGCACGTCGCGGATGTCGACGAAGACCACGCCCGGGTCGCCGAACTTGGCCTTGGCCTCGTCCAGGGTGAGGGTGCGGATCTTGGCGCGGGCTTCGGCGATGAGTTGCTGGTGGCCTTTGGTGATGGGCATGGCGGTTCCTGGCGCGAGTTCTGTCGGAAGCAGAAGGAGATGGGCTTGGCCGAGTATCGGTGTCCGCGGCCCGGGTGCGACCCCGTGATCACCCTGTCCGACGGCCGACGGGCCCGCGGCGGGAACCGTCAGGCGGGTTCAGGCGGCGTCCCGTCTTGGCTTTCGTGGGCGAGAAAGGCGAGGAACTCGGCGTGCAGGTCGCCGTAGCTGTGTGAGGTCCAGGCCGACTGCCGCACGAAGCCGGCGATCAGGGTGTCCCAGGCGTCCTCGCCGAGCTGCTCGCGTAGATCCGGGTAGTGCGACTCGATGAGCTGGCTGGCCCCCAGGCGCACGAGGTGGCGGTACACGCGCAGGCCGGCCTCGGTGTAGCCCGCCGGCACCACGTCCGAGCGGCCCCTCACGTAGTCGTAGAAGGCGTCGGTGTCAGGCATGCGAGCTCGCGGTTGAGGGTGTCCGCGTCGGGGATGTCGTTGTCCCACTCCAGCAGGATGGGCAGGCCGTGGCGGCGGTGCAGCTCCAGAGCCAGGCGCGTGGTGGGCGGCTCGACGGGCCGGCTGTGCGTGTCGATGTACAGGCCGAAGCGCTCGTCGTACTCGTGACCGGCCACGTGCAGGTAGGTCACGCGGGAAAGGTCGATGCGCGAGACGAAGTCGCTCAACTCGACGAGTGCGTGGTTCTTGTGGTTGACGGCGATGTTGTTGAGGTCGAGCAGGATGTGGCAGTCGGCCCGCTCGGCCACGGCCGACAGGAATTCCGGCTCGGGGATGTCGCCGATGTTGGTGTACCAGGTGGCGTTTTCGATGGCGATGCGCCGGCCCAGCACGTCCTGCACGTGGCGGATGCGGTCGCTCACGCGCACGACCTCGGCCGCGGTGAAGGGCACCGGGAAGAGGTCGTAGAGCTGGTGGGTGTCGCCGCTGGCGGCCAGGTGGTCCGAGTACCAGGGCGTGCCGAGGTCGTCGATGAGGCCGGCGATCTCGCGCAGGAAGCCGTCGTCGATGCGGCTGTGGCCGCCCAGGTTGAGCGACACGCCGTGCAGGTGCACCGGTCGTCCAGAGTCGATCAGCCGGTGCAGCGGCTCGCGGTCGCGGCGCACCCAGTTCTCGGCCACGACTTCAAAGAAGTCGGCCTGCAGGACGGCGGGATCCCAGTCCCGCATCTCGCGGCGATAGCCCAGGCCGGCCATATCAGCGGCGCCCGGTCGGGCTCACTTCTTGGCGCAGGAGGCGTCCTTGCCGCCTTCGGCCGGGGCGCTGGCGGCGGGCGCAGCGGCCCCCTTCTTGGCGCACGAGGCCTCCTTCTTGGTCGGCACGACGGCCTTCTTGGCCTTGCCGGTCTTCTTGGCGGAAGACTCCTTCTTGCCGCAGCCACCGGCGCCGCAGCTCATTTCCGGCGTGGCGGCGTGGGCGCCGGCAGCGGCGACGAGGGAGGCAGCGAGGGTGGCGATGGACTTGAGGTTCATGGGAGGGGCTCAGCGGGTGGAGGGGTGGACATTGGGCTGCGCGCCTTGCGGAGCCGGCGGATGGCACCGATTGTCTTCGCGCCGCCGCGTGCGACCGTCGTCCGGATGCGGGGGCGCTTGCCGCGGCATGCGAACAAGTTGGCGGTTCGCGGGCCCTCAGAGCCTGAACCCGCCCACAACCTCCGACAGCTTCTGGGCCTGATCCCTCAGGCTCGCGGCTGCCGCGGCCGACTCCTCCACCAGCGCGGCGTTCTGCTGCGTGGATTGCTCGATCTGGGCCACCACGCTGTTGACGCCGTCAATGCCCTGGCTCTGCTCGACCGAGGCATGGCTGATCTCGTTGACGATGTCGGTCACCTGCTGCACCGAGGTGACGATGGCCTGCATGGTCTGACCGGCCTCGTTGACGAGGCGGCTGCCGGACTCGACGCGGTCGACCGAGGTGCCGATCAAGGCCTTGACCTCGCGGGCGGCATCGGCGCTGCGCTGGGCGAGGTTGCGCACCTCGCCGGCCACCACCGCAAAGCCGCGGCCCTGTTCCCCGGCGCGGGCGGCTTCGACCGCCGCATTCAACGCCAGGATGTTGGTCTGGAAGGCGATGCCGTCGATCACGCCGATGATGTCGTTGACCTTGCGGCTGGCCTGCTGGATCTCGTCCATGGTGCGCACCACGCCGCTCACCATCTCGCCGCCGCGGCGGGCCACGTCGCCTGCCGATTGCGCGAGCGCATTGGCCGTCTGGGCTGAATCGGCGCTCTGTCGCACGGTCTGGGTGAGCTGCTGCATGGTGCTGGCGGTTTGCTGCAGTCCGGCGGCGGTGTGCTCGGTGCGCGAGCTGAGGTCTGCGTTGCCGGAAGCGACTTCGCGACTGGCCACATCGATGGATTCGCTGGCGGTCTGGACCTGGGACACCAGGCTGCGCAGCGCGCCTCGCATGTGGCACATGGCCGTGGACAGGCGGGCGGTTTCGTCCCGGCCCGGCTGGCTGTCCAGGCGCTCGGAAAGGTCCCCTTGGGCGATGCGTTCGGCCGAGCGCTCGATGCGCGCCAGCGGGTGGGTGATGCTGCGGGCCACGACCCAGCCCAGCGCGCAGGCGGCCAGCACGCTCAGGGCGGTCGCGGTGATGAGGGTCCAGCGCATGCGCCCCATGCCCGAGGTCACGCTGTCGACGGTGTCCTTCTGCCTGCGCATCTGGAAGTCGACCAAGTCCGTGGCGGCCTGGATGTACTCTTCCGTGACCGCCTTGAAGGCATCGGCCTCCACCGCCAGTTTCTCGCGGTCATTGCGTGCTTCGAGCAGGCGCTTGCGCTGTTCGAGGTAGGCCTTGCGCCGATCGGCCATGCGCTGCTGCGTGGCCTGGCCTTCGGTCGAGGTTTCCAGCTCGGTATAGCGCTTCTGGATCTCGGTGGTGCGGGCGGTGGTCTTGGACAGCAGGGGCTCGAAGTAGCTGGTGACCAGGGGTTCCGTCGAGAGCCCCACCGCGATGCTGCGCTGCGAGTTCACCAGGATGTTCTCTCGCCATTCACGGGCCAGCGACACGCGCTCCGCCTGCTCGACCACGAGCTCGTGGTTGCGGGCCTCGGCCTTGTTCAGTTCGATGAAGGACAGTCCGGCCATCGTCAGCATCAGCAGGATGACGGTGCCGAACACGAGGGCCAGCTTTTCACCGGTGCGCAATCGGGTCAGAAAGGGCATGGGGCCGTCCGTACAGAAGTGTTTGTGTGCACCGATTCTTCCGGGGACCACGGGTACCAAACCCGGTATTACTGAGGGAAACGCCACCCATTGAATTTGATTAAGTGTGTTCGTACGCTCGGCGTGGCCGGAGCATGGTCGGCCGCGCAGGCCGAGGTGGGTGCCCGTATCCTCGGGGCATGACGTCCACACCCCCCCGCTGGCAGTTCTGGATCGACCGCGGCGGCACCTTCACCGATGTCGTCGGGCGAGCCCCCGACGGTGCGCTGCACACCCTCAAGCTGCTGTCCGACGCGCCCGAGCATTACGCCGATGCGGCGGTGGAGGGCATCCGCCGCCTGCTCGGGTTGGCGCCCGGGGAGGTCATCACGCCCGACCGGGTCGAGTGCGTGAAGATGGGCACCACCGTGGCCACCAACGCGCTGCTGGAGCGCAAGGGCGAGCCCACGCTGCTCGTGACCACGAGGGGCTTTCGCGATGCGCTGCGCATCGCCACCCAGGCGAGGCCGCGGCTGTTCGACCGCCACATCGTGCTGCCCGAGCGCCTGTATGCGAGCGTCATCGAGGCCCACGAGCGGGTGAGTGCCCAGGGGGAGGTGATCGAGCCGCTGGACGAGGCCGACCTGCTCCCGCAACTCCAGGCCGTGTACGGCGCGGGCTTGCGCGCCTGTGCCATCGTTTTTCTGCACGGCTGGCGCAGTCCGGCGCACGAGCGCGCGGCACAGCGGCTGGCCCGGCAGGTCGGCTTCACGCAGGTGTCGGTGTCGCACGAGGTCAGTCCGCTGATGAAGCTGGTGCCGCGCGGCGACACGACCGTGGTCGATGCCTACCTCAGCCCCATCTTGCGGCGCTACGTGGAGCAGGTGGCGGCGCAGATGCCGGGGGTGCGTCTGCTGTTCATGCAGAGCTCGGGCGGTTTGACTGAAGCGGGGCGCTTCCAGGGCAAGGACGCGGTGCTGTCCGGGCCGGCCGGCGGCATCGTCGGCATGGTGCGCACGGCGCAGGCGGCAGGTCACGAGCGGGTGATCGGCTTCGACATGGGCGGCACCTCGACCGACGTGAGCCACTTTGCTGGTGAGTTCGAGCGGGCGTTCGACACCGAGGTGGCGGGCGTGCGGCTGCGCGCGCCGATGATGAGCATCCACACCGTCGCGGCCGGGGGCGGCTCGGTGATCCGCTTCAACGGCACGCGGCTGCGCGTGGGGCCGGAGTCGGCGGGGGCCAATCCGGGGCCGGCGTGCTACCGGCGCGGCGGGCCGCTGACGACGACCGACGCCAACGTCCTGCTCGGACGCATTCAGCCGGCGCACTTTCCGGCGGTGTTCGGTCCGCGGGCCGATGCCCCGCTGGACCGCGAGGGGGTTGTGCAGCGGTTCGAGGCGCTGGCGGCCGAGATGAATGCCGCTCTGGGCGGTGCGGCAACGGTCAGTGAGGGCGGCGAGGCGTCGGGCGCTGCGGGAGAGGCTGTCGGGCGGCTCACTGCCGAAGCCGTCGCTGCTGGGGCGCTGCAGATCGCCGTGGGCAGCATGGCCAATGCCATCCGTCGCATTTCGGTGGCACGGGGCTACGACGTCACCGAATACACCCTGCAGTGCTTTGGCGGTGCCGGCGGACAGGCTGCGTGCCTGGTGGCCGACGCGCTGGGCGTGTCGCGCATCCTGGCCCACCCGCTGGCCGGGGTGCTCAGCGCCTACGGCATGGGCCTGGCCGACCAGACGGTGATGCGCGAGGTGACGGTCGAGCGGCCGTTGGACGACGTCGGACTGCAGGCGGCCCGCTCGGCCGCGGCCTCCCTGGCGGCGCAGGCCCAGGTCGAGTTGAGGCAGCAGGGGCCGGCTTCGGAAGGGTGGGTCGTGCAGATCCAGGCCCAGGTTCGCTACGCCGGCACGGACACGGCGCTGCCATGCTCCCTGGCGATGGACACGCCTCTGGAGGCCGAGCTCGCCGCGCTGGACGCCCGCTTCGAGGCCGCCTATCGCCAGCGCTTTGCCTTCCTCATGCCGGACCGCGTCAAGGTGATCGAGGCGGTGGGCGTCGAAGCCATCGCACCCGGTGCCGAAGTCGGGCGAGGCCCTGCCGGTTGGGCGGCAGAATCCGAGGCGTTGTCGAGGGCCGAGGGTGGGGCGCAGGGCTCGGGCTCTGTCTCCTCGGCGCAGGCGCCCACGGCCGTGGAGGCCACCGCAGAAGCGTGGGTCAGCATGTACTGCGCCGCGGACGACCGGCCCGCCGGTTGGCGCCAAGCCGGCCTGTTCCGCCGCGAGACGCTGCCGGTCGGCGTGCGGATCGAGGGTCCGGCCGTCATCGCCGAGCGCAACGCCACCACCGTGGTCGATCCCGGCTGGCGCGCCGAGGTGTTGCCGCAGGGTGAGCTGTGGCTCACCCGGGTGCAGCCGCGCGCTGCGGGTCACGACGGGGGCACGCAGGTCGATCCGGTGCGGCTGGAGGTGTTCAACAACCTGTTCATGTCCATCGCCGAGCAGATGGGCCAGCGGCTGCAGAACACGGCCAGCTCGGTCAACATCAAGGAGCGCCTGGACTTCTCCTGCGCGCTGTTCGACGGCGAGGGCCAGCTCATCGCCAACGCCCCGCACGTGCCGGTGCACCTGGGGTCGATGAGCGATTCGATCCGCTCGGTCATCGACCACCATCCGGTGATGCGGCCCGGCGAGGTCTACGTGCTCAACGACCCGTACCACGGCGGCACGCACCTGCCGGACATCACCGTGGTGACACCGGTCTTTCTGGAGGCCGAGCACGACCGCACCGCTGCGCCTTCCGGCCCGGCCGAGGCGCAAGGGCGGGTGCGCCCGGCCTTCTACGTTGCCAGCCGGGGCCACCACGCCGATGTGGGGGGCCTGACGCCCGGGTCCATGCCGCCGTTCTCGACCTGCATCGAGGACGAGGGTGTGCGCCTGGACAACGTCCGGTTGGTCGAGGTGGGGCCCGACGGCCCGCGCTTGCGCGAGGCGGAGCTGCGCGCACGGCTGGCGGAACGCCCCCACCCGGCCCGCAACCCGGACCAGAACCTGGCCGATCTGCGCGCGCAGATCGCCGCCAACGAGAAGGGCGCCCAGGAGCTGCGGGCCCTGGTGGGCCAGCACGGCCGCGACACCGTGGTGGCCTACATGCGCCATGTGCAGGACCACGCCGAGGCGGCGGTGCGCCGGGCGATCCGCCGCCAGGTGGCGGCCCGCGCGGCCCAGGACGCGGACCTCGGCGCGAATCCCACCCGGGCTGCGACGCTCTGGGAGGCACTCCACCCCCAAGCGGGATCAGACGCGTCCAGCCGCTTCGCGCTGGACATGGACAACGGCGCCCGCATCGCCGTGCGCGTGCAGTTGGATGGTGCGGAGGGCCGGGCGGAGGTGGACTTCACCGGCACCAGCGCACAGACGGCGGACAACTTCAACGCGCCCCGATCGATCACCACGGCGGCGGTGCTCTACGTCTTCCGCACGCTGGTGGACGACGCCATTCCGCTGAATGCGGGGTGCCTCAAGCCGATCGAGCTGATCGTGCCCGAGGGCAGCCTGCTGCACCCGCGTCCGCCCGCGGCGGTGGTGGCGGGCAATGTGGAGACGTCGAGCGCCATCACCAATGCGCTGTACGGCGCGCTGGGCGTGATGGCGTCCAGCCCCTGCACGATGAACAACTTCACCTTCGGCGATGCGCGCCACCAGTACTACGAGACGCTGGCCGGCGGCTCGGGCGCCGGGCCCGGTTTTGCCGGCACCGACGTGGTCCAGACCCACATGACCAACTCGCGCCTGACCGATCCGGAGGTGCTGGAGTGGCGCTTCCCGGTGCGGGTGGACGCGCACACCGTGCGCACGGGGTCGGGCGGCGCCGGGCGTTGGAAAGGCGGTGACGGTGCGGAGCGGCGCATCCGATTTCTGGCGCCGATGACGGCGTCCATCCTCAGCAACGGGCGCCGGCAAGGGGCGTTCGGGATGGCGGGCGGAGCGGCCGGGGCGGTGGGCGAAAACCGGGTCGAGCGGGCCGATGGGTGCAGTGAGTCCCTGGGGCACCGCGCTCAGGTCGAGATGCAGCCCGGGGACGTGTTCGTGATCCGCACGCCTGGCGGCGGGGGCTGGGGGGAACCCGCCGACCCCGTGGGCGCAGGAACGCACTTTGTTGGCGACAGGAGTCCTTCCCGATGAACTTCGCATCCGACAACGTCCACGGCGTTCATCCCCGCATCCTGGAGGCGATCGTCGCGGCCAACGCCGTCCCGACCGACGTGCCCTATGGCCACGACGACGGCGCCCGGCTGGCCGAAGAGGCCCTGTCGCACGTCTTCGAGCGGGAGGTGCGGGCTTTTCTGGTGCTCAACGGCACCATGGCCAATGCGCTGGCGCTGTCGACGCTGGTGCCGCCGTGGGGCGCGGTGTTCTGCCACGAAGGGGCGCACATCCAGACCGACGAGTGCAATGCACCCGAGCTGGTCATGGGCGGCGCCAAGCTGCTGGCGCTGCCCGGCGCAGGCCACAAGCTCACCCCCGAGGCGATCGCCCAGCGGCTGGCGCACTTCAACCATGGTGAACACGGACCGCGGCCGAGCGCCATCTCCATCACCCAGGCCACCGAGATGGGCACGGTGTACGCACTCGACGAGATCGCGGCCCTGGGAGACCTGTCGCGCGAGCGCGGTCTGCGCCTGCACATGGACGGCGCGCGCTTTGCCAACGCCCTGGTGTCCTTGGCCTGCACGCCCGCGGAGATGACGTGGAAAGCGGGCGTGGACGTGCTGTCCTTCGGCGGCACCAAGAACGGCGGGATGATCCTAGAGGCCGTCGTGTGTTTCGACCCGTCGCTGGCGGACGACTTCCTGCGTCGCCGCAAGCGTGCGGGGCAGCTGCTTTCCAAGGGACGCTATCTGTCGGCGCAGGTGCTGGCCTACCTGCAGGACGGCCTGTGGCTGGACTGCGCCCGCCACGCCAACGCCATGGCCTGCCGGTTGGGTGAGGGCATGGCCACGGTTCCGGGGGTGAGGCTGGCGCATCCCGTCCAGGCCAACGAGGTGTTTGCGGTGATCCCGAAGGGGATGTACGACACCCTGCTGGCGCGGGGCGCGCACTTCTACGACTGGCCGATGGACGGCCTCGCGCCCGATGAAGTGCTGGTGAGGTGGGTGACGGCGTGGGCCACGCCGCCGGCGTCGGTGGATCGGCTGATCGAGTGGGCCCACGCGGGACCTTTGACCCCTGATCGGGCGCCGGATCCGCTCCGAGGTGGCGCTCAGCGGGCCGCCACGACCCGGTTGCGGCCCGAGGACTTGGCCTCGTAGAGTGCCCGATCGGCGCGCTCGACCAGCGCTTCGATCGATTCGTCACCGATCACTTCGGCCACGCCGGCCGACAGCGTGAAGGACACGCACTGGCGGTCCTGCTGGACGGCGAGGGCCTCGATCGTGGCGCGCACCCGCTCGGTTCCGGCCCGCGCGGCCTCCAGCCCGGTGTCGGGCATGACCAGCAGGAATTCCTCGCCGCCCCAGCGGCCCAGGGCGTCGCAGACCCGCACGGTCGAAGAGGCTGCGCGAGCAAAGGCTTTGAGCACCTCGTCGCCGCAGGCGTGGCCATGCTGGTCGTTGATGCTCTTGAAGCCGTCCAGGTCCATCAGCGCGATGCTCACCCGGGTGCGCCCGCGTCGGTGGCGCTGGGCCTCGCGCTCCAGCAGCTCTGTCAGGTGGCCGCGGTTGATCAGGCCGGTCAGGCTGTCGCGCGTGGCGAGGAACTGGATGCGGTCCAGCGCGTCCTTGAGCTCGCGCTTCTGGGTCTGAAGCCGTCGGCGCATTTGCGTCAGGCGCTGTGCCAGCACCGCGACGGCCGGCATCATCAGGGTGAGCATCAGCAGGTGGCCGGTTTCAACACCCGTGTCGGTGCCGCTCCCGTGGTACTGCACGCGCCAGGCCATGACGCCTCCCATGCTGGCCAGGGCGTAGCCGCACACGATCAGCACCTTGCGGATGGGCAGCGCGAACATGCCGAACATCATCGCCACCATCAGCAGCGGAAAGATCGCCCCGCGCAACGGCCCGGCAATGCCGTAGGCCAGGGCGCACGAGGAGATGGCAAACGTCATCTGGGCCACCGTCAGCGACGGATCGGTGCAGCGTTCCGACCAGCCCCGGGCCATGGTCACCAGAAAGGCCAGTCCTCCCAGGGTGACGAGCAGCGACCACTGCAGGGCCGCCTGGAACGCCACCGCCCCGATCGCCACGCCGTAGCTCAGCAGCAGGCAGCCGCCCAGGGAAAACAGGCAGGCCAGGGCCGTCTGCTCCGTGCGCAGACGCCGCTTGGGGTCGTGCGGGAGGAGCCGGCGCCACCCGCTGATGGAGGCGCTGCCTTCTGTCTTGGTCGGGGGCTCTGCGGCGCTGGTTTCCGGCCCGGGCGGTGCGTTGCAGGGCGGGGCGGCGTCGACGGTGAAATCCGGAGTGGTGGCGATGCGGGGCATGGGACGCGCGACAAGGCAAGGGCCCTGCCGCAGTGAACCTCAATGTAGGCCCGCTTCCTCCGGTGGAATGCCCGAAAGTGCGAGAGGACTCGGTGGCATTCCTGAGGGCGGGGCGGTACCGCCGCTCAGGCCGCCGAGGGTGGGGGCGGTTCCTGATCCTTGCCGGAGGATTCCACCGTCCAGGTGCAGGCGCGATCCAGGTAGGGCAGAGCGCATTCGTACCCATAGTCCTCGCTGACATCCAGCGGGATCGATCGGATCAGGTCAGACGCGGGGTCGCGGCCGGCGAGCGTGGACGGGCGTGGCGTGAACATCTTGGCACTCCTCGGGTCGGTTCACGGATCATGCGGTCGGGGGTTGCGACCGTGCACGGAATAACGACACGAATGAGCCCGAACTTGAGACGGGCTCGACGGTTGTGCGAAGAAATGTGAATTCGGTCGCTGACGCCGGGGGGCGTCAGTCGGTCAGGACGCGGTCCGGTTCCCGAAGTCGGCGACCCACACGCCGTAGAGCGCCGCCTGGGCCGCCCGCATGAAGGGCCCCATCGGTACCCGAGGAGCGTGCTTGTGACGCAGTTGCCAGTCCGGCAGCGGCAACGCTTGGGGGCGCCGTGTCCACAGCAGCAGGGGTTTGCCGGTCGGAGGGTGCGACAGCGCGGCCGCCCGGGCTGGACGGCAGGCGCGGAAACCGCAACTCCGCAACAGGGACTCGACACCCGTGTCGTCCATCAGGCTCTGCACGGTCATCTGCCGTGCGCCGCACGCCATGCTGACTTCGTCCACGTAGCGCACCAGCGCCGTCGTCACTTGCTGGACCGGAAGGCCGGCTTCCACGGCGAGGAGGTCCAGCTCGGCCACATGGGTTTCCGGACGGATGTCCATGCGCACGCAGCCGACGATGCGTCCTTCGGACAGGGCCACGGCAAAGCGGTGACCGGCCGTGCGCAATTCGGTGGCCAGCCACTGCGGATCCAGTGTCGGATACGTCGCGCGCAGGAGATCCCTGACGCGCTTCCAATCCCAAATGCGCAGAGGACGCACCGCGACCGCTGCGAGGGAGGCTTCTTCTGCGCAGGGCTCTGACCCTGCCGATGACACTTTGACTTCCATGCTGCTCAACCGAACGACTCAATCTGTTGATGCGAAGTGCGTCACGGAAGTTACCTGAAATTTGTGACGCATTGCAACAAATGAGGCGCACCCCACCTGATGCCGATCAAGGCACCGGGCAGGCGCGGTCGATCAAGGCGCCGTCGGGTTCAGGCGCGCGATGCGTCCATGGCGGTGCGCAGGCGCCGGGCGGCGGCTTCCGGGTCGGACGCTGCGCACAAGGCGCTGACGACGGCGAGCCCTCGCGCACCGGCGCGCATGACGGCGCCGGCATTGCCTTCGTGGATGCCACCGATGGCGACCAGGGGGCGGGTGCTGATCGTGTGCAGTGCGCGCAGCCCTTCCAGTCCGAGCGGCGGTGCCGCATCGGTCTTGGTGGCGGTGGCAAAAACCGGGCTGGCGCCGTAATAGTCCACCGGGTCATGCTCGGCGGCGGCGAGCTGGTCGAGCCGTTCCACCGACAGGCCGATCAGCCCTTGGGGCATCCAGCGTCGCACGTCGGTGGGGGACAGGTCGTCCTGACCGACGTGGACACCATCGGCGCCGCTGGCCAAGGCCACGTCGAGCCGGTCGTTGATGATCAGCGGCACGCCCAGTGGGGTGAGCAGCGCCTTGAGTGCACGGGCGCGTTCGACGAAGGCGCGGGTGCCCAGCGTCTTCTCGCGCAGTTGCACCACGCCGACACCGCCCCGCACGGCCGCCGCCACGACGGCCTCGACCCCGCGCGCGCCACACAGGGCCGAGTCGGTGACCAGGTGCAGCCCGGCCACCGTCTCGGCCCAGCGCAAGCCTGGTACGAAGGGCGGCGATGATTCAGGCATGACCGTGCAGCTTCAACCGCGCGGTGAAGCTCGCTTCATCCAGCAGGTGCAGGCCATCGAGCAGCTCGGCTTGCAGCCGTCCCACGCCGGCGCCCGCGGCCTGGGTCCGCTCCACCGCCAATTCACCGACCACGCCGAGCACGGCCATGGCGGCCACGGTGGCACGCCAGGTGTCGGGCTGCACGCCGGTGAAGGCGCCGACGATGGCACTGGCCGAACAGCCCACGCCGGTGACGCGCGTCATCCACGGGTGGCCGTTGGACAGCACGGCATGGCGCCCCGAGGCGTCGACGATGTGGTCGTCCGCTCCGCTCACGCACACCACCACCTGCAACTGGGCGGCGAGCGCGCGCGCCGCATCCACGGCCTCGCTGGATGCCGCGGCGCTGTCCACCCCGCGGGTGGCGCTGGCCAGTCCGGCCACGCTCATCACCTCCGAGGCGTTGCCGCGCACCACGCTCGGTGCGCCGGTGCGCAGCAGTTCGCTCAGTGCGGCGTTGCGGTAGGGGGTGGCTCCGGCGCCCACCGGGTCCAGCACGACGGGCACGCCTCGGGCGCGTGCTGCCTGCAGTGCGAGCTGCATGGCGGCGATCCACTCCGGCTCCAGCGTGCCGATGTTGAGCACCAGCGCCTGCGCGATGCTCACCATGTCCTGCACCTCCTCCTTGGCGTGGGCCATCACCGGTGAGGCGCCCACGGCCAGCAGCGCGTTGGCGCTGAAGTTCATGACCACGAAGTTGGTGATGTTGTGCACCAGCGGGGCATGCCGGCGCACGGCTTCCAAGTCGGCCCAGAGGTCGGCGGGAGTGAGGCTCGAAGAGGTCGTGGACATGGCAGGGACCGGGGGCGGCCGGGCAGTGAACGAGGTGCGCGGATCCTAGGCAGCGCGGTCCCGTGGGGTTTTGTCCTGCCTCAGATCGGCAGCGCCGGCGCCGAGATGTCCGTCGTGGCCACCGAGCCGCAACCCTCGGTCTCGTAGAGGTCCACGCGGGCCAGCGGGGGCAGGTCCTGCACGGCGCGGCGGCGCACCCAGTCGGCGATGGCGGCGGTGTGGCCGTCTTCCGGACCGTCGGGGATGAGGTGGATGGGGTGGTGGTCCAGCGTCTTGAACAGGGGCTTGAACAGCGCCTTGACGTCGCCGAAGTCCACCGTCCAGCCCATGACCTCGTCGAGCGGGGCCGACAGGTGCAGGCGCAGCGTGTAGGTGTGGCCGTGCACGCGGTGCTGCGGTGCCTCGGGCGGGGCGTGCTTGAGTTGGACCGCGCTGTCGAGGGTGAACTCCTTCCAGATGCGGTACTGGGCACCGTCGAAGTTGGCGCCGCTGCTGCCGGTCTCGAACACCGACACCCACGACAGCTCCGGCAGCACAGCCTTGAGCCGGCGCCACAGCCAGGCCGACAGGACCTCGCTGGTGGGGTTGGAAAGGCCCTCGATCTCGTTGAGGCAGCGGTAGTTCAGCTCGAAGTGCAGCGGGGCCCAGAGCGTGTCGAGGTGGTCGTAGTCGATGCTGAGGTCGCGCTCGCCGATGTCCTGGTTGGCGTGCACGATGACCTCGAAGCCGTGGCCGTGCATGCGCCCGCACTTGTGGCCAAACGGCACGTTGGGCAGCTGGTGCGCGGCCTGGAAGCGGTAGCGGCGCCAGACGTGGGCGTGCCCGTGCACGTCCAGATCCACGCCATGGTGGGGCGTGCTCTGCACGGCGATGCGGTCGATGCCGGGCACCTCCGCCTCCAGGCGCTGGCGCACCCATCGCGCGAGGTTCTCGTCGGTAGGGTGGGGCAGGTGATCGTTGAGCAGGCCGTAGTCCAGCGGGGCCAGCACGCGCTCCAGGCGCTGGGTCAGCTCGGCGACTTCGGCACCGGGAAACGAGGCCCAGCCTTCGGGCAACTGGGCGAACACGCTGACCAGAAAGCTGTGCCCGTGCAGGCGCCGCCCCCGGTGTCCTTCGGGCAGGACATCGACATGGCAGGCCGCCTCGATGCGGCAGGAGGCGACGGTCAGGAGGGTGGATGGGATCATGCCCGGGCCTCACTCTTCACAGGGAACTCAGGGACAGGCGGGGGCGGCGTGCACCCTGCGCGAAGGGTCGGCATTGTCCGCCCGGGGCGTTGACCCTGCAAGGTCGGCCCGGGTTCCCGAGGGTGCAGCGGATCGTGGGAGGCGGCCGTCAGGCCGTTTCCAGTTGGGCCGGTGTGGCCTGCCACCGGTGCCGCAACGCCGCGGTGCATTCGTCGGCGGCCAGCGGTTTCGAGAACAGGTAGCCCTGCATGAGGTCGCAGTCCAGCGAGCGCAGATAGGCCAGTTGGGCCTCGTTTTCGACCCCCTCGGCAATCACGCTCAGGCCCAGGCTGTGCGAGAGCTGGATGGTGGCGCGGCAGATGGCGGCGTCGTTGGCGTCGTGCTCGATGTCCATGACGAAGGAGCGGTCCAGCTTGAGGCTGCTCAGCGGAAACGCCTTCAGGTAGGTCATGGACGAGTAGCCGGTGCCGAAGTCGTCGATGGCCAGCGCCACTCCCAGGGCGCGCAGCTCGCGCAGCGTGGCGGCCGTGCGGGTCGGGTCCTGCATGGCCGTGCTCTCGGTGATTTCCAGCTCCAGCGCCTGCCCGGGCAGCCCATGGCGGGTGAGCAGGGCGCGGATCCGCTGCACGAAGTTGCTGCGGCAGAACTGGTGCGCCGAGACGTTCACCGCCACGCGCAGCGGATCGGCGAATTCCCGGCGCCATGCGGCGACCTGCGCCAGGGCCTCTTCCAGCACCCACTGGCCGATCTCCTCGATCTGGCCGGTTTCTTCGGCCACGGGGATGAACTTCAGCGGCGGCACCATGCCCCGCTCCGGGTGCTGCCAGCGCACCAGCGCTTCCATGCCGATGACCCGGCCGCTGCGCAGCTCCACCTGCGGCTGGTAATGCAGGCGCAGCTCGCCGCGTTCGATGGCCGTGCGCAGGCCGTTCTCGAGGGTCAGACGCTCGTCGTCCTGATTCCGCATCTCCGGCGTGAAGAACTGGAAGGTGTTGCGGCCGGTCGCCTTGGCGCTGTACATGGCGGTGTCGGCGCACTTCATCAGCGCATCGACGTGGTCGCCGTCCACCGGATAGACGCTGATGCCGATGCTGGGCGTGGAGCGGAGCTTGTGCCCGTCGATGAGATAGGGGCGTCCCAGCGTGTCGATCACCTGGGCTGCCACCAGGGCGGCCGTGACGGTGGCCTGGTGTCCGACCTCGGTGAGGATGAGGACGAACTCGTCGCCGCCCAGCCGGGCGACGATGTCGCCGTCCCGCATGAGACCGCGCAACCGCTGGCCCACCTCCACCAGCAGCCGGTCTCCCACCGGATGTCCCAGCGAGTCGTTGATGGTCTTGAAGCGGTCCATGTCGATGAACAGCATGGCCATTTCCGTGCCGTTGCGCTGTGCTGCCGTCAGGGCCTGATCGAAACGCGCGGCCAGGTGTTCCCGGTTGGGCAACTGGGTCAGGCTGTCGTGGTGGGCCAAGTGCCGGATGTGGGCCTCGGCCTGCTTGAGTTCGGTCAGGTCCACCGAGTTGGTGATGATGCGCGTCACCGCTCCGGAGGCGTCACGCAAGGCCGTGAACGAGACCCAGGCCGTGCGCTCCCGCCCATCGCGGGTGCGTTCCACCAGCTCGCAGCGCACCGCCTCGCCCCGCTGCAGGGCGTCCCGGATCGTGGCCAGGTCTTCCAGCCGGGTGGACGGGGACAGCAGCACGCGGCCGGGCCGGCCCAGGAGCTCTTCCTGGCGGTAGCCGGTGCGTTGCAGCAGGGCGGGGTTGACCTCAAGGATGCGCCCGTCGGCATCCATCACGACGATGGCCTCGCCGCTGTGGTCAAACGCCTGGGCCAGCAGATCGATGCGTTCGCGGGCCACCTGGTTTTCAGCGACGGAGCGGAGCAGGAACACGGTGCCCAGGCCGCAGACCGCGATCACGCCCAGTCCGAACGTCAGCACGGTCCACAGCTCGGACACCCAGCCGGCCATGTAGTCGGTGGCACCCAGATGCACCAGCACCAGCAGCGGCACCTGGGACAGGCGACGCACGGCGGTCAGGTGGGCCGTGGGGTCCGTGCCGGACGGCGGGAAGATGATGTCGGATCGGCCCGAATGCACGAACTCGCGCAGCGCCGTCGACGGGTCCTTGCTGCCGACGACCATCTGCGGATGGTCCGCCTGGAGCGGCGGGAAGCGTCCGACCAGGCCGAGGTCCATGTGGCGCAGCACGACCGCCCCCTGGGGGCCCAGCTCGACGTGGGTCAGGTGCTTGTAGAAGTACGCCAGGGGCATGGCCACCGTGACCGCCCCTGCGAACCGGCCATCGGGGTGTCGATACTGCCGGCTGAACGACAGGATCTGCTTGCCCGTGACCCGGCTGACCACAGGGTGGCTCATGAAGAGGCCGGCGCCCGGGTTGTCGATCTGGGCCAGAAACCACTCGCGGTCGGAAAAGTTGAAGGGCCCCCGGCCGACGATTTCCGGGCCGAGGATGGCCAGGCCGTGGGCGTCGGTGACGCGCACGCCGAGAAACTCCGGGCGCCGCTGCGCATGCGTTTCCAGCAGCGCCTGTGCGGCGCGGCGGTCGAGTTTTCCCGCCTGAAGCTGGGCCTCCAGCTCGGCCACGGTGGTCGACAGGACCACATCGATCTTCTCGACCTCCGACGCCACGCTGCGCTCGATGGTCGTGGCGAGGTTGTGCGCGGTCTGTTCCGCCTGGCGCTCGTACTGGTCGTGGCTGCGTTGAAGCACGTAGGCGCCCAGCACGATGCACAGCACCGTCGGCAGCAGGGCTCCGCAGACCAGGATGGTCCACAGGGCGCGGCGCTGGGTGTAGAGGTGCTGGAACGGAAGGGCCGGCATGGGCGAAGCGGGGCAAGCCGGAGCGATGCACACGCGCGGGTGCTCCGACGAGCCCGGGCAGACACCCCGAAGTGGGCTCCTGGGGTGTATCGGCAGGGGGTGCCGGAAATGAAACGGAGAGGTTCCCTGCGGCCCAGACCCTGTGTGAAAGGGCCTTCGGGGACCCTTGGATCTCCTTCAAACGAGAGGGTGCCTGTGGGGCTCCGCCCTCATGCTGACAAGGTCCGTTTCCAGATCACATCGAACCGCCTCAGTGCTCCTCGTCAGGGTCCGGCTTGTGACCGATGCGGTCCATGATGGCGAACAGCACGCCGG
>CAYRBG010000004.1:0-39347 GCA_964422355.1 uncultured Sphaerotilus sp. | reverse complement strand
TGCTGATCGGCTTCTGGTACAAGAAGCCCACGGCCATCTTCGCCAACATGAAGGCCTTCCTGGTCAACCGCGTGGGTGACTTCGGCTTCATCCTGGGCATCGGCCTGATCGCGGCCTACGCGGGTACGCTGAACTACACCGAGACATTCGCCCGCGCCGGTGAGTACGCCAAGCTGGGTTTCCCCGGCACCGACTGGATGCTGATCACGGTGACCTGCATCTGCCTGTTCATCGGCGCGATGGGCAAGTCGGCGCAGTTTCCGCTGCACGTGTGGCTGCCTGACTCGATGGAAGGCCCGACCCCGATTTCCGCGCTGATTCACGCCGCCACCATGGTGACGGCCGGCATTTTCATGGTCACGCGCATGAGCCCGCTGTTCGAGCTGTCGGATACGGCGCTGAACTTCATCCTGATCATCGGTTCGATCACGGCGCTGTTCATGGGCTTCCTGGGCATCATCCAGAACGACATCAAGCGCGTGGTGGCCTACTCCACGCTGTCGCAGCTGGGCTACATGACCATGGCGCTGGGCGCTTCGGCCTATTCGGTCGCCGTGTTCCACCTGATGACGCACGCGTTCTTCAAGGCGCTGCTGTTCCTGGGCGCCGGCTCGGTCATCATTGGCATGCACCACGATCAGGACATCCGCAACATGGGCGGCCTGCGCAAGTACATGCCCATCACGTGGATCACGTCGCTGCTGGGTTCGCTGGCCCTGATCGGCACGCCGTTCTTCTCGGGCTTCTACTCGAAGGACTCGATCATCGAGGCGCTGCACGCCAGCCACCTGCCGGCGGCGCACTGGGCCTACTGGGCCGCGGTGGTCGGCGTGTTCGTGACCGCGTTCTATTCGTTCCGCATGTACTTCCTGGTCTTCCACGGCAAGGAGAACTTCGGCCATGCGCACGATGACCACGGTCATGGCCATGACGACGATCACGCGCACGACGAGCACCATGGTCTGGCTCCTGGCCAGAAGCCGCACGAGTCGCCTTGGGTGGTGACCCTGCCTCTGGTGCTGCTGGCGATCCCTTCGGTGATCATTGGTTACATCGCAATCCAGCCCATGCTGTTCGGTGACTTCCTGAAGGATGCTGTCGTCGTCGACGCCGCCCGTCATCCGGCCATGGCCGTGATGGCCGAGCACTTCCACGGTGCCGCCGCGATGGCCACCCACGCTCTGTCCACCCTGCCGTTCTGGCTGGCTGTGGCCGGTGTCGTGACCGCCTATGTGTTCTACATGGTCGCTCCGGCCATCCCCGCGATGTTCGCCCGCGTCCTGCGACCGCTCATCGTCGTGATGGAGAACAAGTACTTCCTGGACTGGATCAACGAGAACATTCTCGCTGCCGGTGCCCGTCTCCTCGGCCGTGGGCTGTGGAAGGGGGGGGATGTGGCGCTGATCGACGGTGTGGCCATCAACGGCTCCGCCAAGCTGATCGGCTGGATCGCAGGTGTCGTCCGTCACCTGCAGACCGGCTACATCTACCACTACGCCATGGTCATGCTCCTCGGTGTGTTCGCACTGATGACGTGGTTCGTGTGGATGGCACGTTGAGCGAGGCGCAAACCATGTCACTTCTTTCGCTCTCCATCTGGCTGCCGATCGTTCTCGGCGCCCTGTTGCTCGCGATCGGCAACGATCGCAATGCGGGCATGATCCGCTGGCTGGCTCTGGTCTTCTCGATCGTCTCGTTCGTCGTGACGATCCCGCTGATCACCGGCTTCGACGCCTCGACGGCCGCGCTGCAGTTCCAGGAAAACTACACCTGGATCGAACGCTTCAACGTCAACTACCACCTGGGTGTCGACGGCATCTCCGTGTGGTTCGTGCTGCTGACCGCCTTCATCACCATCATCGTGGTCGGTGCGGGCTGGGAGGTCATCACCGATCGCGTGCACCAGTACATGGGCGCCTTCCTGATCCTGTCGGGTCTGATGGTGGGCGTGTTTGCCGCGGTGGATGGCCTGCTGTTCTACGTGTTCTTCGAAGCGACCCTGATCCCGATGTACATCATCATTGGCGTGTGGGGTGGCCCGCGCCGTGTGTACGCCGCGTTCAAGTTCTTCCTGTACACGCTGGCCGGCTCGCTGCTGATGCTGATCGCGCTGATCTTCCTGTACTTCAAGTCGGGTGGCAGCTTCGAGATCCTGAACTGGCACAAGCTGCCGTTGGACGCGTCGACGCAGACCCTTCTGTTCTTCGCCTTCTTTGCCGCGTTTGCCGCGAAGGTGCCGATGTGGCCGGTGCACACCTGGTTGCCGGATGCCCACGTGGAAGCGCCCACCGGCGGTTCGATCGTGCTGGCTGCGATCATGCTGAAGCTGGGCTGCTACGGTTTCCTGCGCTTCTCGCTGCCCATCGTGCCGGACGCTTCGCACCAGTGGAGCACGCTGGTGATCACGCTGTCTCTGGTGGCCGTGATCTACATCGGTCTGGTGGCTCTGGTCCAGAACGACATGAAGAAGCTGGTGGCGTATTCGTCCATCGCTCACATGGGTTTCGTGACCCTGGGCTTCTTCATCTTCAGCGAGCTGGGCATCTCCGGCGGTCTGGTGCAGATGATCTCGCACGGCTTCGTGTCCGGCGCCATGTTCTTCTCGATCGGCGTGCTGTACGACCGCGTCCACTCGCGTGAAATCGCGTCCTACGGCGGTGTGGTCAACACCATGCCGAAGTTCGCCGCCTTTGCCGTCTTCTTTGGCATGGCCAACTGCGGTCTACCGGGAACGGCTGGGTTCATCGGCGAGTGGATGGTGATCCTGGGCGCCGTGAAGTACAACTTCTTGATCGGCCTGCTGTCTGCCACTGCCCTCATCCTGGGTGCAGCCTACACGCTGTGGATGGTCAAGCGCGTTTACTTCGGCGACGTGACCAACGACCACGTGCGTGAACTGACCGACGTGAACACGCGTGAGTTCGTGATCCTGGCCGTGCTGGCGATCGCCACGCTGTGGATGGGTCTGTATCCGAAGCCCTTCACCGATGTGATGCACGTGTCGGTGACGGAGCTGATCCGTCATGCCAGCATGTCCAAGCTGTGATCTGGAGCGAGTCGACCCATGACTGAACTGAACTGGCTCGCGGTCTATCCCGAGATCTTTCTGAGCGCGATGGCGCTGCTCGTGACGGTGGCGGATGCCTTCGTCAAGTGCAAGAACCGCGCTCCCATCTTCTGGTTGTCGGTGGCCACCCTGGCCGCGACGGCTGGCATGCATCTGCTGGAGTTCCAGCGCGGTGCGACCGAATACGCGATGTCGCGCATGATCGTGGCCGACCCGATGGGCCACCTGCTGGCGTTCTTCGCCATGGGTGCCCTCATCGTGACGCTCGTCTACGCCCGTCCGTACGCCAAGGACCGCGAGATGCTCAAGGGTGAACTGTTCACCATGAGCCTGTTCGTGGGCCTCGGCATCTCGGTGATGGTGGCCGCGCAGAACTTCGTGATGGTCTACCTCGGTCTGGAGCTGATGAGCCTGTCGCTGTATGCCCTGGTGGCACTGCGTCGCGATCACGCCCGTTCGACCGAAGCCGCCATGAAGTACTTCGTGCTGGGTGCGCTGGCCAGTGGTTTCCTGCTGTACGGCATGTCCATGCTCTACGGCGCCACCGGTTCGCTGGATCACGGCCGCGTCTTTGAAGTCATCGCCAAGGGCGAGGCCAACCACCAGGTGCTGGTGTTCGGTTTGGTCTTCATCGTGGCTGGCCTGGCGTTCAAGTTCGGCGCCGTGCCTTTCCACATGTGGGTGCCCGACGTTTACCACGGCGCGCCGACGGCCGCGACGCTGCTGATCGCCGGTGCGCCCAAGCTCGCTGCCTTCGGCATGATGATGCGTCTGCTGGTCGAGGCTCTGATGGGTCTGGCCGTGGACTGGCAGCAGATGCTGACCGTGCTGGCTGCCTGCTCGCTCGTGGTCGGTAACGTGATCGCCATCGCACAGACCAATCTCAAGCGCATGCTGGCGTACTCCACTATTTCCCAGGTTGGCTTCGTGCTGCTGGGCATGATCGGTGGCGTGGTCAACGGCAACACCCTGTCGGCCGCCAACGCCTACAGCTCGTCGATGTTCTACATCATCACCTACGTGGTGACGACGCTGGGCACCTTCGGTCTGATCATGGTCCTGGCCCGTCAAGGCTTCGAGGCCGAAGAGATCTCCGATCTGGCTGGTCTCAACAAGCGCAGCCCCTGGATGGCCGCCGTGGCCGCGATCTTCATGTTCTCGCTGGCCGGCATTCCGCCGACCGTCGGCTTCTACGCCAAGCTGGCCGTGCTGCAGGCGCTGGTGTCGACCAATGATTCCGGACTGATCACCCTGTCCGTGTTCGCCGTGGTCATGTCGCTGATCGGTGCGTTCTACTATCTGCGCGTCGTGAAGGTCATGTACTTCGACGAGCCGACCGACGCGACGCCCGCCACTGCCACGGCCGACGCCAAGTTCGTGCTGTCGCTCAACGGTGCGGCCGTGCTGGTCCTGGGTCTCGTGCCGGGTGGCCTGATGGCCCTGTGCGCGCAGGCCATCGTCAAGACCCTGGGTACCTGATCCGTGCAGGCCGCATCCGTTGCGGCGATTTGGCTGGTGGTGCTGCTTGCAGTGCTGCTGGCCAATTTGCCTTTTGTGAACGAGCGATTCTTGGTGATCGGGCCGAGATTCCCTGTGAAGTCCCTGGCTTGGCGCCTGCTGGAGCTCGCGTTGATGGCCGCCCTCGTCATCGGCATCGGCCGACTGCTGGAGGCCCGGCAAGGGCAGGTTCAGTCACAGGGCTGGGAGTTCTACGCAGTCTTCGTGTGCTTGTTTCTGACGCTCGCCTTTCCGGGTTTTGTCTGGCGCTACCTGCGTCGCCGGGGGCACACCGCGTGAGCCGGGGCGTGCTTCTGCCGAGCTTGGCTGAGCTGCCTTCCGGGGAGGCTCATCTCAAGGAGGCGCGCGTCTCGTCAGAGCAGGTGTATCGAGGCCATTTTCTGGACGTGCGGCGCGACGAAGTGGCGCTGCCCGATGGTGGCAGTGCGCCGCGAGAGTACGCTGTCCATCCCGGGGCGGTGATGGTGGTGCCGCTGTTGGACGATGGGCGTCTGGTGCTCGAGCGTCAGTTCCGCTATCCCCTGGATCGTGCCTTCATCGAGTTTCCGGCCGGCAAGCTGGACGGCGGTGAACCCGGCATCGTCTGCGGCGTGCGCGAACTGCGTGAAGAGACTGGCCTCGATGCCCGCGAGTGGGCCTACGCAGGCACGCTGCACAACGCCATCGCGTATTCGAACGAGGCCATCGAGATCTGGTTCGCGCGCGGCTTGACCCAAGGGGACCGGCACCTGGACGACGGGGAGTTCCTCGACGTGTTCGCCGCCTCGGAGGACGAGTTGTCTGTTTGGGTGCAGAGTGGCCAGGTGACCGACGCAAAGACCATGATCGGCCTGCTCTGGCTGCAGCAGTGGCGCTTGGGCGCCTGGCCCCTGAAGTGGCGTGCGACCGAGGCCTGGCTGTCCGAACAGCGTGTCGAGGGTGCATGAAGGTCTTCGATCTGGCTTGTGAGCAGGGCCACCGCTTCGAAGGCTGGTTCGGCAGCGAGGACGACTATGCCTCGCAACGGGAGCGGGGGTTGTTGAGCTGTCCGATGTGCCCATCGGTCAAGGTGGAGCGCTTGCCGTCGGCGCCGCGACTCAATTTGCACCATCCGTCAACGGTATCGAGTGCTCACTCGGATGCCGGCGATGCGAAGCCCAGTGCATCCAGTGGTGGCGGCCAGCCGCCGGTACCTCCTGAGCAGCTGCCTGCGCTGATGCAGGCGGCGTATCTGCATGCGGTCAAGCAGGTCGTGCAGAACACCGAGGACGTCGGTGCACGATTTGCCGAGGAAGCTCGGCGCATCCATTACGGCGAGGCGCCTTCTCGCGGCATCCGCGGGCAAAGCTCCGGGGAGGACATTCAGTCCTTGCGCGACGAAGGGATTGAAATCCTTTCGCTGCCGATTCCGCCCGGGCTGGACAAAGCCTCCCATTGAGGGCCGGCGCCTCGCGTGTTCAGAGCACCTTGCCCGGATTCATCAGGCCCCGGGGGTCCAGGGCCGATTTGATGGCCCGCATGAGGTCGAGATCCACCAGGGCTTTTCGCGCGGCCAGTTCCTCGCGTTTGAGCTGCCCAATGCCGTGTTCGGCGGAAATTGATCCTCCGACCCGGCCCACGGCGTCATAGACGATCGCGTTGACCCGTTCCTCGTGCGCACGCAGGAATTCGGCCGGATCGACGCCCTCTGGGGCCTGGACGTTGTAGTGCAGGTTGCCGTCCCCCAGGTGTCCGAAGGTGACCAGCCGGACGCCGGGCAGGGCGTCGGCCAGGGTCCGATCGGTGTTGGCCACGAAGTCGGCCATGGCCGTCAGGGGAATGCTGATGTCCTGCTTGATGTTCAAGCCTTCCTGCGACTGGGCCAGGGAGATCGATTCCCGCACATGCCACAGCTCGCGCGATTGCTGCAGCGATTGGGCCACGACGGCGTCCTTCACATGACCCCTTTCCAAGCCCGCTTCCAGGATGCCTTCGAGCTGCTGGGCGGCGTGGGCTTCACCCTCTGCGTCTGACAGTTCCAGCAGCACGGTCCAGGGACCGGGTTTGACGGGTTGCGCCAGCTGGGGGAAGTGTCGGGCCACAAGCTCCAGCGAGAAGCGGTTCATCACTTCGAAACCGGTCAGCGCGTCGTGGGCACGGTGTCTGGCGATGTTGAGCAACGCCAGCGCATCTGGCAGGCGGGGGCAGGTGGCCCAGGCCGTGGTCCGCACGGACGGCGGCGCGAACAGCTTGAGCACGGCCCCGGTGATGATGCCCAAGGTGCCTTCGCTGCCCACATACAGGCCGCGCAGGTGGTAGCCTGTGTTGTCCTTGCGCAGTCCGGCCAGGTCGCTCCAGATGCGACCGTCGGGGGTGACCACTTCCAGTCCGAGACACAGCTCGCGCGCGTTGCCGTAGCGCAGCACCTGCGTTCCCCCGGCGTTGGTGGCCAGGTTGCCGCCGATGGTGCAACTGCCCTCGGCCGCCAGACTCAGCGGAAAGAGCAGTCCCGCCGTCTCGGCCGTCACCTGCACCTGCTGCAGGATGCATCCGGCGTCCACGGTCATTGTGAAATTGGTGGGGTCCACGCTGCGGATGCGGTTGAGCCGCCGCAGACTGAGCACCAGCTGCGAGCCCGTGGTGTCGGGAACGCCGCCGCCGACCAGGCCGGTGTTTCCGCCCTGCGGAACGACGGCAATGCCCTGTTCGGCGCAGAGCCGGACCACGAAGGCGACTTCTTCGACCGAGCCGGGGCGCACCACCGCCAGGGCGCGGCCCCGCCAACGCTTGCGCCAGTCCAGTTCAAAGGGCGCGGCGTCGTCGCCCGTGAGCACGTGGGTGGGCCCCAGCCTCTGGCGCAGGGTGTCCAGAATCGCTGAGGAGGGCATGGCCGAGCGTCGGATCAGGTCGCGGAGGGCGCCGACGATCCTGCTTGCGCGAGACGACGACCGGCGGCCAGCCGCAGGCGGATGTGGACGGCACAGGCCGCGAACAACGCCACCGTCAGCAGCAGTTCGAGCGAGGCCAACAGGGTGACCATCGCCGATTCGCACCAGATCCTCACCCCGGCCTCGGCGGCGTACAACCAGACGGCCAGGCTCAGCCAGCGGTAGGTGTACAGCCGCTCTCTGCGCAGGCCCGGCCAGGCCAGCACCAGCGGCAAGGCTTTGAGCACCAGGGTGTGGCGCCCGGTGGGGGCCAACCAGCCCTCCCAGGCCACACACAGCGCGATCAGGGCCGTGCACAGTGCAAGCGCAAGCCACCGGGTCCGCCGCACGGCGGGCGTGGCTTGGGGTGTCGGCACCAGCGGTTCCGGCGTGTCGGGGGTGGGCTCGGCGTGAGCGGGACCGGAGCGGGTCATGAAAAACAAAGCCTGGAAAGGAACCGGATCTGTGGGCCGGTGCGGGGCCGTCAGGGATCGCGGCGACGGCTGGCATCATAGCCGTCATGGCGTTTGAACCTCATTCTCCGGCAGAAGCGCCGGTTTCCGCGAGCGGCCTCGCGCACTGGCGGGCCCGATGGGCGGCCTTGCGCCATTGGCCCTGGCTGGCCACCCTGCGCACGCTGCGTCAGCGGTTCCGTGAGGACCGCCTGGGCGTCACCGCCGGCAGCCTCACGTTCACGACGACGATCGCCTTGGTGCCTTTGGCGACGGTGATGTTTGCCGTGTTCACCGCGTTTCCGATGTTTGCCCAGTTCCGGGCGTCGGTGGAACACTATCTGGTCGAGAACCTCGTGCCGGACACCATCGCCCGACCGGTGATGAAGCAGCTCACGCTGTTTGCGGACAAGGCGCATCAGGTTGGTGCCTTGGGGGTGCTGCTGCTGGGGGTGACGGCCATCGCGCTGTTGTTGACCATCGACCGAACCCTCAATGGCCTGTGGCGCGTGCGTCAACCGCGGGGCATTGCCCGCCGGGTGCTGATCTACTGGGCCATTGCCACGCTGGGGCCCCTGGTGCTGGGCGTCAGTCTGAGCCTCACGTCCTACCTGCTGTCGGTGTCTCGGGGCTGGGCCTCGGCGTTGCCGGGGGGCGTGTCGCTGCTGCTGGGGTCGATGGAATTGGCCATGCTGGTGCTGGGCATGGCCGCCCTGTACAAGTTCGTGCCCAACACCCAGGTGAAGTGGGCGCATGCCCTTTCCGGGGGGCTGTTTGTCGCCCTGGGTTTTGAGCTGGCGAAACGTCTGCTGGCCTGGTACGTGTCGGTCACGCCCGTCTACAAGACCATCTACGGGGCTTTCTCGGCCGTGCCTCTGTTGCTGTTGTGGATCTACCTCGGCTGGGTCATCGTGCTGTTCGGTGCGGTGATCGCGGCTTACGCGCCCAGCCTGGAGATGCGGGTGATCCGCCCCGATTCCGTCGGTTGGCCTTTCCGTCTGGCCCTGCAGGTGCTGCGTGAATTGCATGCTGCCCGCCGGCAGACCGCAGTAGGGCGGCATGGGGTGGCGCTGCAGGATCTGGCGGCCCGCCTGAGGGTCGATCCACTGCAGATCGAGCCCGTTCTTGACCATCTGGTGGCCCTGGACTGGGCCGGTCGGCTGGACGAGCCTGGGGCTGCCCGCTATGTGCTGCTGGTGGAGCCGGGTGTCACTCCCGCCGCACCGCTGGTCCAGACCTGGCTGATCGAGCGCGGGGCGGACACTGCACCTTTTTGGGGCCGAGCAGACTTCGACCGCTGGGTTTTGGCGGATCTGCTGCCTGAAGACGGCGTTTCACGAGCGATAGCCGGCTGATCGCGGCTCTTTTCATTTCGGTCCTCCCTGGGACCGTCCCTAAGCTTGCGCCGGATTGGACCGCCATGCGGCTGGGATGGATCTGCGATCAGGGAGTATCGATGCGCACGAATTTGCCGATCACGCAACGCGAACTGGAACTGGAGGCCGGCTGCACGCTGGTGTCTGTGACCGATCCCAAGGGGATCATTCAGTACTGCAACCCGGCGTTCATCGCCGTCAGTGGCTACCGCAGCGACGAGCTGATCGGGCAGCCCCACAACCTGATTCGCCACCCCGACATGCCCGCAGAGGCGTTCCGGGACATGTGGGAGACGGTCAAGGCCGGTGTGCCGTGGTCCGGCGTCGTCAAGAACCGAAGGGCCAACGGCGACCACTACTGGGTTCGGGCCAATGTGACCCCCGTGCTCGATGGGGACCGTGTGGCGGGCTACATGTCCGTGCGCACCGTGCCGACACGTCAGGAGGTCGACGAGGCGCAGCGCTTGTATGCACAGATGGTGGCCGAGCAGGGGGGCAGCTCTCCGCGGCTTCGTCTGGACGGCGGAGAGCGGGTGCCGCTGCATGTGTGGGGGCGCAGCGTGAGGTACTGGCGGAGGCACGACGGGCTGGCCCTGTCGGTCTACTGCGGGTTGCCCCCTTTGATCGGGCTGTCCGTCCTGGCGGTGGCCGCCTTGCATGGGGCGCCGTCGGCTCCAGTGTGGTGGGGAGCGGCAGGGGCTGCGCTCGGGTCGTCGGTGTTTGCCGCGCACCGGATCCGCCGCAGCTGGATCGCGCCGTTGGAAGCCATCTACCATCACGCGCACCGCATGGCCGGCGGCGACCTGAGCAGCTCTTTGTCGGTGCGCCACCCGGGGGTGATCGGCAAGACCGAGCGGGCTCTTCAGCAACTGTCGGTCAATCTGCGCGCGATCGTCAACGGCACGCGCGAAGGGGTGGACGTGCTCAACCATGCGGCCCAGGAGTTGGCCCAGGGGGGACAAGACCTGTGCACACGTACCGAGGTGCAGTCGGCGGACGTGCAGCAAAGCGCGTCGTCGCTGGAGCAGATCACCGGCACTGTGAAACAGAGCGCGGAGGCCGCACGCAATCTCGCCAGCTTCGCCCGGCAGGCCGAGGGCGTCACATCGCACACAGCGGAGGCTGTGCAGGAAGTGACCCAGACCATGTCGGCCATCAACGAATCGTCGCACCGGGTGCGTGACATCTCCCAGGTGATCGACGGCATCGCGTTCCAGACCAACATCCTGGCCCTCAACGCCGCGGTGGAGGCCGCGCGGGCCGGTGAGCAGGGGCGAGGGTTTGCCGTCGTTGCCGGAGAAGTGCGTGCGCTGGCGCAGCGGTGCTCGGGGGCTGCGCGCGAGATTCGGCAGCTCATCGAGGGCACGGTCGAGCGCATCGAGGTCGGTGCCCAGCAGACGGCTGCCGCCCGGACATCGATGGATGAGGCCCTGGCGGCTGTGCAGAGCATGGGCCGGCTGGTCGGCGAGATCGATCTGGGCTCTTCCGAGCAGTCCGCGGCCTTGGCCCAGGTGCACAACGCCGTCGAGCACATTGACGGCATCACCCAGCAGAACGCCGCATTGGTCGAAGAGCTCGCGGCGTCGGCCGAATCGGTCCGCATCCAGACTCAGGCGGTGAGCGAGACCGTGCAGATGTTCAGACTCGGTTGAGGCCAGCTCTGTCCTCTGACGTGCCGTCTAGGGACCATCCCCACCCAGAACCCGTCACGCGGCGCGCCCGATGTGGGCTATATTGCCGCCAACGGGTTTCTTTGTTATTGGATGGAGGTTTTCATGAAGGTCAGCGACATCCTTCGCGTCAAAGGCGATGCGCTGTTCACGGTAGGGCCGGACGAGGCGCTGGCCGATGCCATCGCCGCCATGGCCGCGCGCGATGCGGGTTCGCTGGTGGTGCTCAGCCATGGCGACCTGGTGGGCATGTTGACGTTCCGCGAGGTCATCCGCGCGGTGACCAAGCTGGGCGGTGCGGTCGGTTCGACCCTGGTGCGCTCGGTCATGGAGGATCATCCGCTGACCTGCACGCCGTCCACCGACGTCAACGAAGTGCGCCGCATGATGCTTGAGCGTCACGCCCGCTACATGCCGGTGATGGAGCAGCGCAAGCTGGTGGGCGTGATCTCTTTCTACGACGTGGCCAAGGCCGTGGTGGAAAGCCAGGACTTCGAGAACCGCATGCTCAAGGCCTACATCCGCGACTGGCCAGCCGAAGGGGGCGTGCCAGCGCAGACCGAAGGTGGCGAGGCCGCCGCAGGGGCCACCGCCTGATCTGTGCTTGGAGCGGGAGGGGCGCGGCGCCTCTTCCTCACCCCCTGAGCCACAGAAACAAAAAAGCGACCGATTGGTCGCTTTTTTGTTTGCCGAGGTGTGCTCAACCCACCGCGCGCCGCATCTGTCCCAGGGGTTGAGGACGGAACGGAGACGCCAACTGAATGAGCCGCTCTGCCTGCTGACGCAGGGCCACGACGCGTTCACGCGAAGCGATCGGCTCTGCCTGTCTGCTGTCCTCGCCGTCTCGGCGGTGAACGGAGGAGGCCTTTTCGGTCAACACCGGCGCAGCCGCGTCGCTCAGTTGATCGCAGGTCGAGCGCAGGCGGGCGATCAAGTCGTCCAGAGCGTCGCGGGCTTCGGCCTCAGGTGTTTCCGTCAGGTCGATCGGAACCATCACGGTCAGGCATTCCTGCAGCTCCTGTGTGGCGATGAGCAGCTCTGCGGGTTCGCGCATGCGGGGCAGTTGCAACTGGGGCAGCTGCTCTCCGCTGGCCATGTGCCGGACGGCCAGGGTGGCCTGTTCAACGGCGACTTCCAGGGTTTCGGTCGTCAGGATGAATTGCCACACACCGGCAGCCAGGGCCATCAGCGCCAGGCCGGCAGCGATCCAACCGTCATACGGAGCACCCAAGGGGGCCTGAAGCACCACACCGACCGCGGCCAGCGCCAGCATCAACGGAATGAAGACGGTCCGTGCCATGTGGGCTCGGAGTGAAGGAAAGGTCAGGCGTTCTTCCATGGCGTGGCTCTCATTGCATTTGTTGTCGCGGTCCCCTTCAGGACTCCCTGTCCTGGAGGGGTGCGTCCCCGTGAATGAGGGGTTGCGTGGAGCATACAGCAACACACGTAACAAATGCACACATTTAAGAATTTCCCGACATGAGCCTCGGAAAGCGGTGCGAGCCCGTCTTTGCCCCAAAGTCAAACGCCGCCGTGGGGCACGGCGGCGTTCTTGGGAGCGGGGCTCGATGCGGGCCGATCAGCCCATCGCGGCTTCGATCAGGCCCATGTCGGAGCTGCTCATCAGGGCCTCGATGTCCATCAGGATCAGCATGCGGTCCTGGATGTTGGCGATGCCGGTGATGTAGCTGGTGTCCACGGCGGCGTCGATTTCCGGAGCGGGGCGCACGGCCTCGCCGGGCAGTTCCAGCACGTCGGAGACCGAGTCCACCACCGCACCGACCACGCGGCCGCGGATGTTGAGCACGATCACGACGGTGAAGTCGTTGTACTCGGCGCTGTCGCAGCCGAACTTCAGGCGCATGTCGACGATCGGCACGATCACGCCGCGCAGGTTGACCACGCCCTTGAAGAAGGGGGCCGAGTTGGCGATGCGGGTCGGCTGCTCGTAGGAGCGGATTTCCTGCACCTTCAGGATCTCGATGCCGTATTCCTCGGCGCCCAGGCGGAAGGTCAGGAATTCACCGCCCAGGTGGTGGGACGCGGCTTGGGGCGCACCCAGGCCACCCTTGCTCTGGCGCTGAGCCTGCTGGACGGTCGAACTCGTCGCGTGCGGATTGTCTACAACCATGTTCATCGTATTCCTCGCGGGAAGAGGTTCATCAGGGATGCCCTGGCAGGCATGCCACAGGCCACGGCTCATTGTTCAATCGGCACCGGGCTGGCAAACCTGAGAGGAGAGGGGGTTTCCCCGGCCAACTCCACGCTGAAAGGACGGCTGTGGGGTGGCGCCTAAAATCGGCCGCCTGAGTCCGCGCGCCCCGCCCGGACGGCACTGATGACCCCACGATGTCCGGCAGCACCTTCGGTACCCTTTTTCAAGTCAGCAATTTCGGCGAAAGCCACGGGCCGGCCATCGGCTGCGTCATCGACGGTTGCCCCCCGGGGCTGGAACTCTGTGAGGCCGACATCCAGGGCGACCTGGACCGCCGCCGCCCCGGCACCAGCCGCCACGTCACCCAGCGCAACGAGCCCGATGCGGTCGAGATCCTGTCGGGGGTGTACGAAGGCAAGACCACCGGCACGCCCATCGCCCTGCTGATCCGCAACACCGACCAGCGCAGCAAGGACTACGGCAACATCCTCGACACCTTCCGCCCGGGGCATGCCGACTACACCTACTGGCGCAAGTACGGCCTGCGTGATCCGCGTGGGGGCGGGCGCTCTTCGGCCCGCCTGACGGCGCCGATGGTGGCGGCCGGTGCAGTAGCCAAGAAATGGTTGAAGGAGCGCCATGGCACCACCTTCATCGGCTGGATGAGCCAGCTCGGCGAGATCGAGATCCCGCACGAGGACGAGGCCCAGATTCCGCTGAACCCGTTCTTCGCGCCGTCGGCCAGCGTGGTCGAGCGCCTGGAGGCCTACATGGACGACCTGCGCAAGGCGGGCGACTCCGTGGGGGCGCGGCTGCAGGTCGAGGCCCGCGGCATGCCGGTGGGACTGGGCGCGCCGCTGTTCGACAAGCTCGATGCCGACATCGCCTACGCGATGATGGGCATCAACGCCGTCAAGGGCGTGGAGATCGGTGACGGCTTTGGCGTCGTGACCCAGCGCGGCAGCGAGCATGGCGATGCGCTCACGCCCGAAGGCTTCGGCTCCAACCACGCCGGCGGCGTGCTGGGCGGCCTGTCCACCGGCCAGGACCTGCGCGTGTCGATCGCCATCAAGCCGACCAGCTCGATCCGCGTGCCCAAGCCGTCGATCAACCGGGCGGGTGAGGCCACCTCAGTCGAGACTTTCGGCCGCCATGACCCTTGCGTGGGCATTCGCGCCACGCCGATCGCCGAAGCGATGCTGGCCCTGGTGATCATGGACCACGTGCTGCTGCACCGCGCGCAGTGTGGGGACGTGGAGCTGCCGATCGGACCGATTCCGGGTCACGTGGGCTGATCTGTCCCTCAGGCCGGCACTGCCACCGGCGCCCGCAGCGGCTGGGTGACCGTGTGTCGGATCCACGCCGCAATGTCCAACAGCGGCACGATGTGGTCCACACCTCCGAGCTTGATGGCTTCGGCGGGCATGCCGAACACCACGCAACTGGCTTCGTCCTGGGCCATGGTGTAGGCCCCGGCGTCGCGCATCTGGCGCAGGCCGTGGGCGCCGTCGTCGCCCATGCCGGTCATGATGATGCCCAGGGCGTTGCGGCCGGCACACTGCGCCACGGAGCGGAACAGCACGTCCACCGAAGGGCGGTGGTGGTTGATCAGCGGGCCGTCGCGCACCTCGACCACGTACTGCGCGCCGCTGCGCTTGAGCTGCATGTGCTTGCCCCCGGGGGCGATGAGCACGCGGCCGTTGATGACGCGGTCACCGTCCTTGGCTTCGATGATCTCCATGTCGCAGATGCTGTTTAAGCGTGCGGCGAAGGAAGCGGTGAACTTCTCGGGCATGTGCTGAACCATGACGATGCCGGGGGCTGTGCGATCCAGTTCGCGCAGCACGGCCTCGATGGACTGCACGCCGCCGGTCGAGATGCCGATGGCGACGACGCGGTCGGTGGTTTCCGCCATGGCGTGCAGCGGCGCGGTCGGCGCCGCCGGGCGGGGGCCGGCCGGCGGCAGCTTGGGCAGTGCACGCAGGTTGGCTTTGGCGGCGGCCTTGACCGCGTCCACCAGACCGTTGGTGCGGTCGGTGAGAAAGTCCTTCAGGCCCATCTTGGGCTTGGTGACGAAGCTCACGGCACCGGCGGCCAGCGCCTGCATCGTCGTTTCGCAGCCCTTTTCGGTCAGCGTCGAGCACATCACCACCGGGGTGGGGCGCTCGCTCATGACCTTGCGCAAGAAGGTGATGCCGTCCATGCGGGGCATCTCCACGTCCAGCACGATGACGTCGGGCCAGTGGCTTTCCAGCTTGGGCCAGGCGAACAGCGGATCGCCCGCGCTGCCGATGACTTCGATGCCGCCGGCGGTGAGGGTGTCGGCCAGGTGCTTGCGGACCACGGCCGAGTCGTCGATGAGGAAGGCTTTGATGCTCATGGTCAGGCGTGGGCGGGCATGTGGGTCGGGGAGGAGCGGCGCATCTCGACGTGGCCGCTGGGCAGGCTCAGGTGCACGTTGCGCGGCACGTGGTCGCCCACGTCGATGGCCTGCATGACGAAGCCATAGTGGTCGATCAGGGACCAGCCCTTTTCGATGTTGCGCTCGCCGACGTTGAGCTTGACGCCGGTGGAGTCGGGCATGGTGTCGGCGCCGCCGTAGAGGTGGGCCTCGTACTCGTGCGGCTGGGAGCCGGCGCGCAGCAGGGCTTCGACCATCATCTCCAGTGCTTCTTCGCCGAAGCGGCCGTCGCGGCCGGTCCCGGGCGATCGGGTGCGCGAGGGCAGCAGGAAGTGGCACATGCCGCCCAACTTGCGCACGGGGCTCCACAGCACCACGGCCACGCAGGAACCCAGCAGGGTCCGCACCGAGGCCGCCTGGTGGCCGAAGTAGAGCTGCCCGGCAAACAGGGTCAGGTGCTGACCGGGGTGGGCCTTGAGGAAGCCGTGATCGACCGGGTGAGCGGAGTGCCCGTGGAGGTCATGCGGCGGATGGCGTGTCGCTGCGTGCATAGACGGCCGAGGTGATGGGGCGCAGGGGCAGGTTGAGGTTGTTCAGGGACTCGGCGTGGCCGCTGAACAGCAGGCCGCCGGGTTTGAGGCGCTCGATGACGCGCAGCACGATGTCGATCTTGCCGGGGTTGTCGAAGTAGATCAGCACGTTGCGCAGGAAGATCACGTCGAACAGGCCGATGTCGGGCAGGGGCTGCGTGAGGTTGGCGCACTGGAAGTGCACCCGCTCGCGCAGCTCGCGCGAGATCAGCAGTTGGCCGTCGTAGGCGCCCAGTCCCTTGCGGCACCAGCGCTTGAGGTCGGCCACGGGCATCTGGCGGGCGCGCTCCAGCGGGTAGAGCGCACGCTGGGCGCGGGCCACGACGGCGGTGGACAGGTCGGTCCCGACCACCTCCCAGCCGCGCAGGCCGAGGTGGTTGGCCAGCACCATCGAGATCGTGTAGGCCTCTTCGCCGGAGGAACTGGCCGCACTCCAGACGCGGAAGGTGCCGGCGCCGGCCGGGCGGTCCTGCAGCATCGACGACAGGAAGTCGAAATGCTGCGGCTCGCGGAAGAAGTAGGTTTCGTTGGTGGTGAGCTGGTCCACCACCTTGACCATCTCGTCGGGGTCGCTGCCGCTGAGCAGGTCGTCGATGTAGGCGTCCAGCGAGGGGGCGCCGCGGGCGGCGGCCAGCTTGTGCAGGCGGCCCGTCACCAGCGGTCGCTTGGCGTCGGTCAGGCGGATGCCGGAGACCTGGTGGAACAGGTTGGTGACGGCGTCGAAGGAGGATTGGCTGAGCATGGGGCGGCTCCGGCGTCTCGGTCAGTGCACCGTCGAGCTGTGGTGCCCGATCAACGTGGACAGTTCGCGGGTGTCCAGCACCGTGGCCAGGTCCAGCTCCGGCGTGGCCTGCTCGCGCACGCGCACCATGCTGCGGATGAACTGCGGCCGGATGCGGGTGCCCAGGCGCGGCACCGGATCGACGTGGTCCGGGTGCACGTCGAACACCTCGTGCACGGCGTCGACCAGGATGCCCAGGGTCTGGCGGCTGGGGTCTTCGTCGTCACCTTCGGTGGCGGCGGCCACGTCCACGATGATCACGCAGGTGCGCCGACCGATTTCGGTCAGCGGCATGCCCAGGCGGGCGCGCAGGTCGATGACGGGCACGACCGCGCCGCGCAGGTTCATCACGCCGCGCACGAACTCGGGCATCAGTGGCAGCGGGGTGAGCTGGCCGACCTCCAGGATTTCGCGCACGGCGTCGATGCGCAGCGCGCACAGCTCGCGCTCCAGCGCAAAGCGCAGGAACTGCAGGTTGGACGGGCCTTCACCCAGGGGCGAGGCGGGGTGTGTGGTGGACGACGGGATGGCGTTCATGGGCATACCTTGGGCGGGTCGCTCGGCGTCGGATCAGTGATGGGCCAGGGCCGATTCGTCGATGGGGCGGCCGGCCGATGAGGCCGATCGGCTCCAGGAGACGGCTCCTCCTCGGGCGCTGGGCTGGGGCGGGGCGCTGCTGCGTGGGGCGGCCTGTGTCGGTGCACGGGTGATCGGCGCACGGGGGGGGGCGCCCGGGACCGGGCGTGCAGCCGCGGGGTGCATCGCCGACCCTTCACTCCGGTAGGCCGAACCGTCCGCCGAAGCCAGGCGGAAGAAGGCCATCATTTCCTGCAGTTGGGCGGCTTGGCCGGACAGCTCCTCGGCGGTGGCCGACAGCTCCTCGGAGGCCGAGGCGTTCTGCTGCGTGGCGCTGTTGAGGTGGCCCATGGCCGTGGTGATCTGGTTGACGCCCTGGGCCTGTTCGCCCGAAGCGGCCGAGATTTCCTGCACCAGTTCGCTGGTCTTGTTGATGCTGGGCACCATCTGCGTCAGCACCTGGCCGGCCTCTTCGGCCAGCTTGACGCTGGAGCCGGCGAGTTGGCCGATTTCCTGGGCGGCGACCTGGCTGCGCTCAGCCAGCTTGCGCACTTCGGCGGCCACGACCGCGAAGCCCTTGCCGTGTTCACCTGCACGGGCGGCCTCGATGGCAGCGTTCAGGGCCAGCAGGTTGGTCTGGTAGGCGATGTCGTCGATGATCGAGATCTTGGAAGCGATGGACTTCATCGCCTCCACGGTCTGCGTCACGGCGGTGCCGCCTGCGACGGCCTCCTGGGCCGCCTGGGTGGCCATGCCGTCGGTGACGTTGGCGTTGTCCGAGTTCTGACGGATGCTGGAGGCCATTTCCTGCAGCTTGGCTGTGGTCTCTTCGACCCCGGCGGCCTGCTCGGAGGCCGACTGCGACAGCGACTGCGAGGTGCTCGACACCTGACCGGCGGCAGCCGTCAGGGCCTGGGCGGCGCTGTTGACGTCGCGCAGCGTGGACGACAGGGTGTCGAACAGGCCGTTGAGCTGTTCGGCCACAGCCAGATAGAAGCCTTGTTTGCCGTGCAGCTCGATGCGACGGCTCAGGTCGCCCTGGACGGCGCTGGTGGTGGCGTGGGCGATTTCGGCCTCGGCGGCGAGCTGCTCGGTGCGATCCACCCACTGGCCGGCGGTGCCCTGCAGGCGACCTTCGGCGTCCAGGATCGGCGAAGTGGTGACGTCGTAGGTGCGTCCGCCCAGGACCATGCGGGCCTGCGTCGTTTCACGCAGGGCCTTGAGCTGGGCCACGGCTTCGGCAGGGTGGTCGTGGAACTGACCCACCGAGCCGCCGATGACGCGGTCTGGATCGAAGGCCGGATTCACCTGACGGAACGCTGCCGCGTCGCGCTTGAGGATGGTCTGCAGCGCGCGGTTGGCGTAGATGAGGGTGCCTTCGGCGTCGGCGATGCGCATCGGCACTTCGGCCACGTCCAGGGCCTGGCGCACGCGCAGAGATTCGTCCTTGATGCGGCGCTCTTCGGCCAGCATGGCGGCTTCGCGCGCTTCGGCGGCCAGCGTCTCGGTCATGTCCTTCCATTCGACCACCATGCCCTGCGAGCGCCCGGCGGCGTCGATGACCGGGTTGACGATCAGGTCGAACTTGCGTTGACCCATGCTCAGGCGGGCGCGGTGCTCGCCGCGCAGGCCGGCCAGCATCCGGCGCTGGTGGGCCGGGTGGGCGTGGAACTGGTCGATGTTGCTGCCGACGATGCGGCGGGCATCGAAGTGCGGAAGCTGCTCGCGGATGTCGGCTTCGGCCTGCTCGAACATGGCATTCAGCGCCTTGTTCACGTAGACGATGTTGTAGTCGGCGTCTGCCACCATGATGTTGGTGGCGGCCACGTCCAGGGCCTGATGGATGCGGCCGGCTTCGGCCGCACGGTGAGCGGTGTCGGCCACCTCAAAGCCCAGACGCACTTGCACGCAGCGCAGGGCGCGCATGACCGAAGCCACTTCGTCCTCGCCGCGGGCCTGCACCAGACCGTCGAAACGGCCTTGACCGAACTGCATGAGCCAGCGCTGCGCGTCGCGCATGCCCGCGGCTTGGCCGGCCACGAGGCGCGAACCCGCCCAGCCGCAGGCACCGAGCACCAGGGCGGCCGGTGCCGCCAGCCACCACAGGTGCAGTGCCGCGCCGGTCATGGCGGCGCCGAAAGCCAGTGCACTGGCCGACGCCACGGCGGTGGCGCGCTGACCCAGCGGGGCCACGCTCAGGCGTTGGAACCAACCTGGAGCCTTGTCGGGCACCACTTGGCCATCGCGCACGGTCAGGCCTTGGGCGCGGCCCTCACGGAAGTCGCGGTAGGCCGCCTCTGCGGTGTCCACCTGCTCACGGGTGGGAATGGTGCGCACCGACAGGTAGCCAGCGATGGTTTCGCCTTCCCAGATCGGCGTCACGTTGGCGACCACCCAGTAGTGGTCGCCGTCCTTGCGGCGGTTCTTCACCAACCCCGTCCAGGGGCGGCCGGCCTTCAGCGTGGTCCAGAGGTCCTCGAAGGCCCCGGGCGGCATGTCCGGGTGGCGCACCAGGTTGTGCGGCTGCCCCATCAGTTCCGATTCGGTGAAGCCGCTGGCCTCGATGAACGCGTCATTGACGAAGGTGATCCGGCCTTTGGTGTCGGTGCGGGACACGATGGCCGAGCCCTCGGTAAGGCGGTATTCGCGGCCGGTGACGGGGAGGTTGGTGCGCATGGTGAGCCGACTCGGGTGGATCTGGGAAAGTGGCTTGGGAGCGGATCAGAAGCTGGCGAAGCTCGCTTCGTCGATCGCCTGCGAGGCGTTCGTGCTGGACGACGCGCGGGACCAGGACACGGCACCGCCGCGCGCCGGCGTCGGCGGAGCGGGGCTGCGCGAGGCCGGACGGGCCGCCGGTTTTTCGGCCGACCAGGAGGTGGCCGCTGGCGTCGGGCGGCTCATGGCCGGGCGGCTGGCGCCGAAGCTCAGGGCGCCACCCGTCGTGCCGCGCGGTGCGTTGGCCAGGCGGAAGAAGGCCATCATTTCCTGCAGTTGGGCAGCTTGGCCGGACAGCTCTTCGGCGGTGGCCGACAGCTCCTCGGAGGCCGAGGCGTTCTGCTGCGTGGCGCTGTTGAGGTGGCCCATGGCCGTGGTGATCTGGTTGACGCCCTGGGCCTGTTCGCCCGAAGCGGCCGAGATTTCCTGCACCAGTTCGCTGGTCTTGTTGATGCTGGGCACCATCTGCGTCAGCACCTGGCCGGCCTCTTCGGCCAGCTTGACGCTGGAGCCGGCGAGTTGGCCGATTTCCTGGGCGGCGACCTGGCTGCGCTCAGCCAGCTTGCGCACTTCGGCGGCCACGACCGCGAAGCCCTTGCCGTGTTCACCTGCACGGGCGGCCTCGATGGCAGCGTTCAGGGCCAGCAGGTTGGTCTGGTAGGCGATGTCGTCGATGATCGAGATCTTGGAAGCGATGGACTTCATCGCCTCCACGGTCTGCGTCACGGCGGTGCCGCCTTCGACGGCCTCCTTGGCCGCCTTGGTGGCCATGCCGTCGGTGACGTTGGCGTTGTCGGAGTTCTGCTTGACGCTCGATGCCATCTCCTGCAGCGAGGCGGTGGTTTCCTCGACGCTGGCGGCCTGCTCGGAGGCCGACTGCGACAGCGACTGCGAGGTGCTCGACACCTGTCCAGCGGCGGCGGTCAGGGCCTGGGCGGCCGCGTTGACGTCCGAGATCGTGGTGACGAGCTGGTTGATCATGCGGTTCATGTCCGACTGCAGTTCGGCGAACACGCCTTCGAACTGGCCGTCCAGCGTCTGCGTCAGGTCGCCCTGGGCGACGCGGTTGACGGCATGGCTGATCTCTTCCAGGTTGTCGCCGGTGGTCGACAGCAGGGTGTTCATGTGTTCGCCCAGCGTGCGGAAGAAGCCGGTCTGGCCTTCGACGCTCAGGCGCTGGGTGAAGTCGCCGCGGCCGGCGGCCTGGACCACGGCCGTCACGTTCTCCTCGGCGGTCACTTCCGCGGTGCGGTCGATCCACTCCAGCACGGCGCCGGTGCGTGCACCTTGGGCGTCGTTGATCGGGCTGACGGTCAGGCGCACATGGCGGCCGCCGAACTTCCACTGCGCGCTGTGCGGGCCGGTCAGGCCGGCGATCAGGTTGCGCTGGTGCGAGGGGTTCTTGTGGAAGATGTCGATGTTGGCACCGATGATCTTCGAGGCCTCGGCGGTGAACTGCGGCAGCACCGTGCGCAGATCGGGCTCCAGCACCTTGAGCAGCTTGAGCACGGCGTCGTTGGCGTAGCGGATGATGCCGTCGTTGCCGGCGATCATGACGGCGCTGGGCACGGTGTCCAGCGCACGGCGGATGCGGGCGTTTTCCTGGGCCGACAGGTCGGCCTCGCGCAGCAGGCCGCGCACCGATTCCAGCGTCTCGTTGATGAAGGCCTTCTTGCCCGGAAGCTGATCGATCTGGGCCTCGTAGTTGCCGCGACCGAACTCGGCCACCACGCCCATGGCCATCTTCTTGACGGCAATGTGGGCGCCCACCATGTCGTTGATGCCCTGGGCCATGGTGCGGAATTCGCCGTCGAACTGCTGGGCGTCGATCTGCACATCGATGTCGCCGAGCTCGTGCTCCTGGGCCATGTGGTTCATGGCGGTGATGAGCTTGCGCTGGGTGCGCTGCAGTTCGCCGAAGGCCTGAGCGATGCGGGCCAGTTCATCGTGGCCCTTGACGTCCAGCGACACGTTCATGTCGCCCTGCGACAAACGGGTGGCCGCGTCGGCCACCTTGTTTGCGTTGCGGCGCACGGCGGAGCGTGTGGCCAGCACGACGTAGCCGGCCAGCAGCAGCCCGGCGGCCGCCAGCGACAGCAGCAGGTTGCGCTGTTGGGTGATGCGTTGGACGCGGGCTTCCAGCAGGGTGTTCAGACGGGTGACCGAGGTGTCCTCGAACGTGGCCAGCTTGTCGAGCACCCCGGTGCCGGTCTTGAACAGGCTGCCGGGGTCGCCCTGCAGCTTGCCGCCCGAGGTGCTCAGCGCCACGACCTGGGTCTGGAAGGCCGTCATGGCGCTTTCCGCCTCGGCCCAGCCCGCAGGGGCCTTTTCCCCAGCGCGTTCCAGCGATTCCAGTCGTTGTTTGAGCGCGGCGCGGGTGCGCTCCACTTCTCGCACGGCGACCGCCAGGCGCTGACCGTCTTCGGGGGTCCACTCGCCACGTGCCAGGGCGGCGGCGCCGGTGCCGCGCAGCAGGGCCATGCTTTCCATGACCTGCGGCATGTGCACGGTGACGGCGTCCATCAGCAGGTAGGACGGGCCTTCCGGGTCGAGCAGCAGGCCGCTGGCTTCGGCCACACGGGCCACGAAGGCCTGGGTCTCCTGGATCGTGGCGGTCTGTTCCTTGAAGCCGTTGCCGCCCATGCCGTTGGCCTGGGTGTTCTGTGTGCGCTGCTGGATCTCGCCCTTGAGCTTGGACCACTCCTTGCTCAGCTCCAGACCGGACGCGGCGAGATGGGTGTCGGCGGCCGCGAGGTTCTTGTTCAGCGCGTCCTGCACGGCACGCAGGTCGGCTTCCTGCTTCTCGCCGTAGCTGCTCATGGCGGTGAGGCCGCGCTGCACCTGCAGCGAACGCACGGCGTCGAGCAGGTCGCGGGTCAGGGGCAGGGCCTGCAGTTCGGCCTGGGTGCCGGCCAGTTGTTCGCCGGTCTGGCGGTACTGGGTGGCCACCTGCACGCCCAGCGGCACGGCCAGCACGGCCGCGATCACCGTCATCTTGCCGCCCAGCGACAGGCGGTTGAGCAGGAAGTTGACGGGGGCCGTCAGGCGCTCGCCCCACACGGGACGCTGTTGTTCAAAGGAGCCGGCGGTGGGGGTGGAAGAGTGGGCCATGGGTACTCCGGTGAGACGGTATTCGGGGGGATCGGTGGGGCGTCGGACGGTCAACCGTGCGCCGACAGGCGGTTCGCAGAGAAGGTGTTCGGCAGAGCGCGGTTCGAGGTCGTCGTGGCGAGCTGCAGCAGGGCCGGCACGTCCAGGATCAGGGCGACCTCGCCGCTGCCCAGGATGGTGGAGCCGGCCAGTCCGCGGATCTGCTCGAAGACCTTGCCCAGCGGCTTGATCACCGTCTGGTGCTCGCCGTGCAGGCGGTCGACGATCAGGCCGACGCGACCGATGCCGTCGCGCACCAGCACCAGGCTGCGGCGTCCGGTGTGGCGCTGTTCATGGTGATAAAAACGCGCCAGATCGAGGTAGGGCACCACTTCGCCTCGCAGGTCGAAATGGCCGGTCACGCGTTCCGGGTGAGCGCCGCATTCGTGCGGCACTTCCAGGCACTCGGCCACCAGTTCGAGCGGCATCACGTAGCTGACGCCGCCCACGCTGGTGAGGAAGCCGTCGATGATGGCCAGCGTCAGCGGCAGACGGATCTGCATCGTGGCGCCCAGGCCGGGCTGGCTGGCGATCTTGATCTGGCCGCGCAGCGACTCGATGTTGCGCTTGACCACGTCCATGCCGACGCCTCGGCCCGACAGGTTGGTCACCTGTTCGGCGGTCGAGAAGCCGGGCTGGAAGATCAGCATGTAGATCTCTTCGTCGCTCAGCTCGTGGCCGGCCGGAACCAGTCCGCGCTCGGTGGCCTTGGCCAGGATGCGCTCGCGGTTCAGGCCGCGGCCGTCGTCGCTGACCTCGATGACGATGGAGCCGGACTCGTGGTACGCGTGCAGGGCCAGTCGGCCTTGGGCGGACTTGCCTGCGGCGATGCGGTCGGCCGGGGTTTCCAGGCCGTGGTCCATGCTGTTGCGCACCAGGTGCATCAGCGGATCGGCGATGGTTTCCACCATCGACTTGTCCATCTCGGTGTCGCCGCCGGTGATCTGCAGCTCGACGTCCTTGTCGAGCTGCTTGCACACATCGCGCACCACGCGGTTGAACCGCGCGAAGGTTTCGCCGATGGGCACCATGCGCAGGCCCAGGGCGCCGTCGCGGGCTTCCTGCACCAGGTCGTGGATGCGCAGCGCAGCCTCGGTGAAGCGGGGCGACTGTTCCTGCTGGGCGACGAGCTGTGCGCCGGAGCTGGCGATGACGAGTTCGCCGATCAGGTCGATCAGGTGGTCGAGTTTGTCGGCGCGCACGCGGATGAAGCGGGCTTCGTCGTTGCCGCGGCGGTCGCGCGAGCCCTTGCGGCGCTCGGGTTCTTCCTGACGGCGGTCGGGCGCGGCTTCGGGCGCCCGGCGTTCCACGAACGGGGCGGCCTGCGGACCGGCCAGGACTTGCCAGTGGGCCAGCAGCGCTTCGCGCTCGGTGTCGCTGGCGGCGCGGCGCTGCAGCAGGGCGTCGAAATCGGCGGGGGTGGCCTGAGGCTCCAGCACGGCCAGATCGCAGTCTTCCGCCAGGAAGGAAAAGACCTGTTCGATGTCTTGACGGCTCGCCTCGCTGCGCAGACGGATCTCGAAGCCGACGCGGCAGCCCTCGGGATCGAGCTCTTCCAGCGTGGGGATGCCTTCGAGCAGTGTGCGGATGCCCGTCACCTCGCCGACCTGGGCGAGGTAGCGGATGAAGGAGTAGGGGTCCAGGGCGTTGCGCAGGGCGTCGTCGCCCATGCGCAGGGACAGGTGCCAGATGCCTCCGGCCGAGGTGCCTGCTGCGGCGCCGGCGTCGGCCGATGCCGGACGGGATGCAGCACCGGATGACGCCGGTGATGCGGGCGAAGCAACGGCCTTGTTCCCCTGCAATGCACGCAGATCCTGACCGATGCGAACGCTGAGGGCGGCGATTTCCGGGTCGGGCTCGGCCTGACCGATCTCGCCGAGCAGGCGCTCCATCTGGTCGCGGCCCTGCAGCAGCAGCGCCATGGCTTCTTCGCTCAGGGCCAGGGTGTGCTCGCGCATGGCGTCGAGCACGGTCTCGACCTCGTGCGTGAAGCTCACCACCGCGTCAAAGCCGAACAGACCTGCGGTGCCCTTGATGGTGTGGGCGGCGCGGAAGGCGCTGTTGATGGCTTCGAGGTCCTTGGGGTCGGCCTCCATCGCCAGCAGGGCTTCTTCGAACTGGCGCAGCATGTCCTGCGCTTCTTCGAGGAAACCCGCCTGGGCGGTGGCCAGGATGTCGTCGTCCGTCATCGGAGTCTCCTCAGGCGGGGGGGGCCAGCCAGTCTTCGAGGCCGTAGGTGCGGCACAGGGCCTGCACGGCTTCGGACGGTGTCTTGAGCGTCAGCGCCGCGCCGCGTTGCTGGAGGCTGCGGCGGCAGGCCTGCAGCAGCTGCAGGCCGGAGGTGTCCATTTCGGTCACGCTGGAGAGGTCGAGGGCCGTGGTTCCCGCCTGCAGGGCGGCCAACAGCTTGTCTTTCCATTCGGCCGCGTGGTGGATGGTCAGGTCACCGTCCACCTTCAGCACATCGTTTGCAGCAGCGCCCATCACTTGCCTTTCAGGGGTTGCGCCAGGGAGGCTGAGGTGCCTTTACGGGCACAGGCGGGTGACCGCCTCGACCAGCTGCGAAGGCTGGAAGGGCTTGGTGATCCAGGCGCGCACGCCCGCGGCCTTGCCTTCGGCCTTCTTGGATTCCTGCGACTCGGTGGTCAGCATGATGATGGGCGTGAACTTGTGCGGGCCGGCCTTCACGTTCTTGGCGAAGGTCAGTCCGTCCATGCGGGGCATGTTCACGTCGCAGACGATGATGTTCGGGCGGGCCGATCCCAGCTTTTCGGTCGCTTCCTGACCGTCACCGGCTTCCACGACGCCGTAGCCGGCTTTCTGCAGGGCGAGCTTCACGACGGTGCGGAAGCTGCTCGAGTCATCGACCACCATGACGGTCTTGGCCATATCAGTTCTCCTGGTTCAAAAGAATTCGACGCCGGTGCTGCGCTGGATTTCGACCATGCCGTGGTGGTGGGAGCGTTGCTCCTCCATCGTGTAGGTCTTTTCCAGCTCCTCCAGCCAGCGCACGGCGTCGGACGGGCTGGCGTGATCGTTTTCGGTGACCCACTGGGTCAGGCGGTCCATGTCCCGATCGATCACATCCATCATCTGGTTGAAGCGATCCTGGAACTGGAAGCCCATGAACACCTGGTCGATGTCGTGGTTCAGGCGGACGCTGAGCTCGCGCAGCTCGCGTGTGGACTGCATCGACGACGCCAGGTCGTGCAGCAGCAGATTGATGACTTCCCGGGCCTTCTGGCGGGCCGACAGGCGCAGCTCCTCGTCGCTGCCGGACTGCAGGGCGGCTTCGCGACGCAGACCTTCCAGGCGCTGCACCAGCTGGTTGACGCGCGATCCGATGCGCTGGCCCGCCTGGTCCGAGCGGGTGGCCAGGTTCTGAACCTCCTGGGCCACGGCCTGAAAGCCGTTGTCTTCGCGGCCGGCGCGGTGGGCCTCGATGGAGGCGTTGAAGGCCACCAGCTTGGTGTGGCTGGCCAGTTGCCGCACTTCCTTGGACTGCTGGATCAGGTCGGCCAGCTCGTCGGTGAAGGACACCAGTTGCTCGAACATGCGCTCACGCTGCGATTCCGCATGGCGCATCGGCGCGAGCAGCGTTTCCAGGCATGAGGCGTGGCGCTCCAGCAGCTCGTCGGTGACGCCGGCACCCAGGGTGCCGCGTGCGCTTTCGGCGTTGCGGGCGGCGTTGGCCAAGCCGTCGCTGAGGCTGGAAAACGAATTCAGCAGGTTGGAGATGCCTTCTTCGGCCTGTTTGCGTGAGGCCTCGAGGTGGCGTTGCCACACTGGCACCACTTCGCTGACCATCAGGCGCGGTCCGGTCAGGGCCGGTTCGCTTTTGCTGGATGCAGGGGTGGGGACGGCCCGCCACGCCAGCAGAGCGGCCACTGCAGCCGGCACCAAGGCGGCAACCCATTGCAATCCGCCCTGGGTCTGGGTGGCTCCCCACGCTGCGCCCGCGCAGCACAAGGCCACACCCACAGGAGTGCTCCATGGGCTCCAGGAGGAGCGCGGGACAGCCGCTGGCGCAGCGGAGATTCCGTTAGCGGTCGATGTCATGGATGCAGGTGTGGAAATTTGGATTTCGAGCCTGCACTTTGCCGTTGAAGAACCCAGGCCACTGCGCCGATATCGCTGGAGGTTTCGGTCCAATTCGCAGGAATGCGGGGCCGTTCGGCTTTGCAGAATGTGTCCATCTGGCAAGGTCTGTGGGCGGTGCATTGCCCGGATGCACGGCCGTCATGGATCCCGCCAGGGGAGAAAATCAATGAAGTTCCAAGGCGTGATGTCCTCGGTCAAGTTCAAGGCGGGCGCGGTGCATGCCCCGCGCTTCAGCCTGAGTGGAGTGCGCGAGTTCTTCCGCTACCACGGCGTGCTGGCCCCCGGCGTGCGCCTGTTGCGCGTCCTGCCCTTCGGCATGAAGGCGGGGGTGGTCTCGGCGGCCTTTCTCCTGCCGCTGGCCTTGACCTGCGGACAATACGTCCAGCTTTCCAACGAGCAGGGCCAGCAGATCGAGCAGGCGCGCGAGGCGCTCAAGCTGTCCGGCGAGTTGAACGGCCTGCTGACGGAGCTCGAGGACCTGCGGCGGGTGCGTTTCTACGCCTTGCACCAACTGAAGGCACCGCCCGAGGCGCGTGGCATTTCCCCGGAAACCCAGCTTGCCGCCCTCAAGGCTCGGATGACCACGCTGAACGCCCAAGATCTGGTGGGGCGGGGGGTGCTGTCCGACTCCACCAAGAAGGATCTGCACGAAACCGTCGAGTGTGTCGATGCGTTGGCGCGGCCCCACCGGGAGGCTGAGCCGCTGCTGACTTGGGAAACCGAGTGCATCCAGAAGACGATCGACCTGCTTCAGCACGTCGTTCAGCAGTCACCGCTGTCTTCGCTGGGGGATCCGGCGCTGTTGCAGCTGCAGTCCCTGGTGTTGATCGATCTGCCCCAGGTGCGCGAGTACCTCATCACGCTGCGCGGGCCGGCCAACGCGGTGCTGCAGGGGCGCGAAGTCGAGCGCTTCACGCGCTTGATGTTCAGCCGGGCCATGGCCTTGCAGCAGGTGATCGAGCGGGCTCAGGAGCGCCTGGAAGGCTACGGCGAGGGCCGGTTTGACCTGTCCGGCTTCAAGAACCTGCCCCTTTGGGCGTCGTTGGACACCATGCTGCACAACGCGGCCCTGACGGAGCACGAGCTGGAGCGGCCCGTGGACGCCTCGGGCATACCCGCGACGGCCACGAAGGTGGCGCAGGAGGTGCATCAGGTTCGAGACCAGGGGCTGAAGTTGCTTTCCGAGCAGCTGGACTCGGCGGAAGACCGGCTTTGGCACCAGCGCTGGGTCATGGGCGCTTCGGTGGCGGCCCTGGTGGCCTTGGCGGTCTACCTGCTGCTGGCCTTCTACCGGGTGATGCAGGGGGGGCTGCGCATGCTCAGCACCCAGGTGGCCCGTATGGCCAGCGGTGACCTGAGCGCCCGTCCTCAGCCTTGGGGCAACGATGAAGTGGCACAGGCGCTCAGCTCCCTGGGGGCCTCGCTGGCCAAGTTGGGGGACCTGTTTGCGGCGGTGCGCCAAGGGGTGGCGGCGGTGTCGCACGCCTCTCGCGAGATCGCCAGCGGCAACCATGACCTGACGCGCCGCACCGACCGTTCCGGACAAGCCATCGACCAGATCCTGCAGGGGGTCACGGGATACACCGCCCAGCTGGACGAGTGCGGCCAGCAGGTGGACCGCGCGGTGGAGGTGGTCGAGGCCATGCGCCTGGACGCCGCCCGCAGCCGCTCACGCATGGGCCGGCTGGACGAGCGCATGCAGTCGCTGCAGGGCAAGAGCCGGGAGATCGGCGAGATTGTCGAGCTGATCGACAACATTGCTTTCCGCACCAACATCCTGGCGCTCAACGCGTCGGTGGAGGCGGCCAAGGCCGGTGAGGCCGGGCGTGGCTTTGCCGTGGTGGCGCAGGAGGTGCGCGGTCTGGCGCAGCGCAGCGCCGAGTCGGCGCGCCGCATCAGCGACATCATCGGCCGCTCGACGCAGGACATCGAGCAGGGCAGCGAGCTGACCCGCCTGGCCTCGGAGGCGCTGCGCGACACCGACGGCCACGTGCTGCGCATCCACGAGACCATGCAGGAGATCGTGTCGCTGACCCGCGTCGGCCAGCAGAGCTCCCAGCAGATCCTCGACGAGATCCGTGGTTTGAGCGAAGTGACGCAGGAAAACACCCGCCTGGTCGGCCAGATGGAAGCTGCTTCGCATGCGCTGAGCACGCAGGGCGATCACCTGAGCGACAAGGTCGCGACCTTCAAGCTGTCCTGATCGGCGACGCCTTCGCCGGCTTGGGCCTCCATGGGTGAGGCCTCGAACTCGACTTCCACCACCATGCGGCAGGCCACGGCCTGCCCGTTGCGTTCCCCGGGAATGAAACGGGCCTGCAGATAGGCCTGTCGGGCGCTGTCTTCCAACTCCGGGGGCAGGGTTGCCCTGGGTTCTCCATCCTGAGCGTGGGTGGAGGATGGTTGAACCATCACCCGCTGCACGACGCCCTCGGCATCGATGTACAACGCCATTCGGGCCCGCCAGTGCCCGATCGGGGCCGTGGCTGGGTAGGGCAGGACCACCGGCTCGGTGGGCTGCGGCCCCTTGTCGAGCAGGGCACGGGGCAGATAGACGGGCTCGACGGCGGTGTTCTGCGCCGGGGCGGGAGTCACACTCTCGGCAACGGTCTGGGTATCGTGCGGCGTGGGCGACACGGAATGGTGACCATCTTCTTGTCCGGATGCCCGGACGGCACCGCTCCGCGGTGCGGAGACCACCTGCACGGTCGCCGTGCCGCGCGTCCACGCAGCCCGGTTCACACCGTTGGTGTTCTCCGCTTCGACGTGCAGGAAGACCCCGTGGGCCATCGCCACGCCTGCGGTCAGGCCGGCGAGCAGCCGAGCGCGGGAGGACTGCGGCTTGGGGGAACGTCGCCGGGTCACGAGGCCGCTTTCAGTCCACCAACTCGCGCCACGCGCTGCGACGCAGCACCCCGCTGCCGGAGCTGCTGGTGTCGTACGACAGGCTCAGCAGGGTCTGTTGACTGACGGTGGTCATCAGGGCGCTGACCTTGCCGCTGGTGCTGATGATGCGGCTGATCCCCACCAGCAGCGGCAGCGGGGTGGGCGTGTTGAGCACGCGTCCGCTCGTCAGTTCGAACTGGTAAAGGTAGGAGGCGCCACCGGTCACGCAGGGATCGGTGGAGGGCAGTGTGGAGGCAAAGGCCAGCACGCCTTCGGCCAGCGGCGTGCCGTCGAGGTTCACGCGCTCGCCGCTGCCGAGGGTCAGGTCCACCCACCAGCCGTTTTTTGTGGCCCAGTCGATGGCGGCGGCGGGTTCGGTCTGACGGCTGGCGTTCAGGGTCAGTGGCACGAGGCCGGCACTGCTGTTGCGCAGCACACCCAGGCCGTTGGCATCCAGGGCGTCCTTGACGGCATAGATGCTCTGGACCGTGGTGTCCGTGACGTCGGAGTTGCCGAGGAGGCGCCCGGTGCCCCAGGTGACGACCGCCACCGCTGCACCGGTGGAAGAGGCCTTGATCTGGCTGAGCATGGGCTTGCCGACGATGGGCTGCACGGCTCCGCTGGGGCTGCGGGAAATGCCCAGCAGCACCGCCTCGGCGCCACTGGGGGGGACCCGGTCCTCGGGGTCGAAGCGCCACATGTAGCCCAGCATGTCGCCGGCATAAAAGCGCAGGGCGGTGTTGTCGCTGTCCTGCGTGACCCAGGCGTTCAGTCGGCCCAGGCTGGACGGGGTGTCGGTGCTGCCGGCGCCGGTGGACAGGGCGCTGATGGGCTGGCCGGTCAAGGCGTTGACCACATACAGCCGCCCGACACCGTCGCCCGGGCCGACGTTGTTCACGCCGGACGTGAACGCCACGACCCAGGTGCCCGAGCGGTTCTTGGTCACCACGGGATTGCTGTAGGTGTAGCCCAGGTTCTCGTCGGTGAACTCCCACAGCAGTGCCGGGTTGAGCGGGTCGGTGACGTCCAGCGCGTAGTAGCTGCGTCCGCCGCCGCCCAGGCCGCCCACGAGGATGCTGCGCCAGCGCGAGCCGTCCCAGATGTCGGCCACATTGGGCGTGGCGTCGACGTAGTAGCGGTGGGCGCCGTCGTAGTCGGCATCGGCGAGGCGCCACAGCTCAGGGATGACGGCCGAGGGCACAAAGGCCCAGAGCTCGGTGCCGCCACTGTCGTCGCCGCTGCCTGAGCCCACCTTGAAGGCGTGCAGCATGCCGTCGTTGGCCGCGGCATAGACCACCTTGGTGCGGTTGGACTGGGCCGACACGTAGGCGGCGTAGCCGGCGTCGGCGTACTTGTAGGGCGGTTTGCCGACGTAGACGGGGGAGGCCCCCATGAAGTCGCCCAGCCGCGAAGCGCGGGTGCGGAAGACACGGTTGTCCGCCGTGGTTGCGCTCAGGTACAGGGAGGTGTCGCCGCGCAGGTAGTTCACCAGATGCTCGCCGGTGACCTTGGCCAGGGCGTTGGTGGTGAGGCTGCCGCATTGGGTCAGCCGCTGTGCGGCGGTGGTGCAGCGGTTGTCGAAGGGGCTGGACAGACCGGCGGCGGACAACCGGTCGTAGGTGAAGTCGGCCAAGGTGCCGTTGCCGTTGAACAGGATCTTCCGACCGCTGGTCCGGGTGTCGAGCCGGCTGGCGGCACTCCAGATCTCGCGGCCGGTCGAGGTGTCCGGGGCGGTCAGGTTGCCGTCGACATCGATCGTGAACTGGAAGGCGCGCAGGTCGCCGTGCCAGCCGTTGGCGTTGGAGTAGCTGGGCACGAAGATCCAGTTGTCGCCTGACACGGGGGTCAGCGTGCTCGCGGCCGCGCCGGCGCCGGTGCGGGTCATGCGGCCGATCTCGCTCAGGGTGGAGCTCAGGGCCTCGGACAGGGCGTTGGGGTCCAGTGCCGAGAAGTACTGGCCCCTGCCGTTGATGGCGGTGTGCCAGAGGTCATCGACGTGGGTGGCGTCGCCGTCGGTCCAGGGCTCCGTGATGGCTCGGGGGACCGGCCACTGCAGCGTGCCGGCTTTCAGGCCGACGTAGTCTCCGCGGGTCTGGGTAAGGTAGTGGCGGTCGTAGTCCAGCGTGCCGCGCACGCCCAGGCCCAGCGTGAACGTGTTCATGTGCTGGTGGGTGGCGGAATCGTTGGACGTGGCCCCCACGTTGTTGGTCAGCTCGGGGCGCAGGTCGGTGGCCCAGTAGTACTGGGCCACGTCGGCCAGGGTGTTGGCGTCGCCGCCGCCCGTGGGGTTGGTGCTGTCGCGCATCGGCCGGGCTTCGTTGCCGTCCTGATTGCCGACCTCGGTGACGCCGTCGCGCTGGAAGGGACCGTAGGCGGTGGTTTCCGTCTGTCGGTTCCAGTAGCCGTCGGTGGACAGCAGGGTGAAGTGGCGCTGGCAGCTGTACTGGACCGGGTCGTAGGACTGGCCGCTGATCGTGCGGCTGTAGTAGCGCCCTGCCTTGGACAGGGCCCCCCGCAAGGGCGTGTAGCCGCGCGACGGGGCGCTGTAGAGCAGGTTGTAGAAGCGGGTCTTCTGATCGGCGTCGAAGTCCTGCACGTTCAGGAACATCGCTCCGGTGATGTCCGGGTCGCTGATGACGGTGAAGCCCACCCGGTACTCCCGGTTCAGCGACTGGAAGGCGCGGCCGACGGCCGTGCGCATCAGGGACTGACGGGTGCGGTAGTACGCAAACCAGTTGGCGTAGTTCTGCGACTGCGGCGAGTTGGCCGCGACGGTGACGGCGGTGAAGCGTCCGGCGCCGATGGAGGTCGTGTCGCCGACGGTGCTCATGCACTCGGCGTAGAAGGTGGTGCTGGTGTCGACCTGGCCCGCGTCGGTGTAGCGCCAGTCCATCGCGGCCTGGGTGCCGCTGTAGGTGTAGTAGACGTTGGCCCCGGCGGCACCGAGGTCCAGCGCACCGGCCGATGTGTCGAAGCCGTTGTTCGGCGCGGCCGTGAAGCTGGCGGCCGGGTAGGCCGTGCCGTCGGCGTTCACCGGCGGTGTGTAGGTGATCAGCGGGTTGTAGGCCAGCCCATTGCACTGCGCGCTGTAGTAGCCGTAGGCCGTGCTGTTGCGCATGTCGTCGGGCATGAAGTTCGACGACATCGAGCCCGAGTCATCGAGGATGAACAGCAGGTTGGGTTTGACGAAGGTGCCTGCGCTGACCGGGGTGGATGCGATGTCGGCGAGTGCGGCATGCGGAGCCGCCACCGGCAGGAGAGCCAGCCCCAGGCCGAGGATCGCCGCCTTCAGTCTCATGGGTGCACTTGGCGTTGGCGGTCGGCCGAGGGTGGGCTGGCGGCTGGGGAAGGAGAACGCAGTCATGGCGACATCCGGCTTCAGAAGTGCACCAGGGTTTCGGTCGTGCTCACCGTCTGGCGTGGGCCGCGGGCCCGCACGATGATGCGGTAGTACTGGGCCAGGACGGCGCCGCCGACGCGGGTGGGGCTCTGGGCGCTGATCTCGCCCCGCTCGGTGGTCGTGGCGTTCGCGGCACTGACCGGCTGGGCGCAGCGCAGGGTGCCCAGGGCTGGATCCCCGGCGGCGGAACACAGCCGCACGATGAGGTATTGGGCGGTGACCCCGGAGCTGAGCGTGATCGTTTCCTGGGCCGGGGCAAAACAGCGGGCGTAGCTGCCGGCACAGGGGCGGTCGCTCCAGTTGACGGCGACGCGCGTGGCCGCCGTGCCGTTGCCGGTGGCGTCCAGGGTGTCGAGTTGGCTGGCGCTGTAACCCCGCTCTGCGATGTCGTTGTAGAGCGCTTCGTCGGCGCGGTGGTTGGCCAGCCAGGTGATGGCACGGCGCGTGGCTTCGTCTGCACCGAGCAGCGTGTCCTGCTTGAAGCTCAGGTTGCCCATGATGCCGGTGCCGGAATCGACCGCGCGGATCAGGGCGACGGCCGCCAGCGTGAGCGCGGCCACCGTCAGCAGCGCGAAGATCAGCGACAGGCCGCGCTGCGGCGAGCGCGTGTTCGGGGAAAGGGACTTTGTCGACGTCATGATTGCCACAGCATGTTGCGCAGGGGAATCACGGTCTCGAAGACCTTGTAGCGGTAGTGCGTCCAGCAATCGGTTTCACCGGCCGGGCAGGACACGCGACGGCTGACCGGGAGCGTCGCGGCGGTGCTGCCGTCGGGGGTCCAGGTGGGTTCCTGCAGCGTCACGGCGGTGGCGCTTTGACCCGGTTTGCCTTCGTACTGTTCGCTGCGGGTGACCAGGGCCACGCGCACCGCGATCACTTGGCCCCAGTCCGCCGCCGTGGTGGGCGAGGTGTCGTTCCAGGCATCGACGGTGCCGTCGGCGTTGGTGTCCTTGCCGTACACCGCCTGCAGATCGATCACGTTCGGAAAGAGCGTCTCGGGCGTGGACATCGCGCCGGTGCCCATGTCCAGGGCTTCTTGCCGGAGCTGGCCGCTGTCGACGCTGTAGCGGCGCACGAGGAATTGGGCGGGGGTGCCCAGGTTGATCAGCACGCTGCCGGCGGCGTAGCTGATGTCGGTCGAGACGGTGCCGGGGAACACGGTGTTGGCCAGGTCCGGGTTCCAGGGCTGGTCGGCGCCGGCCTCATGGGTGATCTGGGTGTCGCTGAGTGCGCTGATGCTGAACACGCTGCACCAGTTCGGGCTGACCTGGCTGCTGGAAGTGGTGGACGGCACGGCCAGCATCAGGTCGCCTACAGCGGTGCCCAGGTGCGTCTGGGCCTTGACCACGAAGGTGAAGGCGTCCCGGCGGTGGTCTTCGGCCACGCGCACGGGCATGGCGAAGTTGGGTTTGCCGCTTTGCATCATGGTCAGCGTGACCGGGCCGTCGGCCGCGGCGCGCCCGATCCGCACCGGTGCCAGCGTGAGGTCGGGCACGGCGGTGGTGCCGCGGCGCAGCTTGATCGTGCAGCCGGCCGCCCCGGTGGTGGTCAGCCCGAAGCCGCTCATCTGAGCGTCGCGCCTGATCATGTCCAGCGCCAGGGCGGCATTGACCTGGGCGTCCGAGCCGGCCGTGATGGTGCGCTTGCGCCCTTCCCAATTCAGGACGACGGAGCTGATCAGGACCACGGCCACCAGGCCCAGGGCCACACCGACCAGCAGCTCCACCAAGGTGACCCCTTGGACCCGGTTGCGCCCAGACGCGCGCTGCCGATGAGGCGCATCGGGCATCGGCATTCGGCACAAAGGGGCGGTGGGTGCAGAGGTAGACACGGCGGTCAGTGGTGGCGCGAGAGCTCAGTTCGTGTTGGGGGAGATGGCCGAGGTGGTGTCGAGCCGGTGGGTGTCCTCGCCGGGCATCTGCCAGGTCAGGGCAATGGTCACCGTGCCGGCGGTGGCGTCGATGGTGGTGACGGCCGTCCCGCCCGGCAGGGTGGCCGCGACCTTGTCGAGCCAGCTCTTGCAGGGCGCGTAGCTGGTGCAGGTGCCGCTGGCGTAGCTGGACAGGTGGCCGGTGTCGGACCACAGCCGGCCGATCAGATCCGAGGCCAGGTAGGCCGCATTGGCGCGGAACTGGGCGCCGGTGGTGGCCTTGGTCATCGTGGCCTGCAGGCCCACCAGACCCAGCGCGGCCACGCTGAAGACGATGAGTGCGATCAGCACTTCGAGCAGGGCGAAGCCCCGGTGCGGTTGGCGGCAGGGTGTGGATCTCATGGAAACCATCAGCAATGGCGCGGGTCGCTGCCGTCGGTCACGGCGGGGTCGCACAGCCGCATCGAGCCGGCCGCCCCGATCATGACGCGCAGCGGGCGTTGATCGGCATCGGTGCTGCTGTGGCTCACGTCCAGACAACGCAGGGACCGACCCGAGGCGGGTGCCGTGGGACGACCGTAGCCGTTGAAGATGACCTGGGCGGCGCTGTCCGTGCCGCTGCAGTCGCTGCCGCGCACGGTCACGACCGCGTGTGGAGAGCCCGCGCCCTGGGCCTGTTTGTCGATGACGAAGGGGGTGCTGGACGCACCGGCGGCCTGTGCGCAGGCACCCTCGGGCGAGGCCAGGCTGACGACCCAGGAGGCCGACGCGCTCGACAGCGCGCACGTGTTGTCCAGCACGGCCGATGAGGCCGCGCTGGGTGTGACCAGCGAGAACCAGACGTCCCGATTGCGCCGGATGGCCTCGCTGCGCGCCTGCTGCAGCGCATTGACGATGCCCTGCGCGGCATTGCGGATCTCGCTGTTGCGCAGCCAGGATCCCACGCCGGGGGCGGCCGCGAGCAGCAGCAGTGCGACCAGGGCCAGCACCACCATCAACTCGATCAGCGTCATGCCGCGCGTGGGTCTCATCGTCTCAGCACTCGTTGCCCTTGATCAGCCAGCAGGTTTTGGTGCTGGTGCTGCCGGCCCACTGGGTGGTCTTTTTGGTGCCGGTCTCGTCGATCGAGTAGGTGTAGCCGGTGGTGCGGGTGCCGTTGCCGGTGGCGGTCAAGGTGTAGGTGGAGGCCGAGTTGGCCGTTGCACACGTCATGGTGAAGTTCTTGGGCAGGTCGTTGGCCGCCGAGGGCGGCACCTTGCCGCCGGCGCAGGTGGTGCCGCTGCTGCCGTAGGCCCGGTTGTCCTGGTAGTACTGCTCCATGCGGATGCGGTAGTCGGTCAGGGTGGTCATCGCCTCGGTCAGATCACCCTGGCGCAGGTACTTGGTGTAGGCCGGCACGGCGATGGCGGCCAGGATGGCGACGATGCCCACGACGATCATCACCTCGATCAGGGTGAATCCGCGGTCCTGGCGATGCAGGCGTTGCCCGGTGAACGGCAGACGGCGAGAAAGAGGGCTGGACATGGGCAATTCGAACGACCGTGGAATTGATAAACATGGTAGCCGGGATGAAAGAACGGTGGACGGGCCGACCGGGTGGGCGAGGCGCTTGCGGCGTGTGAAGAGCCGGACAGGGTGTGAATCCCGCACGGTCTGCGGCAGGTGGGGGCGGCCCGGTGGGCGGCTCAGTGAAAGTCCCGCGACCGGGCCTGCAATGGCTGTCGGGGGTGTCCGAGGCGGCGATCGAGCAGCGGCGTGGCGTCGATCAGCTTGCGGGCCACGAGGTGGCTCACCCCTTGTGTGTGCTGCCACTGCCCCACCACCGCCAGCAGCCGTGAGCCAATCAGCGCCTGGCGGAAGGCCTCGCGCACGTCCTTCCAGACGATGACGTTGATCGGTCCGGTCTCGTCCTCCAGCGTGACGAAGACCGTGCCGCCGGCCGTGCCGGGCTGCTGGCGCGTGGTGACCAGCCCGCAGGCGCGCACGATGCGGCCGTGCGGCGTGCGCGCCAGCTCGGCGGCGCTGCGCACGCTCTGGCGCTTCAGGCGCTCGCGCAGCAGGGCCACGGGATGGGCGCGCAGCGACAGGCCGGTGTGCCGGTAGTCGAGCACGACGGCTTCGCCGCAGGGGGCTTCGGGCAGGGACAGCTCGGGCTCGCGCACCGGCACCTCGTGCAGCAGGCTGCGGCGCGCACCGGCCCGCGGGGCGGCCGCGGCCCAGAGCTGCTCGCGGCGGTGACCGGCCAGTGACTGAAGCGCGTCGGCCTGGGCCAGGGCCTGCAGCTCACGGGCGTCCAGGTCGGCGCGGCGGGCCAGGTCCTGCACGTCGGTCCAGGGGCCGTCACGGCGGGCCTGCCCGATGCGCTGTGCGGCTTCAGGCGACAGGCCCTTGACCAGGCGCAGGCCGAGACGAACGGCGGGCGCGTTCGACTGCGGCTCAGGCGTCCGCCGTGCAGGCACCGTGGCCGAGATGGAGCCTGGAAGACCTGGACTGGACGATGTGACTTCCAAGGTGCAGTCCCAATCGCTGGTGCCCACATCCACCGGCCGTACCTCAACGCCGTGTCGGCGCGCGTCCTGCACCAGCTGCGAGGGACCATAAAAGCCCATGGGCTGTGAATTGATCAGCGCAGCCAAGAAGGCGGCCGGTTCGTGGCACTTGAGCCAGGCGCTGAACCAGGCCAGCAGCGCGAAGCCGTAGGCGTGGCTCTCCGGAAAACCGTATTCGCCGAAACCTTGGATCTGCCGGAAGATGCCCTCGGCGAACTCGCGGGCGTAGCCCCGATCGACCATGCCTTCGATGACGCGGTCCTGGTACTTCTCGACCCCGCCCTTGCGTCGCCAGGCCGCCATCGCCCGGCGCATGCCGTCGGCCTCGCCGGGCGTGAAGCCCGCCGCGATCATGCACACCTGCATCACCTGCTCTTGGAAGATGGGCACGCCGAGGGTGCGCTCAAGTGCCTGGTTCAGCTTGGGATAGGGCGATTCGGCCGACTCCTTGCCCTGCTTGCGCCGCAGGTAGGGGTGGACCATGCCGCCCTGGATAGGCCCCGGCCGCACGATGGCCACCTCGATGACCAGGTCGTAGAACTTCTCGGGCTTCAGGCGCGGCAGCATGCTCATCTGCGCGCGGCTCTCGATCTGGAAGGTGCCGATGGTGTCGGCGCGCTGGATCATGGCCCAGGTCGCGGGGCAGTCGCGGGGGATGGCTTGCAGGGTCAGCGGCGCCCGCTGCGGATGGTGACTCGTGTTCCAGTTGTTGACCAGGTCGAGCGTGCGGCGCAACACGGTCAGCATGCCCAGCGCGAGCACGTCGACCTTGAGCAGGCCCAGCGATTCGAGGTCGTCCTTGTCCCACTGGATGACCTGGCGGCCTTCCATCGCGGCCGGTTCGATGGGCACCAGCCGCGCCAGCGGCCCCGAAGAGATGACGAAGCCGCCGCTGTGCTGCGAGAGGTGGCGCGGAAAGCCCAGCAGCGTGGTGGTCAGCTCCATCCAGTGGCGGGTGACGGGGGCGTCGAGGTCCAGTCCGTGCTCGGCCAGGCGCTGGCCCATGGCGGCGCGGCCGTCGAACCACTGGTAGGACTTGGCCACGGCGTCGATCAGCCGGGCGTCCAGGCCGAGGGCGGCGCCCACGTCGCGCACGGCGCCGCGCACGCGGTAGGTGGCCACGGCCGCGGCCAGCGCGGTGCGGTGGCGGCCGTACTTGCGGTGGATGTACTGGATGACCTCCTCGCGCCGCTCGTGCTCGAAGT
>CAYRBG010000003.1:0-39953 GCA_964422355.1 uncultured Sphaerotilus sp. | reverse complement strand
CCGACATCGTCGCCAAGATGGTCGAAGGCTCGGTGCAGAAGTTCCTGAAGGAAGTTTCCTTGCTGGACCAGGTCTTCGTGAAGGCCGCCGACGGCAAGCAGACCGTGGCGGCTTATCTGAAGGGTGCCAACACCTCGCTGGCCGGCTTCACGATGTACGTCGTGGGCGAAGGCATCGAGAAGAAGCAGGACGACTTTGCTGCTGAAGTGGCTGCCCAGGTGGCCGCCGCCAAGGGTCAGTAAGTCGGCTTGACCTAAACTCCCCGCGTACCACCTTTCGAGGAATCTGCATGCCCGCCTACAAACGCATCCTGCTCAAGCTTTCCGGCGAAGCCCTGATGGGCGACGACGCCTACGGCATCAACCGCGACACCATCGTGCGGATGGTGCGCGAGGTCCGCGAAGTGACGGAGTTGGGCTGTGAGGTGGCAGTGGTCATCGGCGGTGGGAACATCTTCCGCGGGGTGGCGGGCGGTGCGGTCGGCATGGACCGCGCCACCGCCGACTACATGGGCATGTTGGCCACGGTGATGAACTCCCTGGCGCTGGCCGACACCATGCGCCAAGAGGGTCTCACCGCCCGCGTCATGTCGGCGTTGAGCATCGACCAGGTGGTCGAGCCCTACGTGCGCCCCAAGGCGCTGCAGTACCTCGAAGAGGGCAAGGTCGTGGTGTTCGGGGCCGGTACCGGCAATCCGTTCTTCACCACCGACACGGCGGCTGCACTGCGTGGTGCCGAGATCGGTGCGCAGATCATGCTCAAGGCCACCAAGGTGGACGGCGTCTACACCGCCGACCCCAAGAAGGATCCGAGCGCGACGCGCTATCCCAGCCTCACGTTTGACGAGGCGATCAGCAAGAACCTGGGCGTGCTGGACGCGACGGCTTTTGCACTGTGCCGCGACCAGAAGCTGCCCATCAAGGTGTTTTCCATCTTCAAGACCGGCGCGCTCAAGCGCGTGGTCATGGGTGAGGACGAAGGCACGCTGGTGCACGTCTGACACCGGGAGAAGACGATGAGCATTTCCGACATCAAGAAGAACGCCGAAGCCAAGATGGACAAGTCCATCGAGGCCTTGAAGAACGAACTGGCCAAGATCCGCACGGGTCGGGCCCACCCCGGCATCCTGGATCAGGTGCACGTGGAGTACTACGGCTCGATGCTTCCGATCAGCCAGGTGGCCAACGTGTCGCTGATCGACGCGCGCACCATCAGCGTCCAGCCCTGGGAAAAGCCCATGGTGGCCAAGGTCGAGAAGGCCATCCGCGAATCGGACCTGGGTCTGAACCCCGCCACGATGGGTGACCTGATCCGTGTGCCGATGCCGGCGTTGACCGAGGAGCGCCGCAAGGAGCTGACCAAGGTGGCCCGCCACACCGGCGAGGATGCCAAGGTGGCTGTGCGCAACCTGCGTCGCGATGCCAACGAGCACGCCAAGAAACTGCTCAAGGACAAGCTCATCACCGAGGACGACGAGCGCCGCTCGGGCGACGAGATCCAGAAGCTGACCGACCGCCACATTGCCGAGATCGACAAGCTCGTGCAGGCCAAGGAAGCCGACATCCTGGCGGTCTGATTTCGTGGCTGCGGATCCGGCTTCCCGAGTGCCGCGGCACGTGGCCATCGTCATGGATGGCAACGGCCGCTGGGCGAACAAGCGGCTCATGCCGCGCGTGTTCGGTCACAAGTTTGGCGTGGATGCGCTCGTGCGCATCATCCACGCCTGTGCCGACCGCGGTGTCGAGCACCTGACGGTGTTCGCTTTTTCCTCCGAGAACTGGAAGCGTCCGGAGGAAGAGGTTTCCGGCCTGATGAACCTGGTTCTCGTGGCCGTGTCCAAGTACCTTGCGCGCATGCACGAGATCGGCGTGCGCATCTGCATCATCGGTGACCGCAGCGTGGTGTCGGACAAGGTTCGAGCCGCTTGGGACCACGCCGAGACGATCACCGCCAACAACACCCGCCTGACCGTCAACGTGGCGTTCAACTACGGCGGGCGCTGGGACGTGGTGCAGGCTTGTCAGCGCGCGATGCGGGATGGCGTGGGGCCGGACGAACTGACCGAAGAGCGCCTGGCCCAGTACACCTCGCTGGCCCACGCGCCCGAGCTGGACCTGTTCATTCGCACCGGCGGCGAATACCGCATTTCGAATTTCCTGCTGTGGCAGGTGGCCTACGCCGAGCTCTTCTTCACCGACTGCCTGTGGCCGGACTTCGACGAGAAGGCCCTGGACGCGGCTTTTGCCGACTATGCTCGGCGCGATCGACGTTTTGGCCGTGTGAAGGTCGACGTGGATGCGCGCGGACAGTCGGTCGCGGTGCCCTTCACCCCTTCGAAGTGACGGCAGCGCCGTCAGGCAGCATGCTCAAACAACGCGTCATCACGGCCGTGATCCTGATGCTGGTCCTGTTGCCGGCATTGTTCTCGGCCGAGGCCTGGCCTTTTGCCCTGTTTTCCATCGTCATGATTGCCGCCGCCGCGTGGGAGTGGTCCCGCTTGAACGGGCGCACCGGCACGCCGGCCATCATTGCCGCCGCGGGCTTGGCGATCGTGGCCGGGATGACGGCGATCGGCGGCGCCATCATTCCTTCCTGGGTGTGGTGGGCTGCTTGGCCGGCGTGGGTGCTGGGGGGCATCTGGGTGTTGCGCCGTGGGGTCCAGGCGTGGCCGGATGTGCCGCAGTCCTTCAGACAGGCCGGGGGTCTGCTGTTGCTGTGGTTGGCCTGGCTGGCCATCTGGAAGGCCAAGACCATCGGCATCAATTTCCTGCTGTCCACGCTGTGCCTGGTGTGGATGGCCGACATCGCGGCCTACTTTGGCGGCCGAGCTTTTGGGCGGCGCAAACTGGCCCCCACCATCAGCCCCGGAAAGAGCTGGGAGGGCGTGTTCAGCGGCATGGCCGGCGTGGCTGTGCTGGCGATGCTGTGGATGCAGGCCGACGCCCGCTGGACTTTTGACAGCCTGAGCCTGTACAGCCGCCTCTGGCAGCAGTGGGGTCCCGTGGGGCTGGTGCTGTGCTGCGCGGCCTTGGCCGGGATGAGCGTGGTCGGCGATCTGTTCGAGTCTTTGGTCAAGCGCGCGGCAGGGGCCAAGGACAGCAGCCAGCTGCTGCCCGGGCACGGCGGCGTGCTGGATCGCATTGACGCCTTGCTGCCTGTGTGTCCGCTGGCGCTGGCCCTTGTTTCGTGAGTGAATCCATGTCTCTTGCTGCCGCTGCTTCGTCCCGCCGTCAACGTGTGAGCGTGCTGGGCTCGACCGGCTCCATCGGTGGCAACACGCTGGATGTCATCGGTCGTCACCCGGATCGGTTCGAGGTGTTTGCGCTGACGGCGCACAGCCGGGTCGATGAACTGGCGGCGCAGTGCCTGCAGTGGCGTCCGCGGTTTGCCGTGATGCCTACGCGCGAGCTGGCCAATGCATTGCGTGATCGGATCCAGCCGCACGGTGTGCCCACCGAGGTGTTGGCGGGACCCCAGGCGCTGGACGACGTGGCCTCTCATCCCGATGTGGACATGGTGATGGCGGCCATCGTCGGTGCGGCCGGCCTGCGTCCTTGTCTGGCAGCCGCGCGCACCGGAAAGCGCCTGCTGCTGGCCAACAAGGAGGCGCTGGTGGTGGGGGGCGCCTTGTTTGTGCGCACAGTGCGAGAGGGCGGGGCGACGTTGCTGCCCATCGACAGCGAGCATTCGGCCATCTTCCAGTGCCTGCCGGAAGACCGCGACACTTGGGCCCAGCGCATCGATCACATCGTGCTGACCGCGTCGGGTGGGCCCTTCCGCCAGCGGGATCCGGCGACGCTGTCCGAGGTCACTCCACAGCAGGCCTGTGCCCATCCCAACTGGAGCATGGGCCGCAAGATCTCCGTGGACTCGGCGACGATGATGAACAAGGCCCTCGAGGTGATCGAGGCGCGTTGGCTGTTTGATCTGGCACCGCGGGATGTGCGGGTGGTGATTCACCCCCAGAGCATCATCCACTCGATGGTGGTGTGTCGGGACGAGTCGGTGCTGGCCCAGCTGGGGACGCCGGACATGCGCGTGCCCATCGCCTACGGCCTGTCGTGGCCGGAGCGCATCGAGTCGGGGGCCGGACGGCTGAACTTCTCGACACTGTCCTCGCTCACCTTCGAGCCCGCGGACGAGCGGCGCTATCCTGGGCTGCTCCTGGCCTGGCAGGCGCTGGAGTCGGCCGAGGGCAGCACGACCGTGCTCAACGCCGCCAATGAGGTGGCGGTGGCCAGCTTCCTCGACGAGGGGCTTAGGTTCGATCACATCCACGCGGTCAATCATGAGACCCTGGCTGCGGTGCAGCCGCAGGCCGGTGAGGCCGATTCCGTCGAGGGCCTGCTGGAACTGGATGCGCGGGCGCGGGTCACAGCCGCAGCCTGGGTGCAACGCCTGCGGGCCTGACGCCTCGGGTTGCTCACGGCGCCGTCTTCTTTCCGGGAACCCCACATGACCACGATCGCCGCGTTTCTGCTGACTCTCGGGGTGTTGATCCTCGTGCACGAATGGGGCCATTTCCGGGTGGCGCGTGCCGTGGGCGTGAAGGTGCTTCGCTTCTCGGTTGGTTTCGGGCGACCTCTTTGGAAGCGTCAGATCGGCGAGACCGAGTGGTCGATCGGGATGCTGCCCTTCGGGGGCTTCGTCAAGATGCTTGACGAGCGCGAAGGGCCGGTGTCGACCGACGAGTTGCATCGGGCGTTCAATCGCAAGCCGGTGTGGCAGCGCGCGGCGGTGGTGGCTGCGGGGCCGTTGGCCAATCTGATTCTGGCTGTGGTGCTGTACGCCGCCTCGTATTGGATCGGCACGGACGAGCCGGCGGCTGTGTTGGGCTCGCCCGCGCCGGCGAGCCTGCTGGCTCAGGCGGGGGTCCAGGCGGGGGATCGCGTCGAATCGCTCGCGGTGCTGGAGCCGGGGACTGCGCGAGGCGAGGGGGCCTGGGATCCGGTGGCCTCGTTGAGCGATCTGCGCTGGCAACTGACCCGTGCGGCCCTGGAGAGCAAAGACTTGTTGCTGGAGGTGCGTGTGGCCTCCGGCGGCCGTCGCGAGGTGCTGGTGCCGTTGTCCAGTCTGGCGTCTCGCGAACCGGATGCGTCGATGATGCGCGCCATCGGTCTTGGGGCACCCTATTCTGAGCCGGTGCTGGGCGAAGTGGTGGCTGCAGGCCCTGCCGCACAGGCGGGGTTGATGGCCGGGGACCGCGTGCTGCGTGTCGACGGCGTTTCGGTGGTGGATGCGGCCGCGTTGCGCGCTTCGATTCGCGCCAGTGGACGTGAAGGTGTGCCTGCCCCACAGGTGTGGCAGGTGCAGCGCGGCATGCGTGTGATCGAGCTCACCGTGCAACCGGCCCGGGTGAGCGAGCGCGATCAGTCCATCGGAAGAATCGAGGCCGTGGTGGGCGCACGTCCCGAGATCGTGCAGGTCAGCTACGGATTCTTCGAAGGCCTGCGCCGCGGCTGGCTGCGCACGGGCGAGATGGTGACCCTCTCGCTCAAGATGTTCGGTCGCATGCTGACCGGTGACGTGTCGGTGCGCCACCTGAGCGGACCTTTGACGATTGCCGACTATGCCGGCCAGTCCGTGAGCATGGGTCTGGCCTACTACCTGGGCTTCCTGGCGGTCGTGAGCGTCAGCCTGGGGGTGTTGAACCTGCTGCCGCTGCCGGTCCTTGATGGTGGGCACCTCTTGTATTATCTGATTGAGGGAGTGATCGGGCGTCCGATCCCCGATGTGTGGCTGGAGCGGCTGCAACGTGGCGGACTGGTCGTCATCATGCTGATGATGTCTCTCGCCCTGTACAACGACGTGGCTCGCCTGATGGGCCAGTAAAGACGGCATGCGTTCTTCTTCGAACCTTTTCCCTGGGCTGATGCGCCCTCTGAGTTCCGCGGTGGCGGTGGCCTGTGTGGCGGTGGCGTTTCCAGCCTGGGCGGGTTCACCGTTCACGGTCAGGGACATCCGTGTCGAGGGTCTGCAGCGCACCGAGGCTGGCACCGTGTTTTCGGTGCTGCCTTTCCGCATCGGTGACACCTATTCGGACGACAAGGGGGCCGCGGCCCTGCGGGCCTTGTTTGCCACGGGCCTGTTCAAGGATGTGCGCCTGGATGTCGAAGGTCAGGCCGTCGTGGTGATCGTCGAGGAGCGGGCCATCATCGCCAACGTCGATTTCACAGGCGCGCGCGAGTTCGACCGCGACACCCTGCTCAAGGCCCTCAAGAGCATTGGCGTCGGCGAAGGTCAGCCTTTCGACAAGGCGCAGGCCGACAAGGCCGAGCAGGAGCTCAAGCGCCAGTACCTCTCGCGCAGCCTGTATGGCGCCGAGGTGGTCACGACGGTCACGCCGGTGGAGCGCAACCGTGTCAATGTGACGTTTGCGGTCAGCGAGGGTGGGGTGGCGCGCATCCGCGAGATCCGCATCACCGGCAATCAGGCGTTTTCCGAGGGCACGCTGCTGTCGCAGATGGACCTGACGAACGGCGGCTTCATGACCTGGTACACCAAGAGCGACCGCTACTCGCGGGCCAAGCTCAATGCCGATCTGGAGACGCTGCGTTCCTACTATCTGAACCGGGGTTTCCTGGAGTTCAACGTCGAGTCCACCCAGGTGGCGATCTCGCCGGACAAACAGGACATCAGCATCACCATCAACGTCAAGGAAGGTGTGCGCTACACCGTCACGGGCGTGAAGCTGGGAGGTGACTACCTGGGCAAGGAATCGGAGTTCGAGTCTCTGGTCACCATCCAGCCGGGTCAGCCCTACCGAGCGGAGGACGTGACCAACACGCAGAAGGCGTTCACTGACCGTTTCGGTGCCTTCGGTTATGCCTTTGCGCGGGTCGAGGCCGTGCCTCAGATCGACCGCAACACTGGTCGTGTCTTCGTGACCTTGAGCGGGGATCCGGGCCGGCGCGTTTACGTGCGGCGCGTGAACGTGGCCGGCAACACCAAGACCCGTGACGAGGTGATCCGCCGTGAGTTCCGCCAGTTCGAATCGGCGTGGTACGACAGCCGGCGCATCAAGCTCTCGCGCGATCGTGTGGATCGTTTGGGCTATTTCGCCGAGGTGGAAGTCGACACCGCCGAAGTCCCGGGCACGCCCGATCAGGTGGACCTGACGCTGGCGGTCAAGGAAAAGCCCACGGGCAGTCTGATGGTGGGCGCCAACTTCTCCAGCGCGGAGAAGTTCTCGTTCTCCGGCTCGATCAAGCAGGACAACATCTTCGGCACCGGCAACTACCTGGGGCTGGAGCTCAACACCGGTCGCTACAGCCGCACGGCCGTGCTGTCGACGGTCGACCCTTACTTCACGCAAGACGGGGTTTCACGCTCCTTCGACCTTTACTATCGCACCAACAAGCCGCTGAACAGCCAGGGCCTGACGTACGAGATCGTCACCATGGGCACGGCGGTCAAGTTCGGCATTCCGCTGTCGGACTACGACACCGTGTTTGTCGGTGGAGGCCTGGAGCAGACGCGCATCCGGTCTTCGTCGACCTTGCCCGAGGTGTACGAGCGCTTCCGCTACACCTATGGCAACCGCAGCACGTCGGTGCCTCTGACCCTGGGTTGGCAGCGCGATGGGCGCGACAGTGCGCTGGTGCCCAACGCCGGTCGCTATCAGCGGGTGAACCTGGAGTGGGGTGTGGGTGGTGACACGCGCTACCTGCGCAGCAACTACCAGGTTCAGCAGTACTTCCCGTTGTCGAAGAAGCTGACGCTCGGCTTGAACGGAGAACTCGGCTGGGGCGTGGGTCTGGGTGGCCGAGACTACCCAATCTTCAAGAACTTCTATGGCGGTGGTCTGGGTACGGTGCGCGCGTTTGATCAGAGCTCGCTGGGGCCGGTGGATGTGACCGGTTCCTACATCGGCGGCAATCGGCGCCTGAACCTCAATGCCGAGCTGTACTTCCCGTTCCCGGGGGTCGGCAACGACCGGACCTTGCGCCTGTTCGCCTACACCGATGCAGGCAACGTCTGGGCTCCCGGGCAGTCCATGACCGACACGTCGGACAATCCAATCCGGGTGTCGGCGGGCTTGGGCCTGTCCTGGGTGTCTCCGGTGGGGCCGCTCAAGCTGAGCTACGGTACCCCGATCCGGTATGCACGGACTGATAGAATCCAACGTTTCCAGTTCCAGATCGGTACTGCTTTCTGATGAAGACTTCGACGATTCGTGCGGCCGCAGCCGCAGTGGTGGTGGCCTTGGGGTTGGGTGCAGCGATGACGGCGCAGGCCGAGGAGCTGCGCATCGGCTACGTCAACGGCGATCGCGTCTTGCGCGATGCCGCACCCGCCAAGGCAGCGTTGGCCAAGTTGGAGGCCGAGTTCGGCAAGCGTGAGCGCGATCTCAACGACCAGACCACCAAGCTTAAGGCTGCGGCCGACAAACTGGAAAAAGACGCTCCGACCCTGACCGAGTCCGAGCGCACCCGTCGTCAACGCGATCTGGTCGAGCAGGACCGTGACCTGCAGCGCCGCCGCCGCGAATTCCAGGAAGACTTCGCCCAGCGCAAGAGCGAAGAGACGCAAGCCTTGGTCGAGCGCGCCAACCGCGCCATCAAGCAGATCTACGAGCAGGAAAAGTACGACCTCATCATTCAGGACGCGGTGTTCGCCTCGGCGCGCGTGGACATCACCGACAAGGTGATCAAGGCCCTCAACGGCGGTCGTTGATCCATGGATGCGATGACCCCGGTTTCCCTGCAGGAGCTGCAGGCGGCCCTGGGGGGCGAGTTGGTGGGCGACGGTGCGCGCACCGTGGTGCGCATCGCTCCGCTGGCCGACGCCAGTGCCGATGAGATCACGTTCGTCACCGGCGCGAAGTATCTGGCCGCTTTGAAGGCTTCCGGTGCTGCCTGCGTGATCGTGCCTCCGGTCATGGCTCAGGACGTGCCCTCAACCTGTGCGGCGCTGATCACGCCTGATCCCTATCTTTACTTTGCCCGGCTGACCCAGTGGTGGGCTGCGCGCGTGCGACCTGCGATGCCGTTGGGCGTCCATCCCTCCGCCGTGGTCGCGACGGATGTGGTGGTGGGCCGCGACGTGACCGTCGGCCCCTACGCCGTCATCGAATCCGGAGCCGTGCTGGGTGACGGTGCACAGATCGGTGCGCAGTGTTATGTCGGCCGTGGGGTGCATGTGGGCGCCGGTACGCGTTTGGCGCCTCGGGTCACGCTGATGGACGGTGTGAAGCTGGGCGCACGTTGCCTGCTGCACAGCGGCGCCGTGCTGGGCGCCGACGGTTTCGGCTTTGCGCCGACCGCCAGCGGCTGGGTCAAGATCGAGCAGCTCGGATCCGTCACCGTGGGTGACGACGTCGAGATCGGCGCCAACACCTGCATCGACCGGGGTGCGCTCGGCGACACGTTCATCGGCAACGGCGTCAAGCTCGACAACCAGATCCAGATCGGACACAACGTCCAGATCGGTGACCACGCCGCGTTGGCCGGCTGTACCGGTGTGGCCGGCAGTACGCGCATCGGTAAGGGCTGCACCATTGGGGGGTCCGGCATGATTCTGGGCCACCTGGAGCTGGCCGACGGTGTGCACATCTCCGCTGCCAGCGTGGTGATGCGCTCCATCTCCAAGCCGGGCCTGTACACCGGCATATTCCCCATCGACGAGAACGGCTCGTGGGAGAAGAATGCGGCGTCCGTGCGCCAGCTTTCCGCTCTGCGCGACCGCATCCGTGCTTTAGAGAAGAAGAACTCATCATGACGACGCCCGTGCTCGACATCCATCAGGTGCTCAAGAAGCTGCCGCACCGCTATCCCTTCCTGCTGGTCGACCGCGTGGTCGAACTCGAAAAGGGCGTGCGCATCCTGGCGGTCAAGAACGTCACCATTAACGAGCCGCACTTCACCGGCCACTTCCCGCACCGTCCGGTCATGCCGGGCGTGCTGATCCTGGAAGCGCTCGCCCAGGCGGCAGGCGTGCTGTCGTTTGCGACCGACGACACCGAGCCCGACGAGAAGACGGTGTTCTACTTTGCCGGCATCGACGGTGCACGCTTCAAGCGTCCGGTGGAGCCGGGCGATCAGCTGATGCTGGACGTGTCGCTGGACCGTGCCCGCGCCGGCATCTACAAGTTCAACGCCAAGGCCCTGGTCGATGGCGAGGTGGTCTGCGAAGCCTCGCTGATGTGCACCAAGCGCACGGTGGAGTGACGCCCGCATGAGCCGGATCCACCCGACGGCGATCGTCGATTCCGCCGCGGAGCTGGCCGATGGCGTCGAGGTCGGGCCCTATGCGGTCATCGGCCCCGAGGTTCGCATCGGTGAAGGCACGCGCATCGGCGCGCATTGCGTGATCGAAGGTCGCACGACCATCGGCCGCGACAACCGCATCTTCCAGTTCGCCTCCATCGGCGCTATGCCGCAGGACATGAGCCACGGTGGTGAAGTCACCGAGCTGGTGATCGGCGATCGCAACACGATCCGCGAGTTCTGCACCTTCAACACCGGCACCCACAAGGAAGATGGGGTGACGCGGGTCGGCTCGGACAACTGGGTCATGGCCTATGTGCACATCGCCCACGATGTGCGCCTGGGCAATCACTGCGTGCTGGCCAACAACGCGACGCTGGCGGGCCACGTGCACGTCGGCGACTGGGCGACGATTGGCGGCCTGAGCGGCGTGCATCAGTTCGTGCACATCGGTGCGCACGCCATGATCGGCTTCCAGGGCCATGTGGCCCAGGATGTGGCACCCTACATGACGGTGGACGGCAACCCGCTGTCGGTGCGCTCGGTCAACCTGACCGGTCTGCGTCGGCGCGATTTCAGCAACGAGCGCATCGGTGTGGTCAAGCAGATGCACAAGCTGATCTTCCGCGACGGCCTGCCGCTGGAGCAGGCCATGGCGCAGGTGGAGGCGCTCAAGGGAGCTTCGGCGGCGTCCGATGCCGACATCCAGCTGATGCTGGACTTCGTGGCCACCGCCAAGCGCGGTCTGGTGCGCTGAGCGGGGTCACGCGATGACGGTGTCGCCCGCGTCCGAGTCGCGCGGTGACCCGCGCATCGGCATGGTGGCCGGAGAGGCCTCCGGAGACCTGCTGGCCGGCCTGCTGCTGGCCGGGCTGCGGAACCGTTGGCCCCAGCTGCAGGGCTTTGGCATCGGCGGGCCCAAGATGGCGGAGCAGGGCTTCAATGCCTGGTGGCCGCACCACCTGCTGGCCCTGCACGGCTACAGCATCGAGGTGCTGCGCAAGGTCTGGGGCCTGCTGCGGCTGCGGCGTGAGCTCGGTGACCGTCTGCTGGCCGAGCGTCCCGACGTGTTCATCGGGGTCGATGCGCCCGACTTCAACCTGGGTCTGGAGGCGCGCCTGAAGCAGGGCGGCCTCAAGACCGTGCATTTTGTCAGCCCGTCGATCTGGGCCTGGCGTGGAGAGCGCATCCACAAGATCCGCGAGTCGGTGGACCATGTGCTGTGCCTGTTCCCGTTCGAGCCGGAGATTTACGAGCGTGCAGGCATCGCGGCCACCTACGTGGGGCACCCGCTGGCGGAAGCCATTCCGCTTGAGGTCCCGCGCGAGGCGGCGCGGCAGGTCTTGGGGCTGGATCCGTCGGACACGGTGGTGGCGCTCCTGCCCGGCAGCAGAGGCGGCGAGATCAAGTACGTTGCGCCGCGGTTCCTGGCGGCGGCGGCCCTGCTGCATCGTCAGCGGCCCCACCTCAAGTTCGTCCTTCCGGCCGTGCCCCGCCTGCGCGCCATGATCGAGCCTTTGGTGGCCCAGCATGCGCCCGGTGTGCCGATCCAGGTGCTGGACGGCCGTTCGCACGAGGCGCTGGCGGCTTGTGACCTGACGCTGATCGCCAGCGGCACCGCGACCCTGGAGGCCGCGCTGTTCAAGCGCCCCATGGTGATCGGCTACAACATGCACTGGCTGTCTTGGACGCGCATGCGCCGCATGGCCTATCAGCCCTGGGTGGGCTTGCCCAACATCCTGCTGAAGGGCTTTGTGGTGCCGGAGCTGTTGCAGGATTCCTGCACGCCCGAGGCCCTGGTGCACGAAGCCACCGGCTGGCTGGACGGCCCTGCGCGTTGCGAGGGGGTGCAGCAGCGTTTCACCGAACTGCACCATCTGCTGCGCCGCGACACGGCGCGTCTGGCCGCCGATGCCATTGCTCAAGTCCTTGGACGCTGATCCGGCGCAGTGGGTGGCGGGGGTGGACGAGGCCGGTCGCGGTCCCTTGTCCGGTCCGGTCGTTGCGGCGGCGGTGATCCTGGACCCCGCCCGACCGATCACCGGTCTGGCCGATTCCAAGCAGCTGACCGCCAAGCGCCGAGAGGCCTTGTTCGACGAGATCCGTGCGTCGGCACTGGCCTGGTCCATTGCCGAAGCGACGGTGGAGGAAATCGATCGCCTCAACATCCTGCACGCCACGATGCTGGCCATGCGCCGCGCCGTGGAAGGTTTGGCCGTGACGCCGGCGCTGGTCCAAGTGGACGGCAACCGCATCCCGCCGTTGACGTTGCGGGCTGAGGCCATCGTTCAAGGCGATGCCAAGGTGCAGGCCATTTCCGCAGCGTCCATCCTGGCCAAGGTGACGCGTGATCGCGGCTGTGTGGCGCTCGATGCGGTCTATCCGCAGTATGGGTTTGCCGTCCACAAAGGCTATCCGACCGCCGCTCACCAGGAGGCCCTGCGTCGCTGGGGCCCCTGCCCGGAACATCGACGTTCGTTCGGGCCGGTGCGTCAGGCCTTGGCGACGTTTCCCGAATCTTTGAAGGCAGCAGAGTGACTCCTCCCGTTCGTCAGATCACGTCCCGCGCCCACGCGCTGGTCAAGAAGCTGCACCGCTTGGCCAACGAGGCGGGCGCCTATCGCCGCTTGGGCGAGGTCTGGCTGGAAGGGGACCACCTGGGCCGGGCGTGGATCGCCCGCGGTGGACGTGTGCCGACGGCCGTGGTGGGTGCAAGCGCCTGGCTGCAACCCCCTTTCCGCGAATTGGCGCTGAAGGCCGACGAGGTGATCGTGGTGGAGGACGCGCTGCTGCGCGACATCAGCTCGCTGGAGAGCCCCGCGCCGATCGGTCTGCTGGTGCAGCCCGATTTGGCTGCAGCCGCCATTCAGCCCGGACGGGCCACTGTGGTGCTGGACCGGCTGCAGGATCCCGGCAACGTCGGCACCATCCTGCGCAGCGCGGCGGCGCTGGGCTTCGGGCAGGTCGTCGCGCTCAAGGGGTGTGCGGCCCTGTGGTCACCCAAGGTGCTGCGGGCGGCCATGGGCGCGCATTTCGGCCTGCACCTGGTGGAAGGGCAGGCCATGGAGGCGCTGGACGCCCTCCAGGTGCCGATGGTCGCAACCAGTTCCCACGCCGAAGCCGTGCTGCACGACTGCCGCTTGCCGGATCCTTGTGCCTGGGTGCTGGGACACGAAGGGCAGGGCGTGGCCGCCGAGCTGATGGCCCGGTGCGCCCTGACGGTACGGATTCCTCAGCCGGGGGGGGAAGAGTCCCTCAACGTCGGGAGTGCCGCAGCGATCTGCTTGTACGAATCGCTCCGACAACGGTTGACGGGGATTTGACCCTGGTGCCGTCGAGGGCCCCTGGCATCGAGCCAGAGGCTCCCGCGAGTCTGAGGGCGCTCAGTAGATGAGTCGATCTGGCCGAATGTCGCGCAGGATCGTGGTGGCGATCTCTTCGATCGACTTGTGGGTCGAGGACAGCCAGGAGATGCCTTCGCGCTTCATCAGGCGCTCGGCTTCGTTGATCTCGTAGCGGCAGTTCTCGATGGCCGCGTACTTGGAGCCGGGGCGACGCTCGTTGCGGATCTGGCTCAGGCGGTCCGGGTCGATCGTCAGGCCGAAGCACTTGCGCTTGTAGGGCGCCAGCATCGAGGGCAGGTTGTTGCGCTCGAAGTCTTCCGGGATCAGCGGGTAGTTGGCGGCCTTGATGCCGTGCTGCATGGCCAGGTACAACGAGGTCGGCGTCTTGCCGCTGCGGCTCACGCCCACCAGGATCACGTCGGCCTCGGCCAGGTTGCGTGAGGACTGGCCATCGTCGTGCGCCAGCGAGAAATTGATGGCCTCGATGCGGTCGTGATACTCCTGCGACTTGGCCACGTCCGAGAAGCGGCCCACGCGGTGGTTGCTTTTGATGCCGAGCTCGTTTTCCAGCGGCTCGACGAAGCTGCGGAACATGTCCAGCACCAGTGCGTTGGACCTCTCGCTCAGGATGCGGTGGGCCTCCTCATTGACCACGGTGATGAACACGACCGGGCGCCCCTCTTCGGTGGCGGTGGTGTTGATCTCGCGCACGACCTGCTCGGCTTTGTCGGCCGAATCGATGAAGGGCCGGCGCACATGGCGGAACTTGGCCGAGAACTGCGCCAGGATGGAGTTGCCGAAGGTCTCTGCGGTGATGCCGGTGCCGTCGGAGACGAAGAAGACAGTGCGGTTGGCCATGAGAGGGTCGCTGAAGTGACGAATGCGGAAACGGCACCAGTCTCATAAAAATTCTGCATTTCGTCCAGCAGTAATTGACATGAGATGGGGTGATCCTCCTAGAATCTTCGTCAATTTGCTCGCGTGCGTTCAAGCGGGTTGTCCCGCCTCTCTCCGAACAACAACAAGCCACGAGAGACGGGGCCATCGGTCTGCCGGATCGGCAGGGGTTCGCACGCGGGACACCGGTTTTTTACTTCGTGGAGCTTTGTCATGTCTTCAACCGCTTTGGCCCAGTCCCTGGTCGCCCCGTTCGAGCACCTGCGCATGACCGACGTGGAAATCGTCGGCGGCAAGAACGCCTCTCTGGGCGAAATGATCAGCCAGCTGGCCGCCTCGGGCGTGCGCGTGCCGGGGGGCTTTGCCACCACCGCACACGCCTTCCGTGAGTTCCTGACCTTTGGTGGGTTGACCGAGAAGATCAACGCGCGTCTGGCCGCGCTGGACACGGACGACGTCCGTGCCCTGGCCGAGGCCGGGGCCGAAATCCGCGGCTGGGTCGAAGCTGCGCCGTTCCCGCCCGAGTTCGAGGCCGCCATCCGCGCCGAGTTTGAAAAGCTCACCGCCGGTCATCCGGGGGCCTCGTTTGCCGTGCGCTCGTCGGCCACCGCCGAAGACCTGCCCGACGCGTCCTTCGCGGGCCAGCAGGAGACCTTCCTGAACGTCGTCGGCATCGAGGACGTGCTGCACAAGATCCGCGAGGTGTTCGCGTCGCTGTACAACGACCGCGCCATCTCCTACCGCGTCCACAAGGGCTTTGCCCACGCGGAAGTGGCCTTGTCGGCCGGCATTCAGCGCATGGTGCGCTCGGATCTGGGGGCAGCGGGCGTGATGTTCACCATCGACACCGAGTCAGGGTTCCAGGACGTGGTGTTCATCACTTCCAGCTACGGCCTGGGCGAGACGGTGGTGCAGGGCGCCGTGAACCCCGACGAGTTCTACGTGCACAAGCCGATGCTGCAGGCCGGCAAGTTCCCGCTGATCCGTCGCTCGTTGGGCTCCAAGCTGATCCGCATGGAGTTCGCCTCACCGGAAGAGAAGGCCGCCTCCGGCAAGCTGGTCAAGACCACCGACACGCCGCCCGAGCTGCGCAACCGCTACTCGCTGAGCGATGCGGACGTGGTGGAACTGGCCCGCTATGCCCTCATCATCGAGAAGCACTACGGTCGCCCGATGGACATCGAGTGGGGCAAGGACGGTGGTGACGGTCAGCTCTACATCCTGCAGGCCCGCCCCGAGACGGTGAAGAGCCAGGCCGCCGGTCAGGCCGAGCACCGTTTCAAGCTCAAGGGCCACAGCACGGTGCTGGCCGAAGGCCGTGCCATCGGACAGAAGATCGGTGCCGGTCCGGTCCGCCTGGTGCACAACATCTCCGAGATGGATCGTGTTCAGCCCGGCGACGTGCTGGTCACCGACATGACCGATCCCAACTGGGAGCCGGTGATGAAGCGCGCCAGCGCCATCGTCACCAACCGCGGGGGGCGCACCTGCCACGCCGCCATCATTGCGCGTGAACTGGGCATTCCGGCCGTGGTGGGCTGCGGTGATGCCACCGAAGTTCTGAAGGACGGCCAGCTCGTCACCGTGGCCTGCTCCGAAGGCGACACCGGCCACATCTACGATGGCCTGCTGGAGATGGAAGTCTCCGAGGTGACGCGCGGCGAGATGCCGCACTCGCCGGTCAAGGTGATGATGAACGTCGGCAATCCGCAGCTGGCCTTCAACTTCGCGCAGATGCCGAACTCCGGCGTGGGTCTGGCTCGCCTCGAGTTCATCATCAACAACAACATCGGCGTGCACCCCAAGGCCATCCTCGACTATCCGAACATCGATTCGGACCTGAAGAAGGCCGTGGAGTCGGTGGCCCGCGGCCACGCCAGCCCGCGCGCCTTCTACGTCGACAAGCTGACCGAGGGCATCGCCACCATCGGCGCGGCCTTCTGGCCCAAGCCGGTGATCGTGCGCCTGTCGGACTTCAAGTCCAACGAGTACAAGAAGCTGATCGGCGGCAGTCGCTACGAGCCGGAGGAAGAAAACCCGATGTTGGGCTTCCGCGGTGCGTCGCGCTACATCAGCGAGGAGTTTGCCGAGGCCTTCGAGATGGAGTGCGAGGCGCTCAAGCGCGTGCGCAACGACATGGGCCTGACCAACGTCGAGATCATGGTGCCCTTCGTGCGCACCCTGAAGCAGGGCGAGCGCGTGGTCAACATGCTGGCCGAGCACGGCCTCAAGCGCGGCGAGAACGGCCTGCGCGTGATCATGATGTGCGAGATCCCCAGCAACGCCATCCTGGCCGACCAGTTCCTGGAGTTCTTCGACGGCATGTCCATCGGTTCCAACGACCTGACGCAGCTCACGCTGGGTCTGGACCGGGACTCCGGCCTGGAACTGCTGGCCGCCGATTTCGACGAGCGCGACCCGGCGGTCCGCTCGCTGATCTCTCGCGCCATCGCGTCTTGTCGTGCCCACGGCAAGTACATCGGCATTTGCGGCCAAGGCCCCAGCGACCATCCCGACTTCGCGGTGTGGCTGGCGCAGGAGGGCATCGTGTCGATTTCTCTGAACCCCGACACTGTGGTTGACACCTGGAATCAGCTGGCCAAGTCGGTCTGAGCCCTCGAGTGGGCGGCGCTCCGTGCTGCCCATTCCTTGAACCCGGCCCCCGCCAACCATGCGGCGGCCGGGTTTTTCATGGGGCTGAAAGGCTGGCGTCAGCGCCGTGAACCCGTCACACTTCACCGTGTGAGCGCCCCGGACCCGAACTCTGCCCCCCTGATCGATCTTCGCCCCAGTGCCGAAACCCGGCAGTTCACGGCCGTGCTGCACCGCCGGTACGGCCTCTATGTGCTGGGGCTGGTGGTCTTTGTGCTCGGCTTGGCGCTGTTGGAGCGGACCGGCTGGCCTCGGTCCTGGATCGGTGGCACCTTCCTGATCGCCACGGTGGTGGTTTATGCCGTCATCGGGCTCATGTCCCGCACGACCGATGAGTCGGAGTACTACGTGGCGGGGCGCCGCGTACCGGCGGTCTACAACGGCATGGCCACGGCGGCCGACTGGATGTCTGCGGCGTCCTTCATCGGCACGGCCGGGGTGCTGTATCTGCAGGGGTTTGCCGGGCTGGCCTACATCCTGGGCTGGACCGGGGGCTACTGCCTCGTGGCTTTGTTGCTGGCGCCCTATCTGCGCCGCTTGGGCAGCTACACGATTCCGGAGTTTCTCGGCCAGCGCTACGGTGGAACGTGGCCCAGGGTGATCGGCGTCGTGTTTGTGGTGCTGGTGTCGTTTGTCTACGTGGTCGTGCAGATCTATGGGGTGGGGCTGATCACGTCGCACCTGACGGGGTTCAACTTCGAGATCGGTGTCTTCGTGGGGTTGGGGGGCGTGCTGGTGTGCTCGTTCCTCGGCGGGATGCGTGCTGTGACCTGGACGCAGGTGGCGCAGTACATCGTGCTGATCGTTGCCTATCTGACGCCGGTGGTCTGGTTGTCGATGAACCAGACCGGGAGCCCCTTGGCCTGGATGACCTACGGTGAGCAGCTGCAGCAGGTGACGCGTCATGAGCGTCGGTTGCTGGTCGATGAAGGCGAGCTGGAGGTGCGACGCGAGCTGGCTCGCCGCAGTCAGGAGTTGGAGCGCAAGTTGGGTGACGTGCCTCTGGCCATGAAGGACGACGCCCGGCGGCAGGCCGCCGAGGTGCAGGCTTTGCGGCAGGCGAACGCTTCTTACCCGGTGCAGCAGCAGGCCGAGCGGCAGTACGCGCAAAGGCCGCTCACCGAAAACGAGGCCCGGCAACGCTACGAGAGAGAGCTGCGCACCGTTTCGCATGCCGCGGGCCCATTGGCGGGGGTGGCGCCTCAGGCCGAGCCATTTGCTCTGGGCCAGATCGAATCCGACGGACAGAGGGACGGAGCGGCCGCGGGGCACGACCTGGCGCGACGCAACTTTCTGGCTCTGGTGTTTTGTCTGATGCTCGGCACGGCGGCGTTGCCGCACGTGCTCACCCGATATCACACCACGCCGACCGTCCGCGAGGCGCGCTGGTCCGTGGTCTGGTCTCTGGTGTTCATCACGGTGCTGTATCTGGCTGCGCCGGCCTTGGCGGTGCTGGTCAAGCACGAGGTGTTGAGCCATCTGGTGGGAACCCCGTTTTCGGAGCTTCCTGCGTGGATCCTGCGTTGGGGCAAGCTCGATCCGGCACTGGTGTCGGTGGAAGACATCAACGGGGACGGGTTGTTGCAGTGGTCCGAGCTCAAGCTGGGTGGGGATGTGATCGTGCTGGCTGCGCCGGAGATCGGGGGGTTGCCGGCCGTGGTCACCTATCTGGTGGCTGCCGGGGGGCTGGCTGCGGCGCTGTCGACGGCCGATGGTCTGCTGCTGACGATTGCCAACTCCCTGTCCCGCGACCTTTACCACCGGGTGTTCAAGCCGCAGGCGGCGCCGATCCGGCGGGTGATGGTGTCCAAGTTCCTGGTGTTGGTGGTGGCGCTGCTGGCGGCGTTCATCGCTTCCATGCGTTTTGCCGACATCCTGCAGTTCGTGTCGGCGGCCTTCTCGCTTGCGGCCTCGGGTTTTTTCCCGGCCTTGGTGATGGGCATCTTCTGGCGGCGAGCCAGTCGGGCCGGCGCCGTGGCCGGCATGTTGAGCGGCTTGCTGCTGTGTGCCTACTACATGGCCACCAACCATCCTCTCTTGCGTCATCTGCTGGACATCCGGCAGCCCTTGGAGTCCTGCTCGTGGTGGGGCATCGATGCCGTGGCGGCAGGGGTGTTCGGTGTGCCGGCCGGCGTGCTGACGGTGGCCGTCGTCAGTCTGCTCCGGCCGGACCGAGGAGCCGCGCACGATCAGCAGGCCTTGGCGGTGACGAGAATTCGCTATCCGGATCCGCTATAATCTCTGGTTTTCCCCTTGCCGCATCTGTGTCAGACGCCACGGGCGGCTTCCGATCCACGGAACTCACAAGGAGTGTTCATGCGTCATTACGAAATCGTTCTGCTGGTCCACCCGGACCAAAGCGAACAGGTTCCGGCCATGCTGGAGCGTTACAAGGGTCTGGTCACCGCTGGCGGCGGTCAGGTTCACCGTGTTGAAGATTGGGGCCGCTTCCAGCTGGCCTACATGATCAACAAGCTGGCGAAGGCCCACTACCTGTGCATCAACATCGAGTGCACCAAGGAAGTTCTGGCCGAGCTCGAGACCGGCTTCCGCTTCAACGATGCCGTGCTGCGTCATCTGACCGTCAAGAAGGACAAGGCCGAGACCGGTCCTTCGGCGATGATGAAGCGCGTCGAGAAGGAAGAAGCCCGCAAGTCCCAGCAGGAGGCCGCCGCCTGAGTCGGGCGATGTGAAGAAGCTGTCTTGTCGATCGTCCGGGTGGGCCGCCCATGAATGAAGTCCGGCTCAGTGCCCAGGTGATCGAGCGCGCGGCGATGCGTTGGACCCCCGCGGGTCTTCCGGCCCTGGACCTCAAGCTGTCACACACCTCACAGGTGATGCAGATGGGGCAGCCAAGACGGATCAGCATGGATGTCCATGCCACCGCATTCGGCGATCTCGCGCGCGACATGGAGCGGCTGGCGCTCGGAACCTCGATCCTCGCGATCGGTTTTCTCGCCAAGTCCCGCAACGGTCGCGGACTCATGCTTCTCATCGACCGGTTCGAACGCGTCGCGTCCGACCCTGTATCCAACGTTCCAGATTCGTTTTAGGAGGTTCACATGCCCCCGCCACGTGGTAAGTTTTCCAAGGATCGCAAGACCAAGCGCAACACCCAGTCGCTGCTGTTCAAGCGCAAGCGCTTCTGCCGCTTCACCGTTGCCGGTGTTGAACAGATCGACTACAAGGACCTCGACGTCCTGCGCGACTTCGTCGGTGAAAACGGCAAGATCACGCCGGCCCGCCTGACCGGCACCCGCGCCATCTTCCAGCGTCAGCTGACCGTTGCCATCAAGCGCGCGCGTTTCCTGGCCATGCTGCCGTACAGCGACCAGCACAAGGTCTGAGGAGCTCCAGATGCAAATCATCCTGCTCGAAAAAGTCGCCAACCTGGGCAACCTGGGTGATGTGGTCAAGGTCAAGGACGGCTATGCCCGCAACTTCCTGATCCCCACCGGCGCCGCCCGCCGTGCCACCGAGAAGGCCGTGGCCGAGTTCGAAGCCCGTCGCGCTGAACTGGAAAAGGTCCAGGCTGAGAAGCTGGCGGCTGCACAGGCTCAAGGCGAAAAGCTGACCGGCAAGACCATCACCGTTGCCCAGAAGGCTGGCGTGGACGGTCGTCTGTTCGGCTCGGTCACCAACGCCGACATCGCTGAAGCCCTGGTCGCCCAAGGCTTCGAAGTGGTCAAGGCCCAGGTTCGCCTGCCCAACGGCCCGCTGAAGGTCGTCGGCGAGCACCCGGTGGCTGTGGCTCTGCACACCGACGTCGTGGTCGACATCACCGTCGCGGTGGTGGCTGCTGCCGAGTGATCGGTTGTTGATTCGCCGGGCTTTGGACGAAGCCCTGCATGGAAGGCCGGCATCAAGCCGGCCTTTTTTTATTCGTGTTGTCAAACCGTCTGTGTGTTGAGCGCTGCCGGGCGCGGTCCACGATGGGACCTCTACCTGGGTGGGGACGACGCGCGTGACAGCTGCCGCTCGTCTCTACAATCTCGCGCTTTCGGGGACGCGAGGGGGCGTCGACGCAGGGTCGGCGGGCGCGGCTCATGATTCACACGAACCTAGACACCCATGCAAGTGATCGCTTCGGCCTTCAAGGCTTATGACATCCGCGGCATCGTTGGGCAGGCGCTCGACGAGCAGTTTGCCGAGCACCTCGGGCGCGCTTTCGGCAGCGAGGCCCTGGCGGCCGGCGAGAAGGCCGTGGCGGTGGGGCGCGATGGGCGGGTGTCCGGCCCGTCGCTGGCGGCGGCGCTGATGCGCGGTCTGGCCTCGACCGGCTTGGATGTGATCGACCTCGGCGCAGTGACCACGCCCATGCTGTACTACGTGGCCGCCACCCGTGGGGACATCGGTTGCCGCAGCGGCATCCAGGTCACGGGTAGTCACAACCCGAAGGACTACAACGGCTTCAAGATGGTGCTGTCGGGCGTGGCGATCCACGGGGCGGCCATTCAGTGCCTGCGTGAACGCATGGAGAAGGAGGACTACGCCGTGGCGGTCGCTCCCGGTGCGATCCGTGCGCTGGACATCCTGGCTGAGTACACCCAACGCATCACGTCCGACTGCAAGCTGTCGCGTCCGATGAAGATTGTGGTCGACTCCGGAAACGGCATCCCGGGCGCTTCGGCGCCGGGCATCCTGAAGGCGCTGGGCTGCGAGGTGATCGACCTGTACAGCCGCGTCGACGGCGACTTCCCCAATCACCACCCGGATCCGTCCAAGCTGGAAAACCTGGCCGACCTGATCAAGGTGGTTCATGCCACCGAGGCCGAACTCGGGCTGGCGTTTGACGGCGACGGCGACCGTCTCGGGCTGGTCACGCGCGACGGTGAAATCATTTTCCCGGACCGTCAGATGCTGCTTTTCGCGCGCGACATCCTGACCCGTCATCCGGGCGGGACCATCATCTTCGACGTGAAGTGCTCTCAGCGTCTGTCCGCAGGCATCCGCGAGGCCGGTGGCGTGCCGATGATGTGGAAGACCGGGCACTCGCTGGTCAAGGCCAAGCTCAAGGAGACCGGCGCACCCATCGCCGGCGAGATGAGCGGCCACATCTTCTTCGGCGAGCGCTGGTACGGGTTTGACGACGCGATGTACACGGCCGGTCGCCTGTTGGAGATCCTGTCGCGCTTCGAGGACCCGAGCGCGGTGCTCAAGGCGCTGCCGACCAGTTACAGCACGCCCGAGCTGAATGTGGCGGTGCCGGCCGGCAACCAGCATGAGATCGTGGAGAAACTGATTGTCCAGGCGGACTTTCCCGGTGCCGAGATCGGCACCATCGATGGTCTGCGTGGCGACTATCCGGACGGCTTCGGCCTGATCCGCGCGTCCAACACCACGCCGGTGCTGGTGCTGCGCTTCGAGGGCCACACGGCCGAGGCGCTGGATCGCATCCAGGGTGACTTCATGGCGGCGCTGCGCCGGGTGATGCCCGAGGCCGAGGTTCAGGCGTCCGCGCACTGATCCAGTTCCTGACCCAAGCCCGGCGCATCGCGTGTCCGTCGTCTGAGAGGCTCCGCCGTTTTGCACATCCTGATCGTCAAGCTGTCCTCGCTCGGGGACGTCATCCACGCCATGCCGGTGGTGGCGGACCTGCTGCGGGCACACCCGCAGGCGCAGATCGACTGGGTGGTGGAGCCCGGGTTTGCGCCGCTGGTGCGACGGGTCGCCGGGATCGGTCGGGTGATCGAGTGCGCGCAGCGGCGCTGGCGCAAGCGCTGGTGGACGGCTCAGGTGCGTTCGGAGAAGGCCGCCTTTTTGAAGGAGCTGCGGCGTTCCGAGTACGACGCCGTGCTCGATCTGCAGGGCCTGACCAAGTCGGCCTTGGTGTCGTGGCGGGCCCGACTGGCGGCCGGAGGTCACCGCTATGCATTGGCGCACCGCACCGACGGCTCGGGCTGGGAGGCGCCGACCCGCTGGGTGGCCGATCGGCCGATCGAGACGGCCAGGCACATCCACGTGGTGGATCGTTCGCGCGAACTCGGCGCGAAGGCGCTGGGCTATGTGCTGCAAGGTTCACCGGATTACGGTCTGGGCCATGCGCAGGGCAAGGACGCTCACTCCCGTACCCTGGTTTGTGTGCACGGAACTTCGCGAGACGACAAGCTGTGGCCCGAGCAGGACTGGGTGGCGCTCGGTCAGCGTTTGGTGGCCGATGGGTGGCGCCTGGTCTTCCCGCAAGGCAGCGATGAAGAGGCTGCGCGGGCGAGACGCATCGCCCAGGCCATTGAGGTGGCCGGGAGTCGCAGCTCCGCAGAGTCCGTGTGCGAGCTGTGGCCGCGCATGAGTCTGGACGCTCTGGCCGAACGCATGGGGCGCACTCAGGCCTGCATCGGCGTCGACAGTGGCCTGTCTCACTTGGCGGTAGCGCTCGATCTGGTCCACGTGCAGCTCTACAACTTCCCGACCGCCTGGCGCACCGGGCCGCAGCCTTCTCATGGCCATCGGCACCAAGTGTCGGTGGGTGGCGAGGACGGTGCTGGGGTGCCCTCGCTGGATGAAGTTTGGGATGCCTGGCAACAGGTGTGGTCGGCGCCCGGTCGCGGGTGAAAATCCGGGCATGACGAAGGACACTCCGCGCGCCGAGGGGGCGCTGTCAGCCTATGGCTGGACGATGCGCCTGCTCACCCCGCTGTTGATGGGGCGGCTGTTGTGGCGCGCCCGCAAGGAGCCGGAGTACGGCCAGGCGCTGGGCGAACGTCTGGGCCTGGGGCCGGCGACGCCGCCGGGGGCGCTGTGGCTGCACGCGGTGTCGCTGGGCGAGACGCGGGCGGCTGAGCCGCTGATCACCGCCCTGCGGGCCCACCATCCCCGCTTGCGCCTGCTGCTGACGCACGGTACCGCCACTGGCCGCGAGACCGGGCGCAGCCTGCTGCGTGAAGGTGATGCCCAACGCTGGCTGCCGCTGGACACCCCAGGCGCCGTGCGCCGGTTTCTCGCGCGACACCGACCGGCCGTGGGCGTGTTGATGGAAACCGAGGTCTGGCCGGCATTGCAGAACGCCGCGGCCCAAGCGGGTGTTCCCTTGGTGTTGGCCAACGCGCGGCTGTCCGAGCGCAGTCTGAAACGGGGTCAGCGGCTGGCTGCGTTGATGCGGCCAGCAGCGGAGCGCGTGACGCTGGCCTTGGCCCAGACCGAGGCCGATGCCTCCCGCTTGCGCGAGGCCGGGGTGCAGGAGGTGCGCGTCTGCGGCAACCTGAAGTTTGATCTGTCGCCCGACCCGGCGGTGCTGGCCCGGGGGCAGCGCTGGCGCGGCGCAGTGCTGACGCCAGCGGGAGAGCGGCTCGTCGTTCTGGCCGCCGTGTGGCGGGAAGGCGAGGATGAGCCCCTGTTGGCCGCCTGGCGAACCCTGCTCGACGGTTGGGCCCGTCAACATCCCGGCCAACCCCAACCGCTGCTGCTCGTGGTGCCGCGTCACCCTCAACGCTTCGACGCGGTCGCCCAACTGATCTCGGGGCGCGGCTACACCCTGAGCCGGCGCAGCACATGGGGCGAGACCGGTCCTCCGGCGGAGGCCGCGATGGCCAACGTGTGGCTGGGCGACAGCCTGCGGGAGATGCCCGCCTACTACGGGGCGGCCGACGTCGCGCTGCTGGGGGGCAGTTTTGCGCCGCTGGGTGGTCAGAACCTGATCGAATCGGCGGCCTGCGGTTGCCCCATCGTGATGGGGCCGCACACCTTCAACTTTGCCCAGGCCGCGGAACTGGCCGAGGCGGCTGGCGCCGCCAAGCGGGCCGACGATCTGCCGAGCGCGCTGGAGACGGCCCTGGCCTGGGTGCAGACGCCGGATGACCACCGTCGCGCCGCGCAGGCAGCCCTGGGTTTTGCCCGCGCACACCGCGGGGCTGCGGACCGCATGGCTGAGGCGATCCTGGCGGTGTGGCCGACCACGACCCGTTGAGGGGACAAGGTGATGTCCTCTCATGACTCACCGATCACTGGGGCCGCTGGCTTCACAGGCCCCTCAGACGAAGTGCAGGGGTGGATCGACACCCACTGCCACCTGGATGCGCCGGAGTTCGATGCCGACCGCGCGTCCGTGCGGGCCGAAGCCCGGGCCAAGGGCGTGACCCGGCTGGTTCTCCCGGCGGTCTGTACCTCCCACTTCGACGACGTGATTCGTCTGGCCCAGGAGGGGGGCGATGCCTACGCGCTCGGGCTGCACCCGCTGTACATCGAGCGGGAGGTGCCGGGCGCGTTGGAGCGCGCCCTGCAGGCTCGCCAGGACGATCCCCGTCTGGTGGCGGTGGGGGAGATCGGTCTGGACGGATTTGTGGCCGATCTGGATCCTCAGCGGCAAAAAGAAGGGTTGGAGGCCCAGTTGCGCCTGGCCCGCCGTTTCAACCTGCCGGTGATCCTGCACGTGCGCCGCAGCGTGGACGCCGTGCTCGGAGCGCTGCGGCGCAACCCGGTGCGGGGCGGCATCGCACACGCCTTCAACGGCAGTCGGCAACAGGCCCAGGCCTTCATCGACCTGGGGTTCAAGCTGGGTTTCGGCGGCGCGATGACGTTTGACCGCGCGCTGCAGATCCGCCGTCTGGCGGCCGAGCTGCCCGAGTCCGCGTTGGTGCTGGAAACGGACGCGCCGGACATTCCCCCGCACTGGCTCTATCGTACTGCTGCCGAGCGCAGGGCCGAGCCCACGGATCCCTCGGGGGGGGCGGTGCAAGGCCGCAACCAACCTGCCGAGCTGCCGCGCATCGCCGCCGTCCTGGCCGACCTGCGCGGCTGGACCCCGGCCCAGACGGCTGCGATCACGTCCGCGAATGCGTGCGCCGCTCTGCCGCGGTTGGCGGCGCTGACATGACGCTGTTGCAGGGGCTGCCGCCCGTCATTGGCCCGAAGACGCGCCTGATGGTGCTCGGCAGTTTTCCGAGCGTGGCCTCGCTGCAGGCGCAGCAGTACTACGCGCATCCGCGCAACCACTTCTGGCCGGTGCTGTCGGCGCTGTGGGGTGTGAACCTGCGCGCCATGCCCTACGACGAGCGGCTGAACGTGGTGCGCGAGCGTGGCCTGGGCATCTGGGACGTCTACGCCCACTGTCGCCGTGAAGGCAGCCTGGACAGCGCCATCCACGACGCTCAACTGAACGACCTGGCGGGACTGCGCTCCGTGGCGCCCCAACTCCAGGCGGTGGCGCACAACGGCGGTGAGTCGGCCCGCCTGATGCGCCTGACCTCTGAACTCGGCTGGGCGGTGCACCGCCTGCCTTCCACCAGCCCCGCCAACGCGAGCTGGAGCTTCGAACGCAAGCTGGCGGCCTGGCGCGACGTGTTCGCCCTTTACGATCTCGCATGACCCCGAAAAAGAAGACTTCCAAGATCCGGTCCGGCGTGGAGCAGGAACTGCCCGGCGCCTCCATTTCCGAGTTCGACGGCGTGCGCTACCTGCACCTGGGCGACACACCCTGGGTTCAGGGCGCGATGCGCCTGCGCAAGCCGCGGGCCATCGAGCTCGAATACATCAAGCGCATGATGGCGTGGCTGCTGCTGGTCGAGCCCGAGCGGCTGGATGAGCTGGAGGTGGTTCAACTGGGCCTCGGCGCTGCGGCGCTGACACGCTACACGCATGGCGAACTGCACCTGTGCACGACGGCGATCGAACTCAATCCGCAGGTCATCGCCGTATGCCGCCAGTGGTTCCGCCTGCCGGCGGATGACGAACGGCTCTCTGTGCTCAACGAGGACGCCGGGGCCTGGGTGGCCGATCCGGCCCACCGCCTGTCGGTCGACGTGCTGCAGATCGATCTGTACGACCACCAGGCCGCTGCACCGGTGCTGGACGACGACGCCTTCTATGCCCACTGCCACGACGTGCTGCGCCCCGGCGGCGTGATGGCGGTGAACCTCTTTGGCAGAAATTCCAGCTTTTCGCGCAGCGCCCGCCGCATCGAGGCCGCGTTTGCTGCGGGCGGCGGCGAGGTGGCGATGCTTGAGGCGACGGAAGAAGGCAACACGATTGTGTTGGCCCTCAAGGGTTCGGCCTTGCCGGACAAGGATGAGTTGGCCACACGCGCCCGCCTGGTCGAAGCCCGCACGGCCTTGCCCGCCAGCCGCTGGGTGCATTGGCTGCGTGCCTTGCCCAAGCCGCGGCCTGCCCGCAAAAGAGCGGAAACCGTGCAAGGGGACACTGGCCCCGCACCGATGCCGGACGCGCCCGCGTCCTGAGCGAGCGTTTTGGACGATGATCGGTGCCCTGCGGGCTCGCCCGTGCACCGTTCAGGAAGCTGCTGCCCATGACCGTCAAGACGCCTTCGGCCCCCCATCCTTCGCATCGTTCTGCTCCGGCGGCCGGTATCCGCGTGGCGGGTGAGGGCAGTGCGGGGGCCGCGGTCGCAGGCGGGGGGCATGCGCCAACGCGAAGCGCGGGTGTGCCGGGTGCCAAACCCTCGGTGCCGTCCAAACCCGGCCTTCCCCATGGTCCCTTGTCTTGGCGGACGCTGGTCGCCTGGCTGACGGAGGACGGCGCCATCAATGCCTCCGACCACCAGACGCTGGTGCAGCGCCTGTCGGGCAACAGCAGCCTGCATGCGCTGGTGCGCTTGGGCGGTGCGGGCTTGCGGGACCGTCGCACCGATCAGTTGCTGGACGCCGAGGCCTTGACCCGCTGGCTCGCTCAGCGGGTGCACCTGCCTTATCTGCGCATCGATCCGCTCAAGGTCGATGTGGCCCGCGTCACCGAAGTGATGTCGGTGGCGTACGCGGAAAAGCGCCAGGTGCTGCCGGTGCAGGTGGGGGCGGGCGAGGTGGTCATCGCCACCAGCGAGCCGGGCGTGGTCGACTGGGTGCCGGAGATCGCTGCGCACACCCGCAAGACCGTGCGGTTGGTTGTTGCCAATCCGCAGGACATTTCCCGCTTCATCGACGAGTTCTATCGCCTGGCCCGCTCGGTGCGCAACGCGCAGAAAACCAGCGAGGTCAGCGCCACGGTCAACTTTGAGCAGCTGGTCGAGCTGGGCAAGCACAAACAACTCGACGCCAATGACCAGGGCGTGGTGCAGGTGGTGGACTGGCTGTGGAGCTACGCCTTTGACCAGCGCGCCAGCGACATCCACGTCGAGCCGCGGCGCGACCTGTGCGCCATCCGCTTCCGCATCGACGGCGTTCTGCACACCGTCTACCAGTTGCCGCAGACCGTGATGGCGGCCGTGACTGCGCGCATCAAGCTGTTGGGCCGCATGGACGTGGTGGAGCGCCGTCGTGCGCAGGACGGGCGCATCAAGACCCGCAACCCGCGTGGCGAAGAAGTCGAGATGCGCCTGTCCACGCTGCCTACCGCCTTCGGTGAGAAGCTGGTGATGCGGATCTTCGATCCGGAAACGGCGGTTCAGCCGGTGCAGGCCCTGGGCTTTGGTTCCAAGGAGGCCGAGCGCTGGGAGCAGCTCGTGGCGCAGCCGCACGGCATCATCCTCGTGACCGGCCCGACCGGCAGCGGCAAGACCACGACGCTGTATGCCACGCTCAAGCGCCTGGCGACCGACGAGGTCAACGTCTGCACCGTGGAAGACCCGATCGAAATGATCGAGCCGGCCTTCAACCAGACGCAGGTGCAGCCTGCCCTCGACCTGGATTTTGCGGCCAGCGTGCGCGCGCTGATGCGCCAGGATCCGGACATCATCATGGTCGGTGAAATCCGCGACCTGGAGACGGCCGAAATGGCAGTGCAGGCCGCGCTGACGGGCCACCTCGTGTTCAGCACGCTGCACACCAACGATGCGGCCAGTGCCATCACGCGCCTGCTGGACCTGGGTGTGCCGGCCTACCTGATCAAGGCCACCGTCATCGGTGTGCTGGCGCAGCGCTTGGTGCGCCAACTTTGCTCAGACTGTGCCCAGCCCGACGAGGCCCTGTTGGTCGAAGACCTGCAATCGGCGCTGCCTCAGTGGAACCCGATGCGCGACGGCGAGGGGTCCGTGTTCCGCCCGCGCAGGCCGGTGGGTTGCGAGGCCTGCCGGAACACCGGTTTCCGTGGCCGACGGGGTCTGTTCGAACTGTTGCACGTCAACGAGGGTGTGCGTGGAGCGATGAAGGGCGAGACGCCCGATCACACGCAGATCCGCGCCGAGGCCCTGCGCCAAGGGCTGCAACCGCTGCGTGCCGCGGGCCTGGACCTGGTGGCGCAAGGCGGCACGACGATCGACGAGGTGTTGCGCTCCACGCCCGCCTGGGACGATTGAGCTTCAAGCAGGCAGGGGCATCCGACGGGTGTGTGTCACTGTCTGTCGGGGCAGCCCCACACCCGTCGAAGATGTGACGATTCGCACGGCGGCACTCGTATGATTTCCGCTCATGAACATCATCATCCTCGGCGCGGGACGCGTCGGTGAGAGCGTGGCCGAGAGCCTCGCGTCCGAGAAGAACGACATCACGGTGATCGACACCGACCCGGGTCGACTGAGGGCCCTGCAGGACCGTCTGGACCTGCGTGGTGTACCGGGCAACGGCATCCAGCCTTCGGTGCTGGAGGCTGCGGGCATTCGCGATGCCGACATGCTGATCGCCTGTGCACCGCTGGATGAAACCAATCTTGTGGTCTGCAAGGTTGCACACGACCTCTACGGTACGCCCACGACCATCGCGCGCGTGCGCTCGCCCGAGTTCCAGCAGGGCAGTCCGCTGATGGACCGCACCGGTTTTGCGGTCGATCAGGTCATCTGCCCCGAAGCCTCGGTAACGAGCTATATCCGCAAGCTCATCGAGTTTCCCAAGGCGCTGCAGGTGCTGGAGTTCGCCCAGGGGCTGCTGAGCCTGGTGGCGGTCAAGGCGGTGGAGGGCGGGCTGCTGGTGGGGCGCTCGTTGTGCGACATGTGTACGCTGGTCGAGGGGCTGGATCTGCGGGTGGTGGCCATCTACCGCAAGGATGCCGTGTTGCCCGAGCTCCAAGGGGACACCCGCATCGAGACTGATGACGAGGTGTTTGTGCTGGTGCCCACCGGACAGGTGAGGCGGGTTCTGGGTTCGATGCAGCGTTCCGATGCGCCGCCGGTGCGGCGCGTGATGTTGGCCGGCGGCGGCAAGGTGGGGTTGCGGCTGGCGCGCGAGATCGAGGGACAGTATGAGCTCAAGGTGATCGACGGTGACCGTCGCCGTTGCGAGTACCTGGCCACGCAACTGTCCTCGCGCACGCTGGTGCTGCAGGGCGACTGCACCGACGAAGACCTGATGGAGGACGAGAACGTCCGCGACATGGACCTTTTTGCCGCCCTCACCAACGACGACGAAGACAACATCATGGCTTGCCTGCTGGCCAAGCGCATGGGGGCCAAGCGGGTGCTGGCGCTGATCAACCGCAAGGCCTACGCCGATCTGGTGCAGGGCACGAAGATCGACATTGCCATTTCTCCGGCGAATGCGGTCATCGGGGAACTGCTGGCCTATGTGCGCCAGGGGGATGTGGAGGCAGTCCACAGCCTGAGGCGCGGTGCCGCCGAGGCGCTGGAGGCCGTGGTGCGCGGAGACCGCAAGACCTCCAAGGTGGTTGGCCGTCGTGTGGAGCAGCTCGATCTGCCCGAGGGGGTGCAGATCGGGGCCATCGTGCGCGGCCTGCATCGCCCCGACGGCGAGCCCGTGACCGACGATGCCCAGGTCGAGATCATCATGGCCCACCACGACACGGTGATCCAGACGCTGGACCACGTCATCGTCTTCGTGCCGCGCAAGCGCATGGTGCGTCAGGTCGAGAAGCTCTTCCAGGTCAGCGCGACCTTCCTGTTCTGATCCGGAGACCGCGCCATGCGCCATTACTTCCCGGTGTTTACCGTGCTGGGCGTCGTGCTCATGCTGTTCTCGATGACCATGCTGGTGCCTTTGGGCTTTGCGTGGGTGGGTCAGGACCAGGCGCGCTCGGCCTACGACGATTCGATCGCGATCACCTTCGTGGCCGGTCTGGTGATGTTCCTGGGCTTTCGGCATGTCAAGCGTGAACTGCAGCCGCGCGACGGCTTCTTGCTGGTCACGCTGGTCTGGACGGTGCTGCCGGCCTTCGGCACGTTGCCGCTGCTGTTCCACATCCCAGGGCTGAGCTTCACCGATGCCTATTTCGAAGCGGTCTCGGGGCTGACGACCACGGGTGCCACGGTGCTGACGGGGCTGGAGAAGCTGCCGCCGTCCATCAATGTGTGGCGCTGCTTCATGGTGCTGATCGGCGGCATGGGCATCATCGTGCTGGCCGTGGCCATCCTGCCGCTGCTGGGTGTGGGGGGCAGTCAGATTTTCAAGGCCGAGACCCCTGGCCCGATGAAGGACGAGAAGCTCACTCCCCGCATCGCCGAGACGGCGCGGGGGCTGTGGGCGGTGTATTTCACGGTGGCGTTGGCGTGCTGCCTGGCCTACCGCTGGGCCGGGATGGGTTGGACCGATGCCTTCATGCACATGTGCTCCACCATGGGCCTGGGGGGTTTTGCCGCCTACGATGCCAGTTTCGGAGCGTTCAACTCGCCGTTGATCGAGGGCATCGCTATCTTTTTCATGCTGATGGCGGGCATCAACTTCGCGCTCTACTTCATGGTGTGGAAGCAGCGGTCGCTGCGGGTGATCTGGCAGGATCTGGAGGCCCGGGCGTTCTATGCCCTGATGGCTGGCGCGATCGTCTTCATCTCCGTGTTTCTCATGCTGCACGAGGTGTATCCGGATCCGTTGACGACACTGCGGCATGTGGCCTTCAGTGTGGTGTCGGTGGCCACCACCACCGGCTTCGCCACCGTGGACTACGCACAGTGGCCGATCTTTGCCCCCATCTTGATGCTGTTCCTGTGCGGGTTCGCGACCTGTGCCGGCTCGACCGGCGGGGGCATCAAGCTCGTGCGCAGCCTGCTGCTGCTCAAGCAGGCCAAGCGGGAGTTCGTGCGCATCGTGCACCCGCGCGCGGTGGCACCGGTGACGCTGGGTGGAGCGGTGGTGGGCAACGAGGTGCTGTTCTCGGTGCTGGCATTCATGCTGATCTACGGTGCGGTCATGACGCTGGCGACGATGTTGCTGCTGATGTCGGGCCTGGATGTGATCTCCGCGTTCACGGCGGTGGTGGCTTGCATCAACAACACCGGACCCGGGCTGGGGCAGGTGGGCCCCTCCGGCAACTACCAGGGCCTGACCGACTTCCAGACCTGGGTCTGCACCGTGACGATGCTGCTGGGGCGGCTGGAGCTGTTTTCGGTGCTCGTGCTGTTCACACCGCAGTTCTGGCGCAAGTGAGACTTGCCCGCGCAGGCGTTTGTTAACATTCCGGTCAAGGGTGGTGTGCCGGTCAGTGAGGCCGCTCACCAGGTCTGCGTGCAGGTCGGGCCGCCTCGCGAGTTTGCGTTCGACCCTGAGGCAGCCATGACTCCTGACTCCACTCAGATCATCGCCACCGTGCTGTTTGCGGTGGCCTTGATCCACACTTTTTTGACCCGACAGTTCGAGCGCCTCGCTCACCGCTGTCCCCGGCATGCTGGGTTGTTCCACCTGCTGGGAGAGGTCGAGGTGGTGTTCGGCTTCTGGGCCATCGTGTTGGTGCTGGTGATGGCACTGACCGTGGGTGGATCGTCTGCGCTGCATTACGCCGAGTCGCGCAACTACACCGAGCCGTTGTTCGTCTTCGTGGTGATGGTCATCGCGGGATCGCGCCCGGTTCTCCAGATCGTGTTCAACCTGGTCGACGGCGTGGCCCGCCTGATGCCGAAACGGGCCCACCTCGTCACGGCCTGGTTGGGGTTGACGGCCGTTCCCCTTCTGGGCTCGCTGGTGACCGAGCCTGCGGCCATGACGATTGCGGCATTGCTGTTGGCCCCCCTGGCGTTTCGTCCCGACGTGCCCGAACGCGCGAAGTACCTCACCCTCGGGGTGCTGTTCGTGAACGTGTCAATCGGTGGGACTTTGACCTCCTATGCGGCCCCTCCTGTGTTGATGGTGGCTGCGACCTGGCAATGGGACAGCGCGTTCATGGCGTCGCAGTTCGGCTGGAAGGCAGCGGTGGCCGTGCTGGTGAATGCCACGGTGGCGGTTTGGGTGCTGCGCCGGCACCTGCGGCCCTTTCCGCCGGAAGCCACCACCGCCGGGCGCCCGAAGGTGCCGTGGCCGGTGGGGCTGGTGCACCTGGCGCTGTTGGCCGGGGTTGTGGTGCTGGCCCATCACCCGGTGGCTTTCATCGGCGTGTTTCTTCTGTTCCTGGGTTTTGCTCAGGCCTACGAGCGTCATCAGGATCCGCTGCTGGTCAAGGAGGCGTTGCTGGTGGCCTTTTTCCTGGCGGGACTGGTGGTGCTGGGTGGGCTGCAAAGCTGGTGGCTGCAGCCGCTGGTGTCGGGGTTCGAGCCGGTGGCCCTGTTTTTCGGGGCGATTGCGCTGACGGCCATCACTGACAACGCGGCCCTGACCTACCTGGGCTCGCTGATCGAGGGCATTTCCGATCCTGCGAAGTACATGCTGGTGGCGGGAGCCGTGGCCGGAGGGGGGTTGACGGTGATCGCCAACGCGCCCAACCCGGCGGGCGTGGCTCTGCTGCGCAAAGGCTTTGCCGACGAGTCGGTAGGGGCTGGCGGCCTGCTCCTGGGGGCGTTGGTGCCGACGGTGGTGGCTGCCAGTGCGTTCATGCTGCTCTGAGCTTGCCCCGGAGCCGCCCAGGCGAGTTCCTACAATGCCGCCTCGCGTCCCCGGGGCGAGGAGTTCACGTTGAGAATCAAGCACCACAAGGACTTCTGGTCCGGTCTGATGTTTTTCGCCATCGGCGGCGGGTTTGCCTGGGGGGCGCTCGACTATGCCCTGGGGTCGTCGGCGCGTCCGGGGCCAGGCTATTTCCCCCTCGGGCTGGGCGCCGTGCTCGCCGTGCTGGGGGCCGTGTTGATGGCCAAGTCGCTCTTGATCGAGTCTGCGCACGGGGCCATCGGTGCATGGCGCCTGAGGCCGCTGTTCTGGATCGTGGCCTCGCTCGTGGTGTTCGCCTGGGCCCTGCCCAAGTTGGGTTTGGTGATCAGTCTTCCGGTGCTGGTGCTGATGTCGGCCCGGGCCGGTGACGATTTCCGCTGGGGGGGCACCCTGGCGGTGGCGGCGGGGCTCACTGTGCTGTCCTGGCTGGTGTTCGTGGTGGGTTTGTCGCTGCCGATCCCGGTGGGGCCGATCGGTCTGGGGTGAGCGTCAACCCATGGAGTTGCTGAACCATCTTGCGCTGGGGTTCGAGACGGCGCTGTCTTTGCAGAATCTGGGTTATGCGCTGGCGGGAGCCTTGCTCGGCACCCTGATCGGTGTGCTGCCGGGCCTGGGGCCCGTGGCCACCATCGCCATGCTGCTGCCGTCCTTGTACGGCCTGGACGCCACGCCAGCGTTGATCATGCTGGCCGGCATCTTTTACGGTGCGCAGTACGGCGGCTCGACCACCGCCATCCTGCTCAATCTGCCGGGTGAAGCCACCTCGGTCGTCACGGCCATTGACGGTCATCAGATGGCGCGTCAGGGGCGTGCGGGGGTAGCGCTGTCCACGGCGGCGCTGGGGTCGTTTTTTGCGGGATGTGTGGGCACGGTGGTCATCGCGGCGTTCGCACCGTGGTTGACCGAGGTGGCGTTCCACTTCGGAGCGGCAGAGTATTTCAGCCTGATGGCACTGGGGCTGCTGGGGTCGGTGGTGCTGGCCTCCGGGTCGGTGCTCAAGGCCATCGCAATGACGGTGCTGGGTCTGTTGTTGGGTCAGGTCAACACCGACGTGATGTCCGGCGTACCTCGCTTTTCGTTCGACCTGCCCGAGTTGACCGACGGCATCGGCTTTGTGTGCATCGCCATGGGGGTGTTCGGCTTTGGCGAGATCGTGAGCAACTTGGGCCGTCCGGCCGGGCATCGGGAGGTGCTGGTGGACAAGGTCAAGGGCTTGTGGCCGACACGGGCCGATGCGAAGGAGGCGGCTCCGGCCGTGTTGCGCGGCACCCTGCTGGGGTCGGTGCTGGGCGTGCTGCCGGGCGGCGGGGCGCTGCTGGCGTCCTTCGCGTCCTACGCGTTGGAGAAGAAGGTCGCGCGGGACCCTTCACGTTTCGGCAAAGGGGCCGTGTGCGGTGTGGCGGGTCCGGAGTCGGCCAACAACGCGGCCGCACAGACCAGCTTCATCCCGATGCTGACGCTGGGCCTGCCTCCCAATGCGGTGATGGCGCTGATGGTGGGGGCCATGACCATCAAAGGCATCCAACCGGGGCCTCAGGTGATGAGCAGCAACCCCGAACTGTTCTGGGGGCTGATTGCGTCGATGTGGATCGGCAACCTGATGCTGCTGGTGCTCAATCTGCCTTTGATCGGCATCTGGGTGCGGCTGTTGCGGGTGCCGTATCGCTACCTGTTTCCGGCCATCGTCGTGTTTTGTGCGATCGGCCTGTACTCCCTCAACAACAGCAGCTTCGACATCTACCTCGGTGCGCTGTTTGCGGTGGTCGGCTTCGTGTTCCACAAGCTGGGCTGCGAGCCGGCTCCCCTGATGCTGGGCTTCATCCTGGGGCCGATGATGGAGGAAAACCTGCGCCGCGCGTTGCTGCTGGCCCGGGGCGACTGGACGACTTTCTTGCAGCGTCCCTTGTCGGCCGGTCTGTTGGCCGTGGCCGCGCTGTTGGTGTTGGCGGTGCTCCTGCCCGCCATCCGGAGGGGGCGGGAGGCGGCGTTCCAGGAGGCCGACTGAGGGCCTCGCGGTCGCCTGTCCTCAGGCGCTTCGGCTGGCGGGTGTTTGAGGCCGGTTCAACAGGGTCAACTGAGCCAGCTTTTTGTACACGGTGCGGATGTGTTCGTGCACCGCAAACCAGTGGATCCCCATGTGACGAGCCACTTCCTTGAGCGTGAAGCCCTTGCTGACGTAGTTCAGCACCTCGTTTTCGCTGGCCGAGAGCCGTGGTGTGTCGCCGGACCACAGGGACTTCGCCGAAGAGGCCGCCATGCGCGCCATGCTCATGGGGAAGGCGGACGACGGTGACGGCGCGGGAGCAGGCGCGGGCGACTGGGCCTTGAAGTGCCCCAGCACCCGCCGCGCGATCGCGGGCGACAGCGGCGGGTGACCCTTGACCAGCTTTTGCAGTTCTTCGACCAGCACTTCGAAGCGGTCTTCCTTCAGCAGGTAGCCGCTGGCCCCTTCCAGCAGGGCCGGGAAGAGGTGCTCGTCGTCCGAGTGCAGGGTGGTGGCGATCTTGATGGCCGGATAGGTCGCCAAGTCGGACAGCAGTTCAAGACTGCCTCCTTGAGGCTGCTCCAGGTCACACAGAATGAGCCGGAAAGGCGGATGGGCCTGGGCGTCGTATGTGCCGTCGCCGCGCAGGCCCAGGTGGGCGCGGGCCGATTCACAGTCCGAGGTTTCGACGAACTCCAGATCGTCGTTGAAACAGTCGCGCACCACGCGCGCCAGAAAGCGGCGCGCGACGGCGTTGTCTTCGACGATCAAAACACGTATGGGCATGCGGGATCCTTGAGGTACAGGCACCTCGCCCCTCCCAAAAAGCGAGATGGGCCGGATTATGGAGGGTGTCTCAGGGATCGTCACAGTTCCTTCCCCATCACCTCCGGGACCGGGTTTGAGGGGGCTCAGAGTGGCGCGCTTTTACAATCCGGGACATGAAAATTCTGGTGGCCAACGACGACGGATACCACGCGGCAGGGCTGGCCGCGCTTGTGGAGGTGTGCCGTTCCTTCGGTGAGGTGGATGTGGTGGCGCCGGAGCAGAACGCCAGCGGCAAGTCCAACTCGTTGACGCTGGATCGGCCCATGTCGGTGTTCCGGGCGGCCAACGGTTTTCGCTACATCAACGGCACGCCCACCGACTGTGTGCATCTGGCCCTCAATGGGGTGCTGGGGCATCGACCGGACCTGGTGGTTTCCGGCATCAACAACGGCGCCAACATGGGTGACGACACCCTGTACTCCGGCACCGTCGCGGCCGCGATGGAGGGCTATCTGTTCGGTATTCCGTCAATCGCGTTTTCGTTGACGGAAAAGGGGTGGCCGCATCTTGATGTTGCCGCGCGAGCCGCGCACCGTGTGTTGAAGCTGCTGTTGAGCGGGAACGCGGAGGCCGTGTTGGGCGCACCCTGGTTGCTGAATGTGAACATTCCGGCCCGGGCCGATGCCGACGAGCGTCCTTTGTGCATCACGCGGCTGGGCCGACGCCATGCCAGCGAGCCGGTGGTGCAGCAGATCAGCCCTCGCGGCGAGACCATCTACTGGATCGGTCCGGCGGGTGATGCCAGCGAAGCGGGGCCCGGCACGGATTTCCATGCCGTGGCGCAGGGAGACGTCTCCATCACACCCTTGCAGGTCGATCTGACCGATCTGACCGGCATGCCGGACTGGGCTGCACGGTTGGGGACGGAGCGCCCATGACGCAGGAGGAAGCCCGCCCCAAGCGTTTTCCGGCCCGCCTGGAGGACGCGCTGGCTTCGACCGGGAGGCGGGTCCCAGGGGGTAGTGGCGCTCGGGCGATCGGTGCGGGGTTGGCGGCGGGGGCACGGGGGCAGGTGTCACCGCCACCGGAAGTCGATGCCCGGCGCTGGCAGGGCGGTGGCACCGATGCCCAGGGCTACCGTCTGCGCATGGTCGAGCGTCTGCGCCAGGACGGGTGTGTCGACGAAGCCGTGTTGGCCGCCATGGCCAGCGTGCCTCGGCACCGTTTTGTCGATTCGGGCCTGGCTGAGCAGGCTTACGAGGACACGTCCTTGCCGATCGGCTGGGGACAGACCATTTCCAAGCCGTCCGTGGTGGCGCGCATGATTTCGCTGCTGCGAGGGCGTCCCGGTGGAGTGCAGCTGCACAAGGTGCTGGAGATCGGCACGGGATGTGGATATCAGGCCGCGGTGCTGGGGCAGCTGGCCCGCCAGGTCTATTCCGTGGAACGGGTGCGGGAGCTGTTTGACAAGGCGCGTGAACACCTGAGCGACCTGCGCACCGACAACCTGCGCCTGATCTACGGCGATGGGCGCCTGGGTCATGGACCGAATGCGCCCTATGACGCCATCATTGCAGCCGCCGGGGGCGAGGATCTGCCGCCGGCGTGGCTGGATCAGCTCGCCCCCGGGGGGCGTCTGGTCGCTCCGGTCGAGGCCGGGACCGGTGGCCAGGTGTTGGTCATCGTGGACCGTCACCTTGATGGTTCCCTGCACCGCCGCCATGAGGAGGCCGTGCGCTTCGTCCCCCTACAATCGGGGGTCAGTTTCGGTGGCTAGTCCATCCGCCCGGAAGCATCCGCTGCTGTCCGAGGCCGTGCACACATGACGAATACAACTTCCCGTCCTTCCTTCCTGATTCGCTTGGCCTTGACCGTGATGGTTGTGGCCACGCTGGCCGGCTGCGCTTCGGGTGTCAAACCGAAGGCGCCGGTGGAGAACCGTTCGGTGTCCTCCCGCCAAGGGGGGGGCGTCGATGCCGCCCGCCTGCCTCCCGGTCACGAAAACGCCGGCAAGCCCGGCTACTTCACAGTGCGTCCAGGGGACACGCTGATCCGCGTGGCCTTGGAGACGGGGCAAAACTGGCGCGATCTGCAGCGTTGGAATGGCCTGGAGAACCCGGACCGCATTGAGGTGGGGCAAGTCCTGAGGGTGATCCATCCGGATCGGGACAGCTCGTCGGTGGCGTCCGGCGCTCGGACGCCTCGCAGCGAGTCCAAACCGGTGGACATCAAGTCGGCTGCGGCCACCGCACCGTCGGCCTTGCCCCCTGCCGGCAGTGCGGGCACGGCAACGGCCAGTGCTGCTGCGACCGGCGCTGCCGCGTCAACCTCACCTGCTGAACCTGCAAGCAAGCCTGCACCCGCTCCAGCTTCCAACGAAGATGACGGTGGGTTGAACTGGATGTGGCCCGCCTCGGGTGCGGTGGTGTCGAGCTTCGACCAGTCGCGCAACAAAGGCGTGGCGGTGGCCGGCAAGGAGGGGGATCCGGTGGTGGCGGCTGCCGATGGCCGGGTGGTCTATGCCGGTGCCGGTCTGCGCGGCTACGGCAACCTCGTGATCATCAAGCACAACGAGACCTTCCTGAGTGCCTACGCCCACAACCGGACGCTGTTGGTGAAGGACGAGCAGGTGGTGCGCCGCGGCCAGAAGATCGCCGAGATGGGTTCGACCGATGCCGATCGCGTGCAGCTGCACTTCGAGATCCGCCGGCGGGGCAAGCCCATCGATCCGACCAAATTGCTGCCTGCGCGCTGAACCCGGTCGCGACAGGGCCGAAAGACAAGGCGGGCTGTGGCCCGCCTTGCTGCATTCTGGAGAAGACACATGAGTGAGACTGCCGACTGGCTGACGATCGAGGCGCTGGACATCGAGGCCCAGGGCGTGGCCCGGCGCCCCGACGGCAAGGTGGTGTTTGTCGAAGGCGCGTTGCCGGGTGAGCAGGTGCAGGTCAAGGTGACCCGCCGCAAGAACAACTGGGAACAGGCCACGATGGAGACGCTGCTGCACGAGAGTGCCCAGCGTGTGCGGCCGGGCTGTCCGCACTTCGGCCTGCATGCCGGCGCGTGCGGCGGCTGCAAGATGCAGCATGTGCAGGCGTCGACCCAAGTGGCCGTCAAGCAGCGAACGCTGGAGGACAACCTCAAGCACCTGTCCAAGGTGAAGGCCGAGCGCATGCTGCGCCCGATCGAGGGACCAACCTGGGGCTACCGCTACCGCGCACGCCTGTCGGTGCGCCACGTGGTCAAGAAGGGCGTGGTGCTGGTGGGCTTCCACGAGCGCAAATCGCGCTACGTCGCCGACATGAGCCTGTGCCCGATCCTGCCCGCGCACATCAGCGCCATGCTGCTGCCGCTGCGCGAGCTGATCGCCAGCATGGAGGCCCGCGACCGTCTGCCGCAGATCGAACTCGCCGTGGGCGAGTCGCCCGAGGGCTTGGTCAATGCCCTGGTGCTGCGCCACCTGGAACCTCTGTCGCCCTCG
>CAYRBG010000002.1:0-41893 GCA_964422355.1 uncultured Sphaerotilus sp. | reverse complement strand
TGCTGCCCGAGGACAAGCGCCGGGGCCATGAGCCGGTGCGCATCCCGCCGCTGGTGCTGGACGAAGCCACCGCACAGACCGCCATCGAGGCGCACGACCTGACGATGCGCTTCGGCGACTTCGTGGCGGTGGACCACGTCAACTTCCGCATCCGACGCGGGGAGATCTTCGGCTTCCTCGGCTCCAACGGCTGCGGCAAGACCACGACGATGAAGATGCTCACCGGCCTGCTGCCGGCCAGCGAGGGGCGGGCGCTGCTGTTCGGCCGCGAGGTCGATCCGCACGACATCGACACCCGGCGCCGCGTGGGCTACATGTCCCAGGCCTTTTCTTTGTACGGCGAGCTGACCGTGCGGCAGAACCTGGAGCTGCACGCTCACCTGTTCCACGTGCCCGAGGCAGAAGTACCTGCTCGGGTGCAGGAGATGATCGACCGCTTCGGTCTGCAGGCCGCCGAGGAGGCTTTGCCCGACACCTTGCCCCTGGGCATGCGCCAGCGCCTGTCGCTGGCCGTGGCCATGGTGCACCGGCCCGAACTGCTCATCCTCGACGAGCCCACCTCCGGCGTGGACCCCGTCGCACGCGACAACTTCTGGCGCCTGCTGGCCGAGCTGGCGCGCCGCGACCGCGTGACCCTGTTCATCTCCACCCACTTCATGAACGAGGCCGAGCGCTGCGACCGCATCTCGATGATGCACGCGGGTCGGGTGCTCGACAGCGACACGCCCGCCGCGCTCAAGGCCAAGCGGGGCGCGGCGACCTTGGAGGAGGCGTTCATCGGCTACTTGCGCGAGGCGGCGGGTGAGGGGGTTTCGTCGAGCGCGTCTCCGGCCTTGGGGGCTGCCACCACGGAGGTCGATGCGACGCCAGCGGTCGAAAGCGGTGCCGACGACGCCTCTCCTGCCGCGTTTGCGCAGGGGTTTGCGGCGACGGCTCGGCCTGATGGATGGCTCACCCGGTGGAAGCGAGGCTTCGGGCGCTTCTACAGCTACCTCTGGCGCGAGGCGCTGGAGCTCTCGCGCGACCCGGTGCGGGCCACGCTGGCGCTGGTGGGATCGATCCTGCTGTTGCTGGTCATGGGCTACGGCATCAGCCTGGACGTGGAGAACCTGCGCTTTGCCGTGCTCGACCGCGACCAGACCCAGCTCAGCCGCAACTACGCGCTCAACCTGGCGGGCTCGCGCTACTTCATCGAACGGCCGCCGATCGCCGACGACGCCGAGATGGACCGTCGCCTGCGCAGCGGCGAGCTGGCGCTGGCGCTGGAGATCCCGCCCGGCTTTGCCCGCAACTTGGAGCATGGTCGCACCGTGCAGATCGGCGCCTGGATCGACGGCGCCATGCCGCAGCGCGCCGAAACCGCCCGCGGCTACGTGATGGCCATGCACCAGCAGTGGCTGGTCGAGCAGATGAAGGCGCGCACCGGCCTGACCCCGACGGCGGCGGTCACGGTCGAGACGCGCTACCGCTACAACCCGGATGTGCGCAGCCTGCCGGCCATGGTGCCGGCGGTGATTCCGCTGCTGCTCCTGCTGATCCCGGCCATGCTCACCGCGTTGGCCGTGGTGCGCGAGAAGGAGCTGGGCTCGATCATCAACCTCTATGTCACGCCCGTCACGCGCACGGAGTTCCTGCTCGGCAAGCAACTGCCCTACGTGGCGCTGTCGCTGGTCAATGCGGTGCTGATGGTGTCGGTGGCGCGTTGGTTGTTCGGGGTGCCGGTGACCGGCAGCTATGGGGCCTTGTTCCTCTCGGTGCTGTTGTTCGGCCTGTGCGCGACGGGCCTGGGGTTGCTGGCCTCCACGGTCACGCGCAGCCAGATCGCCGCGCTGTTCCTGGCGGTGATCACCACGCTCATCCCGGCGGTGCAGTTCGCCGGACTGCTGCACCCGGTGTCGTCGCTGGAAGGGGTGGGGCGCTGGATCGGCGCGGTCTACCCGGCCTCGCACATGCTGGCCATCAGCCGCGGCCTGTTCAGCAAGGCGTTGGGGCTGCATGACTTGCGGGCGGCCTTCCTCGCGTTGGCGCTGGCGGTGCCGGTGATCCTGGCCGCGTCCGTCGCGACCTTGAGAAAGCAGGAGCGCTGAGATGGGCTCCGCCGCCACCGCCCACACATCGGGTCGATCGGGGCGCTTGCGCCGCTTCTGGGCCAACGTCGGACGCCTGGGCGTCAAGGAGCTGTGGAGCCTGTGGCGCGATCCGACCATGCTGGTGCTGATCGTCTACATCTTCACCGTGGCGATCTACACCGCGGCCACGGCCATGCCCGAGACGTTGCGCATGGCGCCCATCGGTGTGGTGGACGAGGACCGCTCACCGCTGTCCACCCGCATCGTCTCGGCCTTCTACCCGCCCATGTTCTCGACGCCGGAGCTGATTGACCAGAACGGCATCGACCCGGGGCTGGACGCTGGCCGCTACACCTTCACGCTGACGGTGCCGCCCGATTTCCAGAACGACGTTCTGGCCGGTCGCCCGGCGCAGGTCCAGCTCAACGTCGACGCCACACGCATGAGCCAGGCCTTCACCGGCAGCACCTACATCCAGCAGATCGTGCAGGGCGAGGTGGCCGAGTTCACCCAGCGCCACCGGGCGGTGGCGGCCCTGCCGGTGGAGCTGGAGTTGCGGGCGCGCTTCAACCCGGGGCTCAACGGCCGGTGGTTCGGGGCGCTGATGGAGGTGATCAACAACGTCACGCTGCTGTCCATCATCCTGACCGGAGCGGCACTGATCCGCGAGCGCGAGCACGGCACCGTCGAGCACCTGCTGGTGATGCCGGTCACGCCCACAGAGATCATGCTGGCCAAGGTCTGGTCGATGGGGCTGGTGGTGCTGGTGGCGGTGGCGCTGTCGCTCAACGGCATGGTGCGCGGCGTGCTGCAGGTGCCGATCGACGGGTCGGTGATGCTGTTCCTGGCCGGGGCGGCGCTGCACCTCTTTGCCACGACCTCGATGGGCATCTTCCTGGCCACGGTGGCGCGCTCCATGCCGCAGTTCGGCATGCTGCTGATGCTGGTGCTGATTCCGCTGGAGCTGTTGTCGGGTGCCGTCACGCCGCGCGAGAGCATGCCGGAGGGCGTGCGTGACCTGATGCTGGTGGCCCCGACGACGCACTTCGTCGAGCTGGCTCAGGCCATCCTGTTCCGCGGCGCGGGACTGAGCGTGGTGTGGCCTCAGTTCCTGGCGCTGATGGGCATCGGCTGCGTGCTGTTTGTGCTGTCGATGCGGCGGTTCCGCCAGACGATCGGGCAGATGGCCTGACTGCAGGTCGGAGGGGGCGGTCGGGGACGGTCAGCGCCCGTGGGTCGGGGGCGCTTTGGGTGCCGATCCCGCTGCAGAGGCGGCGGGCGGCAGTCCGAGTGCACCACGGGTGGCGGAAGCCCCCCGTTCCACGCCTCCGGCCGCAGCGCTGGCACCTCGCTCGACCGCACGGGCTGCGGCCGAGGCACCGCGTTCGACGCCGCTGGCCGCGGCCTGCACGCCCCGTTCAACCCCGCTGGCGGCGGCGCGCACGCCCCTTTCGATGGCGCCGCCCACGGTCTGGAGCACACCGGGCTTGTCTGAGGGGGCAGAGGCCGACGAGGCGGTCTGGGCGGCGGCGGCCATGCACAGGCCCACCAGCACGGCACCGGTCAGGAGGTGCCGGATCGACCCCAGGCCGCACCGGCATGAGGCAGACGGTCTGAAACGCATGATCTGACTCAACGTGAGAAGAAGTTCACATTCTAAAAGCCCCGTTCCGGTGCGCACCTGTCACAGAACCGTCACGGGCACGCTGGACGATGACCGGTGCGTGGAGTCTTTCAGAACCCTGGTGAAGTTGTCATGAACACCCTGACCGATCCCCTGCGTCGTGCCGGCTGGCACCCGCGAACCTGCCACGCATTGATGGACGAGCTCTGGAACCTGCGTCGCAGCATGCAGCACACCGAGTCGGCATGGGCGGCGCGCATCCGGAACGTGTCCCCGGACTTCCGGGCAAGCGCGCGCAACCTGGCCCACTACCTGGCGCTGCGTGAACAAGACCGCCGCGAACTGCAGGACCGCTTGGCGGCGGCCGGTCTGTCGTCGCTGGGGCGTGCCGAATCCCACGTGATGGCCAATGTGGACAAGGTGCTGGGCCTGCTGCACCGCTTGGCCGGGCAGAACTGGGTGGACCTGTCCGAGCAGGAGCCGGTGGGGCTGCACAGCGGTCGTGCTCAGCTGGAGAAGCACACGGAGGCCTTGCTGGGGCGGATGCCCGGCGAGCGGGTGGTGCGCATCATGGTCACGCTGCCTTCCGAGGCCGCAGACGACGCCACGCTGGTCGATGAACTCGTGGCCGCAGGCATGAACGTGGCGCGCATCAACTGTGCGCACGACGACGCGGTGCGGTGGGAAGCCATGGCCCGCCATGTGCGTGAGTCTGCACGCGCCCGTGGGTGCGAGGTGAAGGTGCTCATGGATCTGGGCGGGCCCAAGCTGCGCACCGGCCCGGTGTCGAACGGACCGTCAGTGCTCAAGGTCAAGCCCCGGCGCGACGTGCTGGGGCGAGTGGTCCGGCCCGCCCGGTTGGGTTTGCGTGCCGCGGGCTCGGTGGGCGCAGTCCCCGGTGCCGACCTTCACGTTGGTGTGGCGACCGACTGGCTCACCGCATTGAGGGTGGGGGACGAGGTGACCTTGACCGACGCTCGGGGTTCGCGCCGTGCGCTGCCAGTGGTGGTGACGGGTCCCCAGGGGGCGTTGGTGGAGGTGGACCACACCGCCTACTTGGTCCCCGAGACGCGGCTGGAGCGTTTGCCCTCCGACAATGCGGCCTCCACGGCGACGGCAGTGACGCCCCTGTTCGATCTGCCTCCGCGAAGTGGGCATGTGTTCTTGCGCCGAGGGGATCGTCTGCGGTTCACCTGCTCCGGTGTGGCCCCTGCGCTGGATCGGCATGACGGGGTGGAGGCCGAGATGCCTTGGATCGCCTGCACCCTGCCTGAGGTGTTCACCCAGGTTCGCCCGGGGGAGCGGGTGGGCCTGGACGACGGGCGGATGTCGGCGGTGGTGGTGTCGTCCGATGCCGACGAGATGGTGGTGGAAATCACCCAGGCGCCGTTGGACGGCGCATCTCTGGCCGCGGACAAGGGCATCAACCTGCCCGACAGTCGGCTGTGCCTGCCGGCGCTGACGGCGCAGGACATCGACGATCTGCGCACGGTGGCCCGGGTGGCTGACCTCGTGGGCCTGTCCTTTGTGCAAAGCGGTCGGGATGTCGATGACCTGCGTGCCCAGCTGAAGGCGCTGGGTGCGGAGCACCTGGGCGTGATCCTGAAGATTGAGACCCGTCGTGCCTTCGAGAACCTGCCCGAGCTGCTGTTTGCCGCGATGGCCTGCCCGGCCGCGGGCGTGATGATTGCGCGCGGCGACCTGGCGGTGGAGTGCGGTTACGAGCGTCTGGCCGAGGTGCAGGAGGAGCTGCTGTGGGCCGCTGAAGCCGCCCACATGCCGGTGATCTGGGCCACCCAGGTGCTCGAAACCCTGGCCAAGACCGGCCAGCCCTCGCGGGCCGAGATCACCGATGCGGCCATGGGCGAGCGGGCCGAGTGCGTCATGCTCAACAAGGGGCCGCACATCGTGCAGGCCATGCACACGCTGGACGACATTCTTTGCCGCATGCAACACCACCAGCACAAGAAACGTCCCTTGCTGCGGGCCCTGCGCGCCTGGCGTCCCGAAATGCCGGCGGGCGCGGCGGATCACCGCCGCCGCTGATCCCCCGGGATGCTTCAGCCCTTCTGTGGCGACGAGCGCAGCGCGTCGCGGATCTCGCGCAGCAGTTCGACCTGCTCGTTGGTCTCCGGGGCCGCGGGAGGTGCCGCCTCGGCGGCGGGGGCCGCGGCTGCACCGCGCAGGCGGGCGATCTGCTTGACCATCATGAAGATGATGAAGGCCAGGATGACGAAGTTCACCGAGATGGTCAGAAAGCTGCCCCAGGCCAGCACGGCGCCGCCCTTTTTGGCCTCGACCAGGGTCTTGGCCGTCTGCCCGGCCAGAGGGATGAAGTAGTCGGAGAAATCCAGCCCCCCCGTGACCGCACCGACCACAGGCATGATGACGTCGGCCACCAGCGAGTCGACGATCTTGCCGAACGCACCGCCGATGATCACGCCCACGGCGAGATCGATGACGTTGCCCTTGACGGCAAAATCCTTGAATTCCTGCATCATGCCCATCTTCGGAGACTCCTTGAAATGAAGAAACTGCAAGCAGTATCCGGTGTGGGGCGCATGATGGTGTGTCCGGCGTGCCCAGCCCCCGTGAAGGATTGAACGTCGACGCTTCGGTCGTGCGTTCCGATCAACCGGCGTGCCGCCGCAGCACGCGCACGTGCATGGGCCGGGTGAAGTCCACGCCCTGATCGGTCTGGTGAGGCTGGAAGGCGGCCTGCACCCGCAGGCGCAAGGCCTCGTCGATGTGGTGGTCGACGAAGGTGGGGTACATCATGCGGCGTTCGAACTCGTCGAAGTCCGTGAAGTGCACGGGCATGTCGAAGCGCCGTTCATCGACCTGGGTCCACAGCGGTCCGGTGATGGCGTGGTCGAGGGCGGCCTGGGCCGCGGCACGCACCGGGCCCTCGTCGTTGTACAGGCGCACGATGTCGTTGAGCGCACCGTCGTACACCGGCTCGGACACATACAGAAGCCCGCCTGGGCGCAGCACCCGAGCCACCTCCTTCAGGGCCTGATCCATGGCCTCGACGGGGACGTGGTGCAGGGATTTGAGCATCAGGGCCAGGTCGAATGTGCCGTCCGCGAACGGAATGGCCTGGGCCCCTGCGGCCACGAAGGTCAGGCCCGGTTGAGGGTCAGCCAGGTTCCGCGCATGCTGAATGGCATCGACCTCCAGCCCCACGCCCCGGCTGTTCCGGTGTGCCTGCAGGATGCGACGCAAGAGTCTCGCGTTGCCGCATCCCAGTTCGATGAGGTGTCGACCGTCCAGCGCCGCGCAGGCGGCGAGCACGGGAAGTTCGTCGGTGAGCAGGGGAACGGCAGGGGTGGTGGCAGTCATGGTCGACGGGGTCTGTGTCAAGTTCGATTCATTTTGTCCCCGCCCTTGGGCACCCGCCATGATCAGGCTCGCGGTCTGAGCCGCCGGTCGCACGCAGCTTCCCGCGTGGAGTGTGAGATTGTTGTGCACTTGTTCGTGGGGGCCCCGTCATCGAATGCCGATATGCTGGGGGGAGAGGCGACTACCATCGGCGATCCGGTCCACCTGATTGGGTGGGTGTCGCCGTAGGATTGCGCAGAACTTTTCGAATGACGAACTCTGTCATGTCAGTACCCCGAGAGTCCTTGTCTGCGCCGACGAGTGCGCCTGCGCGCAGCCGTTGGCTGCCGCGCCGTGGCAACGAAGGTCGCGATCCTTTGCAGGAGCGCATCGATTGCCTGTTGGGTGCGGGCACCAGCCTGGTGGGTGACCTCGTGTTCGCCGGCGGCTTGCGTGTCGACGGGCGCATCAAGGGGGACGTGACCGTCTCCAATATTCAGCCCGGCACGCTGGTCATCGGAGACGAGGGGGTGATCGAGGGCGACATCCGTGTGTCGCACCTGATCGTCTACGGGGAAGTCCGCGGCACCGTCTACGCGTCGGGCTTGGTTGATCTTCGTTCCAATGCCCGGCTGTTCGGCGATGTGAACTACGGTTCGATCGAGATCCAGGTGGGTGCGTCGGTCGAAGGCCAGATGATTCCGCACCGGCAGGCGGGAGACTGACGATGAGCGAGACGACAGAACTCGGAGCACCGTCCTCCGCCTACCCGATCGATCCGGTGTTCCAGTTTGTGCCTGGGGCGCGCTTGGCGCCTTGGGACGACATCGATCCGGCCGCCGCGTGGCGCTGTCTCCAGGGTCAAGTGGCCCGCGATTCGCTGGATCTGGAGGCGCATGTGCGACGTGTGCTTCTGGCACAGCACCTGGGTGCAGCGGACCGTTTGTTCTCCGCCTTGGTGGACCTGTTTCTGGCGCTGGGTCCTCGGGGCGTGGAGCTGCGGCGTCGCATGCTCGACGAAGCGGCCCCCTTGCTGGACGCCGAAGATGCGCATTTCCTGCGTGCCCACCTGGAGGTCGGTCTGGCCCCCGGTACGCCCCTGCCTGCGGGCAGCTCCTCGGTGCTGGACGCGTCCGTATGGGGCACGAGGACGCTGGCGCAACGCTCATCCGCGTCGGTGCCCGCTCCCGCGTCGGCAGAACAGGGTCCGCTGGCCCGGGCCATCGAGATGATCGACGATGGTGATCTGGAGGGCGCCCGTGCGCTGCTCGAAGCCGCTGTGCTCGATGCACCGGACGACCCGGATCTGGCCCGTGAACTGCAGACCATCTATCACCACAGTCGGGACGGTTCCGCGCAGGCCGCCCTCGTCCAGCGGCTGCAGGCGCGCTGGGGTCGTGTGCCCGACGTCTGGCAGCCGCGCTGACGATCGAACGCACCGACCCGACGCTCCGTGATTGAATCGACCTTGAGTCCCACCGCCGTGAACGCACCCAAGTCCACCGACCGCCTGAAGGTCGTCCTGCTCTCCCTGCCTCCTCGGACGCAGGCGGTGCTGGAGTTCTTTTTCTCCAGTGCCGGGCGATCGAGTTTCCAGACCGTTGACGAGGCCTCGGCCGAAGTGGCGATTTTTGACCTCGACACGCTGGAGTCCCGCGAACACTGGGGTCGATTCCGTGCGGCACAGGCCCGCCCGGGCATTGCCCTGGCGGTGCAGGAGCAGGACATCGAAGGGGCGGTGTGGGTGCACAAGCCCGTGACGCCCGCCGCACTGATGGCTGCGATGGCGCGTCTGCGCCGGCTGGACACCGGCCGCGCGGTCAGCGCCGGCAACTCTGCCGGTGGAGCGTCGTCCACAGAGGCTGGCCACGCGGCTGCAGCTGAGCCGGTTCAGACGAAAGCGCAGCCGGCTGCGGTGCCTGCTCCCGCTCCGGCCGTGGAGGCTGGGAAGGCGACTTCGGGGCGGCCCGCGACCTCGGCGGGGTCGTCGACCTTGCCCGCTTCGCGTGGGGCAGAGCCGCCGGTGTCCCTGGGTTCCCTGGTAGAGCGTGCTGCACAGTTGACGCCCTCGGCGCCGGTGGAAGCGCGCGATCAGGCTCCCGAAACGGTGTCCGCACCTTCGATGGATTCGCTGCTGCGTCCGCTGCGTGACGATGCCGTGCCGGCGACGACGGGGCCTTCGGGGCCGGCTCGGCCCGCATCCCCGGAGGGTCGGCGAAGCGGGATCGGCGGCCTGCTGCGCCGCTGGCTTGGTGGGCGCGATGCGGGAACGCCTGAGGTCAGCGCGCCGCTGGCGGTTCCCGCTGCGCTTGCGGCGGCCCCCTCGCTTCCTGCGACACCGGTCGCTCCGGTCGTGGCTGCGGAGCCGGCGCCGACCCCGGAAAGCGCGGCCGTGAATCCTGTGGCCGTGCCCCGCTCCGTCGTCGGTCCGGTGACGCCGATGGTGCCGGCCGTGGTCTTGACCGGCACGCAGGATGCAGGGGGAGATCGTCCCATTCCCGTGGCCGAACTGGTGGACGAGCCGCTGCTGTGCGGAACGCGTGACGACCTCTCGGAGGACGAGCTGTCCTCGCGCGCAGACCTTCGCTACACCCTGGATGCCACGGCGCTGAGCGCGCTGATCGAGGCCTATCTGGTCGGCCTGAAGTGGCAGGTACCGACACAGGTCGAGTTCCCGCAAGGGGTGCTGGTGGTCGATACGACGCAGAACCTCGCCTACATCGATTTTGACCAGTCGCTGTGGTCCGAGCTGGTGTCGCGGCCGCTGCCCAAGCGGCCCAAGACCCGTGCCATCAGCCGCCAGGAGTTCGCGGAGATGAGCGCGCGCTGGGCCGATCGGGTCACGGTGGCCCGCCTGGATGCTCTGCTGTGGCGTGCGGGTCTGGAGACCTCGGTCGGTCGCCTGCCCACCGGGGTGTCGCTGCAAAAGCCCGTGTTCCTGAAGCACTGGCCGAACCTGACCCGGGTGCACAACACGCCGCACGCCATGCGCATCGCCGCGCTGTGGGCCACGCGGGGCGCCGGACTGCTGGAAACCGTGTCCACCCTCAAGGTGGCTCAACGCCATGTCTTCGCGTTCTACAACGCCGCGCTGGCCCTGGACCTGATCACGGATGACGACACGCAGGTGCGTCGGGCTCAGCGTCGGGGGGCCAAGAACAAGGGGCTGCTGCGCCGCCTGTTCGGCTGGCTGCAGAAGTGAGCACGCAATAAGAGAGGAAGATCGAAGCGCTGCAGACGCTCTCGGGCACAACAACCATGTCGCACACAGACCACAAGATCATCTTCACGGGGCCGGTCGGCGCGGGCAAGACCACGGCCATCGACTCGATCAGCGATATCCCGACCATCCGCACGGACGAGTCGGCTTCAGACATGACCCAGCGCCGCAAGGCGAGCACCACCGTGGCGATGGACTACGGGATGATCCGTCTGGGCCCCAAGGAAAAGGTGCACCTGTACGGCACGCCCGGGCAGGAGCGCTTCGACTTCATGTGGGACATCCTGACCAAGGGCGGCATCGGCCTGATCCTGCTGCTGGACAACACGCGGCCCTCGCCTTTCGAGGACATGCGGTTTTACGTCAACGCGTTCCGCAAGTTCATCGACAGCACCCACCTGGTGATCGGCATCACGCAGATGGACAGCAAGGCCACGCCCACCATCGACGAGTACGTGCGGCAGATGAAGGAGCTGGACCTGTCGGCGCCGGTGTTTGAAGTCGATGCGCGCAAGCGTGAAGACGTGTCGATGCTGATCCGGGCCTTGCTGCTGTCACTGGAACCGACGCTCTGAGAACGCTGAGCACCGTCCTGCACATCCATTGAGGCCCCTCGGGGCACGAGCCATCCACCATGGACCAATACACACTGACCGGTGAGTTCTTTCTCCATCCGACGCCGGCGGGGGCGTACTACGCCGCCAGCCGACCGACGCGAGAGCCGGCCCGGCAGTTTTTGCAGCGCCTGCTGCGCACGCCCGAGACCCCGGCCTTGACCTCTGCGCTGCTGCAGGAGTGGACCGGTCTGGCGGAGCAGGATGCCCTGGAGTTCCTCTACCGCCTGCAGTCTTCGGGTTTTGTGCAGGGTTTGCCCATGCACGTGGAAGTGCCTCAGGACAGCATCGAAAACCTGTTGCCGCCGCTGCTGAGCCAGCTGTCGGACGACGGCAAGGCCATCCTGGCTGAAAAGCGCGGCTTGTACCTGGGCACGGCCGGCTTCACGCACGAGGCCTCGGAAGAGCTGGCGGCCCTGGGGGCCGACCTGGCGGCCGTGCATGAGCGCCACGCACGACTGCTGCACGGGAATCTGCGCCTGCGCAGCGACGGCTGGGGCATGGTCAATGCGGCCGGCTTCAGCGAGATGGGTTTTTGGCCGATGTATTTCGGAGATGACTATTTCATCCTGATCATCGGCGGCACGCCGCGTTTCAATCAGGAGGCCTTTACCTCCCTGATGTGGACGCTGGGCGTGCGCTACGGCGGTCAGGCCTGATCCGGTCCGACATTTGATGTTTGAAGTTTGACAACGAAAGGTGCTTGGTAATGCGCGCTGATCTTCTGAATTCGATCCTGAGCGAGCTCAACGGCTCCACCGCCGACATCGAGGCCTCGGCGGTGCTGTCCACCGACGGCCTGATGATGGCTTCGATGCTGCCGGCCGGCATGGACGAAGACCGTGTGGGTGCCATGAGTGCCGCCATGCTGTCGCTGGGTGACCGCACGGCCCGCGAACTGGCCCGCGGCGAGCTGGAACAGGTGCTGGTCAAGGGCCACAAGGGTTATGTGCTGATGACGCACGCCGGCCCGGACGCCGTGCTGACCGCACTGTGCAAGCCCAACGCCCGTCTGGGCCTGATCTTCCTGGACGTCAAGCGCGCCGCCGACTCCATCAGCAAGGTCATCTGATCACCCGCCTGTACTGGGGGAACACCACCATGACGGACATGGACACGGCAGGCTCTGTCGGGGCTGCGGCTCGCGAGGTCCGCGTACGCTACTTCGATGGCGTCGAGCGGACACTGCGTGTCATCGACCGCGAAGTGCCTTACCCGGACGGCAAGCTCATCGTCTCGCGCACGGACCCGCAGGGCATCATCACGCACGCCAACCAGGCCTTCGTGGACATGTCAGGCTACACCCGCGAGGAGCTGATCGGCCAGCCGCACTACATTCTGCGCCACCCGGACATGCCGGCCGTGGCCTTCAAGGGGCTGTGGGACACGCTGGCAGAGGGCAAGACCTGGCAGGGCTACGTCAAGAACCTGCGCAAGGACGGCACCTACTACTGGGTGCTGGCCACCGCGATCCCGAACGTGCGTGACGGCAAGGTGGTGGGCTACACCTCGGTGCGCCGCAAGCCGTCCCGCACCCGGGTCAACGAGTGCGTGTCGCTGTACGCACGTCTGCTGCAGGAAGAGGAGTGCCACGCATGACCGTGCAACTGACCGTCAGCCCGGACTTCTCGCCTGAGCACATCGCCGGCTGGTACGTGTTCAACACCTGGCTTCAGCGCAAGCTGGGTCAGCGCATCCACCTGGAGCTGTACGACGACTTCGAGTCGCAGCGTGCGGCCATCGCGCAGGGCCAGGTGGACTTGATCTATGCCAATCCGTTCGACGCCGCGATGCTGGTGCGCGAAAAGGGCTTCACCGCGGTGGTGGCACCCGTCGGCAAGCAGGACGAGGCCGTCGTGGCGGTGTCCGAAGACGCACCTTGGCATGCGGTCGAGGAGATGCAGTCGGGTTTGCGTATTGCCGTCACACGCGATCCGGACGTCAACCTCATCGGCATGATCCTGCTGGAGCCGGGTGACCTGGACGAGAACAACACGGTGACGCAGACCTTTTCTTCATACGTGCTGGTGGCCAAGGCGTTGCTGCAGGGGCGTGCGGACTGCGGTTTTTTCCTGAAGCAGGCGTTCGACGATCTGAGTGCGCCGATCCGCCGGCAGTTGCGTCCGGTCGTCACCAGCCAGATCAGCGTGGTGCGCCACGTCCTCCTGGCCGGGCCATCGCTGCAGGACTGGGTGCTGCCCTTGCGCCAGCTCCTGTTGGGCATGTCCCAGCCGGGTGCGGATGGACAGAAGGTGCTGGAAGCCCTGGGGTTGCCCGGATGGGAGGCCCAGGAGCACGAAGACACCGAATTCATGATCGACCTGATGGACACCCTGATGGTCTGAACCACGCGCACCTTGGGTGCGCGTGTTTGTTGGGATGAGAAGAACGTGGCTGTGACTGCTGTGCGCCGAGGCGTGTCGATGACCCTGCTGGCCTTGGCCTGCGGGGCGGGGGGGATGTCGGCGGGCGTCAGCGTGGCTGCACCCGCCGCGGGTTCCGAACGGATCACGGTCGACCGTGACAACCTCTGGACCATCTCGGCCCAGTTGACCGGGCGCTATCCCGGTGCCAGCCGGGCCCAGATCATGGTGGCCCTGCTGCGCGCCAACCCGGATGCTTTTGTGCAGGGCAACGTGCACCGCCTGCGGGTGAGCCGTCCCCTGGTGCTGCCGACGACGGAGGCGGTGTCGGCCGAGCCTCGTCAGGGTGCGTCGGAGTTGGTGCAGCAGCACCGCCGTGTGCTGAGCGAGGGTGGGATGCCCCTGGCGTTGCCGGCGCTCGCGACGGCCACGCCCGGAATTTCGCCGGTCCAGGGGGGCGTGCCAGCTCCAGCACCAGTGGTTGCGGCTTCCGCGATCCCTGTGGAGACAAAGACGGCGTCTTCGGTCGAGGTGGCGACATCTCCTGCTTCTGCCGTGGCCGTGGCAAAGCCCGCATCGATGCCTGCAGTGACGGCGCCCGTGGCATCCGTCCCGGCCCCATCTGCGGAGGCCGTCGCTGCTTCTGAAGTGCCGGCGGCGCCTTCAGGCGCTGGCCGCTGGTGGCTCTGGGCCTTGTTGGGCGTGTTGGGGGGCGGTGCCTGGTTGGCCTGGCGAACCTTGGGTCGTGGCCATTCCGCGGCTGAAGCGTCCGACGAGGAAGAACGTACCGGCCGGTCTTCCACCCTGCTGCGTCAACAGATCATCTCCAATGCCGCGGCCGACATGGCCAAGGCCGTGGAAGCCGCGCGTGCGGCCCACGTGATGGTGAACCCGCCATTGGCGCGCGGTGCGGCCGTGCTGCCTCCCCTGGCGCGCCGTGATCTGATGAGCCAGGACGATCGCCATCTGCAACTGCTGATCGCGCAGACCTGGATCGAGGTCGGCCGTTTCGACGACGCCCGGGAGCTGCTGCAGCGCATCCGTGATGCTGCGGACGCCGGTGGGCTGATGGACGACGTCGACCTGCTTTGGGCGAGCCTGCCGGCCTCGTCCCTGTCTCAGGCGGCCTGAGCCACCCTCGATCTCCGTCCGGATCCGCGCTTGGTCCGGGTCCACGGTCCCGGGGCCCGGCCGGCAAGCGGTCGCGCGCCTCCCCTCCCCTCTCTTCTCTAGAGCAACTTTCGCGGTGAGAAGCCCGAGGCTTCCGGCTTGCGTTCGACCGTGCGAACCGCGTGAGTCAGCACCTGGTCGGCCGCCACCGGTCCCAGGGTTTCGCACAGGGCCACATAGAGCCGGTGCACCATGTCTGCCAGCTCGGTTTCTTTGGCCGCGGGAGTCCACTGCTGCTGAAGGGGGTCACCGGTCCACCCGGCCGCCATGACTGCCATCACCCCGGCCGGGACGCGTGCCGACTTCAGCTCATCCTGTACGGCCACGCACAGATCGGCAAAGTCCCGCTGATGCAGGGTGTGGACCGTGTTCAGCACGGTGCCCCACAGCAGGCCGAAGACGATGGAGGCGGGGGGCAAGTCCGGCGGGGCAGGCGCCCGCCCAGTGGGCGACGGCTGCACCCCGGCTGGAACGGGCGCGGGGATCGCGGCGCGGGGGGGAGGTATCGGTGAAGGTGGCGGAGCGGAAACCTTTTGCGGGGCTCGTGCGGTCTGCATGAGGGGCCAAGGGTCCATCGGCAGCTCGTCTTCGGGGCGCTGCATGGCCTTGAAGTAGCCGTCATACAGGCGCTTGCGGGTCGGGGCGTCCAGCAGGTGGCGCTCGGCCACCTGATCGATGAAGCGGATGATGTCCGACACCGCATCGCTGCGCATGTGGTCATGCTGGTGCCACAAGGCGTCGAGGAGGGCGTCTTCGCTCAGCACCGGCTCAAGCACGGCGCAGGCCGCGCGGCGGCGGCGTTCGGCGGGGGTGGCGGCCATGCTCAACCCTCCATCTTCAGTGCGCCGGGCGAAGCCTGGAACTCTGGATAGCCCAGCTCATGGTGCTCCGTGTAGTCCAGCCCCCGCTGCTCGTGCATGGTGGGTGCCCGCAGGATGAAGATGCGGTCCAGGGCCTTGAACAGACCGAAGGCCAGGGGAAAGGTCCAGGCGAAACATGCCGCGATGCCCACGACCTGCACCAGCACGCGCTGCACATTGAAGGCGTCGCCGTCATAGAACAAGCCGGCAGCCAGCAGTCCCCACGTGCCGCCGATGCCGTGCACGGCGATCGCATCCACCGCATCGTCGATGCGCAGGCGACGCAGGGCGTCGGCGCCCCAGACGCACAGCGCACCGCCCACAAGCCCGGTCAGCATGGCGGTGGCGGGGTTGAGCGTGCCGGCACCGCCGGTGATGGCCACGAGGCCGGCCAAGCTGCCGTTGACGGAGGCGCTCATCAGGATGGGGCGACCCGTGAGGCGCTGGAAGGCCAGGGCGCCCAGTCCGCCCGCACAACCGCCGAGGTAGGTGTTGAGCAGCACGGTGCCGAGGTTGGCACTGTCCAGTCCGCTGATGGACCCCCCGTTGAAGCCGAACCAGCCCAGGAACAGCACGAAGCCGCCCAATGCCACCATCGGCAGGTTGTGGCCGGGGATGTCGCGCACTTCACCCGACTTGCTGAAGCGACCCAGGCGTGGCCCCAGGGCCAGCAAGCCCGCGAGCGCACACCAGGCACCCACGGAGTGCACCGCACCGTCGCCGGCAAAGTCGACAAAACCCAGCAGTTTGAGCCAGCCCTGCGGATTCCAGGCCCAGTGCGCAAACACGGGGTAGATCAACGTGCCCATGAGCGCGGCAAACACCAGGTAGACGCCATATCGCATGCGCTCGGCCACTGCGCCGGACAGGATCGACACGGCGGTGGTCGCAAACATCATCTGATAAAGCAGCGTCACGCCCTCCATGGATGTGGAGTGCAGCGGGGCGAAGCCGCTCAAGCCGATCCAACCGCCGCCGCTCTGACCAAAGGCCAGCCCGTAACCAGCGGCCCAGAACAGGGCGCCCACCACGCAGGTGCCCAGGTAGATCTTCATGATCACGTTGATGGAGTTCTTGGCGCGGACCAGTCCGCCTTCCACCAGGGCAAAGCCCGCCTGCATGAAGAACACCAAGCCGCTGCAGATCGCGACCCAGGCGAGTTGAACCAGTTCAGACATCTTTCACTACCGCTCAGCAAAAACGGCTGTCACGGTATGTGTTCGATGTCTTTGAGTCAACTCAAGAAAATCAGTGTCAGATCCCCGGTCTGAGTGGTTTTTGGATTTTAGGCGGGGAAGACGCCGGTCGAGAGGTAACGGTCGCCCCGGTCGCAGACGATGAAGGCGATGGTGGCGTCATCCACCTGGCGGGCGATCTGCATGGCCACCCACAGGGCGCCGGCGGCCGAGATGCCGGCAAAGAGGCCTTCCTCGCGGGCCATGCGGCGGGCCATGTCTTCGGCATCGGCCTGGGAGACGTAGACCAGCTCGTCCACGCCGGAGGGGTCGTAGATGCGGGGCAAGTATTCGGCGGGCCACTTGCGGATGCCCGGGATGCGCGAACCGTCCTGCGGCTGGGCGCCGACGATGCGGATGGCGGGGTTGCGCGCCTTCAGATAGCGCGACACGCCGGTGATGGTGCCGGTGGTGCCCATGGCGCTGACGAAGTGGGTGATCTTGCCGTCGGTGTCGGCCCACAGCTCCGGCCCTGTGCCGTCGAAATGGGAGCGGGGGTTGTCGGCGTTGGCGAACTGATCGAGCACGCGGCCTTTGCCGGATTGCTCCATCTGCGTGGCGAGGTCGCGGGCGTACTCCATGCCGCCGGACTTGGGGGTGAGCACGAGTTCTGCGCCATAGGCCTTCATGGTCTGGGCGCGCTCGATGGACAGGTCCTCGGGCATGATGAGGATCATTCGGTAGCCCCGCACAGCGGCGGCCATGGCCAGAGCGATGCCGGTGTTGCCAGAGGTGGCCTCGATCAGGGTGTCACCCGGGTGGATCTCGCCGCGCTCTTCGGCGCAGCGGATCATGCTGATGGCGGGGCGGTCCTTGACCGAGCCGGCCGGGTTGTTGCCTTCCAGTTTGGCCAGCACGGTGGTGCCGGGGCGGCTGCCCAGTTGCTGGGGCAGTCGCTGCAGCCGCACCAGGGGCGTCTGGCCGATCACGTCTTCAATCGTCTTGTAGTTCACGGGGTCACCTCGCTGTGCGCTGTGCTTATTTTGGCAGTTCGCCGTGGTGTGCGCAGGGGTCGGGCTTCATCGGGTGCGTCGGCTCATGTCATAATTACTGTTCGCGCCCCGTACAGCGCCCATCCAGCCGGAGTGGCGAAATCGGTAGACGCAGGGGATTCAAAATCCCCCGCCGCAAGGTGTGCCGGTTCGAGTCCGGCCTCCGGCACCATCGGATCTGCTGTGCAGTGAAGATGGATTTTTGGGGAGCGAACGGTGCCCGGTCCATGAGTGGGGTCGGTGCACTGAGGACGTGCCGCGTTTGAGCCTTCAATGATTCAGGGGTCCTGGGTCCGGAAGGTGCAGACGTGGCTTTTTTTTGCGGTCATCACTTCGGTCATTGCCATGCCCCAGCTTCCTCCCGTGACCAAGGCGCTGATGCTGATCTGCACGGCGGTGTACTGTCTTCAGCTGCTGCTGGGGCCCTGGATCGAGGCCTTCCTGGCGCTGTGGCCGCTGCAGTCCGGGCATTTCCTGCCCTGGCAGGTGCTGACCTATGCGTTCCTGCATGGCAGCCCGGTGCACCTGTTCTTCAACATGTTCGGCCTGTACATGTTCGGTGCCGAAATGGAACAGATCTGGGGGCGCAACCGCTACATCCAGTTCCTGGGCGCCAGTGCGCTGATGGGTGCGATCACCCAACTGCTGATGGGCACGGCCCTGCCGATCGGTCCGACGCTCGGTGCTTCGGGGGCCTTGTTCGGTCTGCTGCTCGCCTTCGGCATGATGTTCCCGGACCGGGTGATCATGCCCTTGTTCCCGCCCATCCCGATGAAGGCCAAGTACTTCGTGGCCCTGTTCGGCGGCTTGGAGTTGCTGATGGGCATCACCGGCGGTGTGGGTGTGGCCCACTTTGCGCACCTGGGTGGGATGCTGGGGGGCTGGCTGGTGATCCGCTACTGGCGCGGTCAGCCGCCGTTTCCACCGCGTCGCCGCCGCTGAGGGGTGTGTCCACCGATCAAACTGAGATCGGATCGGGTTGGAGTCCGGCCAGTCCTTCGCGCACGGTCGGGTAGAGCAGCGAAACGCGGAGTTCGCTCTTCAACCGTCGGTTGCTCAGTCGGCGGGATTCGCTCCAGAAGCTGAGCTGGACTGGGCTGAGCTGCAGGCGAGCTTCGGCCATCGAGATGCGCTCCGGCCGGGGCAGGCCGGCCAGGTCGGCGGCCAAGTCGAAATAGTCCCCCATGTGCAGATCGCTGTCGTCGCAGGCGTTGTAGGCGCGGGTGTTGGTGCCGCGCCAGAGAGCGGCGATGCAGGCGCGAGCGAGATCCTCGGCGTGGATGTGGTTGGTGTGGACGTCGTCCTCGCGCCACAGGACCGGCGTGCCTCGCTTCAGGCGTTCGGTGGGGTTGCCGCCGGGGCGGTCCAGTCCATAGATGCCGGGTGCCCGAGCGATGGACGTGGATGCCCGGTGGCCTGATCGTGCGGCTTGGCGCGATGTGGTTCGCAGGGTGGTCTCGGCATCCACTCGCCGCTGTGCGCGGGAGGTTTGAGGGTGGGCCGGCCGGCTTTCGTCCCAGAGGGCCTGCGGGTCGGCGCAGTGGCCGTAGACGCCGGTCGTGCTGCAGTACACCAAACGAAAGTCCTGTCCAGCGCGGCGCAGGGTGTGAATCAGATTGCGGGTGCGCGGATCGGTGGCACCTTCTCCGCCGGGGGGCGGAGCGAGGTGGAGGATGCGTGGGGCGAGGCTGCGGCAGCGTGTCAGCGTGTGGGGCTGGTCCAGGTTGCCGACGATCGGGGTGATGCCCAAAGCCCGAAGGGCAGGTGCGCGATCGGCCTGAGAGGTCAGGGCGCGCACACGCGCGTTTGGCATCAGGCGCCGGGCGATCCGGCTGCCGACGTCGCCGCAGCCCACGACGAGCACCCGGATTCGACGAAACGCAAAAGGACGGCAGATCGTGGGGCTGCGGCCGGAGGTTCGGCTGGGAAGGGGGGTGGGGCGGGGCAAAATCACGAACCCTGTTGCAGATCGAGATTCAAGGATAAGAGAAATGACGTTCACCGTGACCGTGCAGCCCGCGGGACGCAGTTTTTCCGTGGCTTCCGACGAAACCGTGCTGTCGGCTGCCATTGTCCAGGGCGTGGGATTGCCCTATGGATGCAAGGATGGGGCGTGCAGTGCCTGCAAGTGCCGGCTGCTGGAAGGCAAGGTCGTGCACGGGGAGCACCAGGAAAAAGCCCTGTCGGCCGACGAAGAAGCGCAAGGCTGGATCCTCACCTGTCGCGCCGTGCCGCAAACCGACTGCGTGATCGAATCGCGCCAGGTGAGTGCGGTGGGGCAGTTTCCCGTCGTGAAGCTGCCGGCGCGCGTGCAGTCGATGGAGCGTGCGGCACCGGACGTGATTGTGCTGCGTCTGCAGTTGCCGGCCAGCCAGCCGTTCCAGTACCACGCGGGCCAGTACGTCGACGTGTTGCTCAAGGATGGCGAGCGTCGCAGCTATTCGATGGCGGCGGCCCCTGAAGTCGAGTCGGGTGTGATGGAGCTGCACATTCGCCACATGCCCGGCGGTCGTTTCACCGATCACGTGTTTCAGGTCATGAAGGAGAAGGAGATCCTGCGTCTGGAGGGCCCGTTCGGCAGCTTCTACCTGCGAGAAGACAGTGATGCACCCATTGTGCTGCTGGCCTCTGGGACGGGTTTTGCGCCGGTCAAGGCCATGCTGGAGCACCTGAAGGCGTCCGGGTCCAGGCGCAAGGTGAGCCTCTATTGGGGCTGTCGACGCAAGTCCGACCTCTACCGCGATGCGTGGGTTCACGAGATGGCGGCGCAGATGCCGCAACTGACCTACGTGCCGGTGCTGTCCGAGCCTGCGGTGGACGACGCCTGGATTGGGCGAACGGGCTTGGTCCATGAGGCCGTGATGGCTGATTGGCCGGACCTGTCGGGCCATCAGGTCTATGCCTGCGGGGCGCCCATCATGGTCGAGTCGGCGCAGCGTGACTTTGCAGCGCGCTGCGGCTTGCTGCCGGAGGCCTTTTTTGCCGACGCATTCACCAGTGCGGCCGACAAGACATCGAGCTGATCGTCGGTCCGCGGCCCTCGGTGAGCGAGGGCTGGAATGACAAAGGCCCGCAAAGCGGGCCTTTGTACTGAGGATCCACCCGGATCAGTGGGTCATTCAGGCCGCGACGGCCAGAGCCTTGACCTTGGCGGACAGGCGGCTCTTCAGGCGAGCGGCCTTGTTCTTGTGGAAGATGCCCTTGTCGGCGATCGAGTCGATCACGCGCTGAGCAGTCTTGAAGGTATCGCCGGCTTGGGCCTTGTCGCCAGTGGCAACGGCCTTGAGCACGCTCTTGACGGCGGTGCGGAACTTGGAACGCAGAGCGGTGTTGGCTGCGTTCAGCTTGACGTCCTGGCGGGCGCGCTTGCGACCCGACGCGATGCGGACTGTCTTCTTCTTGGAAGCGGGCATGGTGTTCGTTCTCCGGGTGGGAAAGCTGGCGATCATAGCACAGCCGCGGCCCAAAGATAAAGGGGGTGTCGGATCCGGGTGTCGAATACCGCCTGATAATCGGCCCCTTCGAGTCGATGGGGCCCTGTGCATGAGCTTGCTGCGTGCTGCTTCGGTGGTGTCTGTTCTGACCCTGGCGTCCCGGGTCACCGGCCTCGTGCGCGAGCAATTGCTCGGCGCTTCGTTCGGTGCCGGCTTGGTGGCCGACGCGTATCAGGTGGCGTTCCGCATTCCCAATCTGTTGCGGCGCTTGTTTGCCGAGGGGGCGTTTTCGCAGGCTTTTGTGCCCATCCTGGCGGCTTCCCGCACCCAGGAGGGGGATGAGGCCACACACCGCTTGATGGATGCGGCCGCCACGGTGCTGTTCTGGGTGCTGATGCTCACGGCCACCGTCGGTGTGGTGGGAGCGCCGGTGCTCGTGTGGGTGATGGCTTCGGGTCTGCCGGCCGAGGGCTTCGACCATGCGGTGATCATGACCCGCATCATGTTCCCGTACATCCTGTGCATGTCGCTGGTGGCGCTGTCTGCGGGCATCCTGAACACTTGGAAGCACTTCGTCGTGCCGGCGGTGACGCCGGTGCTGCTGAATTTGTCGGTCATTGGTGCCGGATGGTGGTTGTCGCCGGTTCTGGAGCAGCGCGGCATTCCGGCCATCTATGGCTGGGCCATTGGCGTGATGGTGGGCGGGGTGTTGCAACTGGGGATCCAGATTCCCGCGCTGCTGCGCCTGGGGCTGATGCCCAAGGTCGGCTTGGGGCCCGCGGCGCTGAAGGCGGCGTGGGGCCATGAGGGGGTACACCGCATCCTGCGTCGCATGGGGCCGGCCTTGCTGGGGGTGTCGGTGGCGCAGTTGTCCTTGATGATCAACACGCAGATCGCTTCGCGGCTGGCGGTCGGTTCGGTGTCTTCGTTGACCTACGCGGATCGCCTGATGGAGTTCCCGACGGCGTTGCTGGGCGTGGCCTTGGGGGTGGTGCTGCTGCCGCAGTTGTCTTCCGCGCGGGCGGCGGGCCAGGACGAGCGCTATTCGTCGCTGCTGGACTGGGGCTTGCGCCTGGTCGTGCTGCTGTCGCTGCCGTGTGCGGTGGCCTTGGTGGTGTTTCCGGAGCCGCTGATCGCTGTGGTGTATCACTACAGGCACTTCACGGCCGAGCACGTGGCCAACACCACCCGGGCCCTGATCGGCTGGGGCGTGGGGCTGGTCGGCATCATCGGTGTGAAGGTGCTGGCGCCTGGGTTCTATGCGCAGCAGGACACCCGCACGCCGGTCAAGATCGCGGTGGTGGTGCTGGTGCTGACGCAGGTGTTCAATGCGGTGCTGGTGCCGCATCTGGGCGTGGCCGGGCTGTCGCTGTCGATCGGTCTGGCGTCCTCGCTCAATGCCTTGTTCCTGTTGACGGGCTTGCGTCGTCGCGGGAGCTATCAGCCTGCGGAGGGCTGGTGGGGCTTCCTGTTCAAGGTGGCGATCGGCAGTGCGGTGATGGGGGTTGGCATGTTCTGGGCGGCCCAGCACTTTGACTGGATCGGTCTGGGAGTGCAGCCGTTGTTGCGTGTGGCGATCATGGCCGGGTGCCTGACGGCCTCTGCCGTCCTCTATTTTTTGACCTTGGCCCTGTTGGGTGTGCCGCTGCGTCAGTTTGCGCGCAAGGCCTGAGCCTCATCGGTCGAACAACCCCGCGCCGTGGGCCGCGTGTGCCAGTGATTACACTGGTTTCATGGTGTGGACCGATGTGGAGCCTTTGGAGTATTTCGCGGCCCTGGTGGCCGACGAGGCGCAGTTGCCCTTGACCGAGGCGGCCGCTTCGCTGGCCCATGTCGAGCGACCGGAGCTGGATGTGGAGTCGGTCCTGTTGGACATCGACGTGCTTGCCCGGCGCCTGCGTTCACGCGTCGCAGGGGACGCCTCGTCGCTCCACCGTCTGCGCGTGCTGCACCACTGTTTTTTTTCGGAGTGGGGTTTCACGGGCAACGCCAACGACTACTACTGCGCGTCCAACGCCTATCTGGACGAGGTGCTGCGCACGCGGCGGGGTCAGGCCTCGGCGCTGGCGGTGATCTACATCGAGCTCGCGCAGCAGATCGGGCTGAAGGTGCGTCCGGTCCTGTTGCCGGGGCATTGTGTGGTTCGGGTTTCGCTGACCGGCGGCGAGGTGGTCATCGATCCGCTGACGGGGGCCACCCTCAGCCGGGACACGCTTGAAGACTGGCTGCGGCCGTACCTGGAAATTCCCGAGGCGGCACATGTGTGCCTGTCCCGGTTGCTGGCGGGGGCATCGCGCCTGGATCTGCTGGCCCAGCTGCTGCGTCACCTGGAGGCGGCCTACCGGTCGGACGATGACGGTCTGCACGGCCGACGGGTGCTGCAGCGGCTGATGCTCGTGCTGCCGCACGAGGGCGGCGAACGTTCCGCCTTGCCGGCGACGCGGATTTCTTAGAATCCGCGCTTTTGCTGTCGAAACCGGCGTTGGGGCCGGGTCTGTCTCGGATGCCGTTGTTTTCCGCCGTCCTGTCGCGTCAGATGCCGCTGGCCCTGGGCTCGGATCCGTTGTGGCGCTTTGACAATTACGTGCCTGCACCGTCCCTGTCGTGGGACGTGCTGCGTGCGGTGCTGCAGGCGCCTCAGCCGGGGGTGCCCGTGTACCTCTGGGGCGGCGCCGGCAGTGGCAAGAGCCATCTGCTGCACGCCTGTGCGACGGCGGCCCAGGACGAGGGACTGAGGGTGTCGGCCTTTTCGCCCCAGGCGCCCTTGCCCTGGGAGGTCGAGGAGACGACGCGCCTGCTGGTCTTCGACGACTGCGATCAGCTCGATGCCCATCGCCAGCATGCGGCGTTTGCGGCCTTCATCGAGGCGGCCACGCTGGGTGTGCCGATCGTGGCGGCCGGCGCGTTGCCGCCGGTGGACCTGCCCTTGCGGGATGACCTGCGCAGCCGGCTCGGTTCGGGGCTGGTGTTTCAGCTCGCGCCGCCCTCCGAGGATGATGTGCGGCAGATCCTGCAGCGTGAGGCCCAGCGCCGGGGGCTGGCCCTTCCGGACGAGGTGGTGGACTACCTCCTGCGCCGCCATGCTCGGGACCTGCACACCTTGATGGATCTGCTCGACCAGCTTGACCACTACGCCCTGTCGGCGCAGCGTGCCCTGACCGTGCCTTTGGTGCGGGAATGGATGCAGCGGCACGCCGAGGTGGCGGCCTGACGCCCATGCGTCTACATTGACGTTCACACATGATCAAGAAACTCATTCACCGCTTGCTGGGCAAGGGCGACAAGGCCGCTGAGGTCCCCCCTTCCGGTCCGGCCAAGGGCGTGCGTGTCGAGGTGCCGCGCGAGGTGCACCGCATCAATCCCAAGCTGCTCGATGACCGCGCCGTCAAGGTCGTGACCACGCTGCAGGACGCCGGCTACGAGGCCTACATCGTGGGCGGTGCGGTGCGTGACCTGTTGCTGGGTCATCGCCCCAAGGACTTCGACGTGGCGACCAACGCCACGCCGGAGCAGGTCAAGTCGCTGTTCCGTCGTGCGTTCATCATCGGCCGGCGCTTTCGCATCGTGCATGTGGTGCATGGCCGGGGGCGGGAGCACGAGGTGATCGAGGTGTCGACCTTCCGGGCCTACCTGGACGCTTCGGCGGCCGAGCAGATCAGCGGCAACGAGAAGACCTCCAAAGCCGCTTTGGCCGACAAGAGCCACGTGGTGGACGCCGAGGGGCGGGTGCTGCGTGACAACGTCTGGGGTCCGCAGGACGAGGACGCGGCCCGGCGCGACTTCACGATCAATGCCATGTACTACGACCCGCGCCGCGAGATCGTGGTCGACTACCACCATGGCATCGAAGACGCGCGCAAGCGCCTGCTGCGCATGATCGGTGACCCGGCCACGCGTTACCGCGAGGATCCGGTGCGGATCATCCGTGTCGTGCGCTTTGCGGCCAAGCTGGGCTTCGACATCGAGCCGGGCACGCGTGCGCCGATCCCGCAGATGGCGGACCTGCTGGGCAATGTGCCGGCCAGCCGCCTGTTCGACGAAATGATCAAGCTGCTGCAGACCGGTCACGCCCTGGCCAGCCTGGAGGAGTTGCGCAAGCAGGGGCTGCACCGCGGCGTGTTCCCCATTCTCGATGCGGTGCTGGACGATGCCCACCAGCATGACGGGCGGGAGAAGTTCATCCAGCTCGCGTTGGCCGACACCGATCGCCGCGTCAACGAAGGCAAGCCGGTGGCGCCCAGCTTCATGCTGGCGGCCATGCTGTGGCACGAGGTGACCCGCCGTCGCGACGAGCTGCGCCGCCAGGGTGAAGGCCCGATGCCTGCGCTGCAGCAGGCCATTGACCAGGTGTTCGATGCCCGCATCGGCGACATCTCGGGCCGCGGCAAGCTGGCGGCCGACATGCGCGAGATCTGGATGATGCAGCCGCGCTTCGAGCGCCGAACGCCCGCCACCAGTGCTTCGCTGTTCGCTCAGCCGCGCTTCCGGGCTGGATTTGATTTCCTGCGCTTGCGTGCCGATGCGGGCGAGGCCGACGAAGCCCTGGCCCACTGGTGGCAGGACTATTCGAACGCCGACGACACCGAGCGTGCGGCACTGGTCGAGGCGGCGCGCCGTGCCGAGTCGGTGGGGCGTCGTGGTGGTGCAGGCAAGGGTGGGCGCAAGTCGGCGTCTCCGGTCGAGGATCCTCGCGATCTGGCGATGCCCGCCGCAGACGATTCGGAAGGCGTGGACGAGGGGGGGGAATCGGCGGCCCCGGCCCGCAAACGCCGCCGCCGTCGTCGCCCGTCGGGGGCGCGCAGCGGTGGATCCGGTGCGGTGTCGTCCGGCGAGGGTGGCGGTGAGTGATCCGGAACCGGTCGCGGGCTCTGCGTCTGTGTCTGGCGTTCCTGCGAGCTGGCGGCGTGTCTACATCGGTCTGGGGGCCAACCTGGGTGATGCCCGGGCGACCTTGGCGGCGGTGTTTGAGGCATTGGAGCGGTTGCCCGGTTGTCGTGCCGCAGGCCGATCCGGCATCTACCTCAGTGCGCCGGTGGATGCCGAGGGCCCCGATTTCTTCAATGCCGTGGTTGCGCTGGACAGCGGCCTGTCTCCGCTGGAGCTGCTGACGGCGCTGCAGGACATCGAATTGGCCCACGGGCGCCTGCGGCCCTATGTGAATGCACCTCGGACGTTGGACCTGGATCTGCTCATCCATGGCGACGAAGTACAGGTCACGCCTCGGTTGACCTTGCCTCACCCCCGTCTGCACCTGAGGGCTTTTGTGCTGGAGCCCTTGTCGGAGCTGGCTCCCGATCTGCAGTTGCCCGGACTGCCTCCCCTGGATGAGTTGCGCCGGGCCTGTGCCGATCAGCGCATCCGCCGTCTGCCGGACTGATTGCCCTTTTCTCCGTTGATGTTTGCCATGACCCTGTCGCCATGGAGCGCACCGGTGCAGACCATCGGCCTGCTCGTGCTGTCCAACCTCTTCATGACGTTTGCCTGGTACGGACACCTCAAGACCCTGGGGGATCGGCCCTGGTGGGTGGCGGCGCTGCTGAGCTGGGGCATTGCCCTGTTCGAGTACCTGTTGCAGGTGCCGGCCAACCGGATTGGCCACGCGGGCGGCTGGAGTCTGGCGCAGCTCAAGATCACCCAGGAGGTGATCACGCTGTCGGTGTTTGTGCCCTTTGCCCTGCTGTACATGGGGCAGACCTTCCGCTGGGACTTCGTCTGGGCAGGCCTGTGTCTGCTGGGGGCGGTGTATTTCATTTTCCGCGCCTGAGGGGCGTGGAGGCGCCGCGCCGCCGGGTACACTCCGCCTGTTTCAAACAGATGACGGAATCATGACGTCCTTCACGGTGAATGTTCGCGTTCCCAGAAGGGCCGTCCATGCAGACCGATGCACCGGTTTCGATCCCGGTGTGTCTTGAACTCCCTCCCACTTACCATCCTCCGGAGAGTCCATGCTGTTCGGCAAGTTGCTGCCGCGCGAAGGCAATTTTTTTGAGCTGTTCAATCAGCACGGTCAAGCCATCGTGGTTGGATCGCGAGCCTTCCATGCCCTGATCCAGAACTACGACGACCTTGAAAAGCGCGAGCGCTACGCCCGCGAGGTTGACGACGCTGAACACCAGGCCGACCGCATCACCTCGGAGGTGAACCGTCTGCTGCACAAGACCTTCATCACGCCGATCGATCGCGAGCAGATCCACTCGCTGATCAACGAGATGGACGACGTGCTGGACCTGCTGCAGGATGTGGCCGAAACCCTGGCCCTGTACGATGTTCGCCGCCTGACCGACGAGGTCACGCGCCTGAGCGACCTGGCGGTCAAGTGCTGTGAGCGTCTGGCCCACGCCGTGTCGCTGCTGTCTCAACTGTCCAAGCACAGCGTGGCCGAGGCGACGGTCAAGACCTGCCAGGAAATCTCCCAGCTTGAATCCGACGCGGATCGCGAGATGCGCGCGGCCATGTCGCGCCTGTTCCGTGAGCAGGAGGACATCCGCGAGCTCATCAAGCTCAAAGCCATCTACGAGCAGCTCGAGAGCATCACCGACAAGTGCGAGGACGTCGCCAATGTGATCGAGGGCATCGTCCTCGAAAACTCCTGATCGGAGGCGGTCCATCATGGATGCCGTCCAGATCAGCATCTGGGTGATTGCGCTGCTGGTTCTCCTGGCGGTTGCCTTCGACTTCATGAACGGTTTCCACGACGCGGCGAATTCCATCGCCACCGTCGTGTCCACCGGCGTGCTCAAGCCGCAGCAGGCTGTGCTGTTTGCGGCCTTCTTCAACGTCATCGCGATCGCGGTGTTTCAGCTCCATGTGGCGGCCACGATCGGCAAGGGCATCGTGCAGCCCGGGGTGGTGGACCATCAGGTGGTGTTCGGCGCGTTGCTGGGGGCCATCGCCTGGAACATCGTGACCTGGTGGTGGGGGATTCCGTCGAGTTCCTCGCATGCCCTGATCGGCGGCATCGTGGGTGCGGTCATGGCCAAGTCCGGGCCGTCGGCCCTGGTGGCGGCGGGCCTGACCAAGACGGTGACCTTCATCATCGTGTCTCCGACCCTGGGTTTCCTGCTCGGGTCCCTGTTGATGGTGATCGTGGCCTGGATCTTCCGCGGCTTCTCGCCGATGCGGGTGGACAAGTGGTTCCGGCGCCTGCAACTGGTTTCGGCCGGGGCCTACAGCCTGGGTCATGGCGGTAATGACGCGCAAAAGACCATCGGCATCATCTGGATGCTGCTGATCGCCTCGGGCTATGCGCAGGCGGGCGACAAGATGCCGCCGTCGTGGGTGATCTGGGTCTGCTATCTGGCCATTGGTGCCGGCACCATGTTCGGCGGCTGGCGGATCGTGCGCACGATGGGGCAGAAGATCACCAAGCTCAAGCCGGTGGGGGGCTTCTGTGCCGAAACGGGCGGCGCGATGACGCTGTTCCTGGCCACCGCACTGGGCATTCCGGTCTCGACGACGCACACCATCACGGGCGCCATCGTCGGCGTGGGTTCGGTGCAGCGGGCTTCGGCCGTGCGCTGGGGTGTGGCCGGCAGCATCGTCTGGGCGTGGATCTTCACGATCCCGGCGTCGGCGATCGTGGCTGCCCTCGGGTACTACTTCGCCCGCGCCGTCCTCTGATCCGGCTGGTTGCCTGATCCAGCGGCGCCCTGGTGGTCCTCGGACCCCGGGGCGTTGTTCATTGGGGGTCAAGGGATGGAACGTGTGGGACCGGGTGGGATGTCGTCACCGCAGCCCAGGGCACGTTGCATCAGCACGCAGTCCAGCCAGCGTCCGTGCTTCCAGCCGACGGCCCGCATGAGCCCGGCGTCGCGAAAGCCACAGCGCCGGTGCAGCGCGATCGAACCACGGTTGTCGGCGTCGCCGATCACGGCGAGCATCTGTCGGGCGCCGATGGCGGTGCAGCGGGCGATGAGTTCACTCAACAACAGGACGCCCAAGCCGCGTCGCTGGGCCTGCGGGGCGAGATAGATCGAGTCTTCCAGAGTCCAGTGCCAGGCTTGGCGGGTGCGGAAGAGGTTGGCGTAGGCGTAGCCGAGGACGGTGTTGCCCACCTCGACCACCAGCCAGGGCAACGCCAGATCCTGCACCGCCTGCCATCGACGGCGCATCTCGGTCAGGTCGGGGGCTTCGGTTTCGAAGGTGCCGGTGCCGTGCTCGACGTTCCATCCGTAGATCGAGCGCAGGGCCGGAACGTCGTTTTCGTGACTGGGGCGGACAAGCGGAGCGTTCATGCCCCTATAATCGCCGGTTTTTCGAGCGACGGTCACTCAGTGTTGCGACGTGACGGTATCTACGGGGCTCGATCCGTGGTCCGGTGCCCCTCTGGGGCGCGGGCCTGACAATGATCCGCTGACCTGCGGGTGTCTCCTGGTCGCGTGGATCCCTGAACATTTTCTGGATCAAGGAAACATCATGGTCGTGATTCGACTCGCACGCGGCGGCTCCAAGAAGCGCCCGTTCTACAACATCGTCGTCGCCAACAGCGCCAACCGCCGTGACGGCCGCTTCCTGGAGCGCGTGGGTTTCTACAACCCGTTCGCTGCCGGTTCCGCTGAAGAGCTGCGCGTCGCTCTGGATCGCGTTGCGTATTGGACCGGCGTCGGTGCTCAGCCGTCCGAAACGGTGACCCGCCTGCTGAAGAAGGCCCAGGGCCAAGCCGTCGCCGCCTGATCGGCGCGACTCCGTTCCAGGCGCTCCGATCCGAATGACATCCCCTTTGATGAGTGACGATCCGGCGTGGCCGGAGGATGCCATCGAGGTCGCCAAGGTGATCGACGCTTGGGGCGTCAAGGGGTGGATCAAGGTCCATCCCTACGCAGCCGATCCCCAGGCTGTGTTTTCCTCGCGGCGCTGGTTCATCCAGCCCGCAGCGGACAAGCCCCGCCCCGCCGGGGCCCCCGAATTGCCGCGCGTGTTGCGCATCACCCAGGCCAAGGAGCATGGGGATGTGATCGTTGCGTGCGCCCAGGAACTGCCTGACCGCAACGCGGCCGAAGCGCTCAAGGGTGCCCGGGTGTTCGTGTCCCGCTCCAGCTTTCCGTCGACCGACGACGGCGAGTACTACTGGGTGGATCTGATCGGCCTTCAGGTCGTCAACCGTGAAGAGCAGGTGCTCGGTACGGTGGCCGATTTGCTCGACACCGGCGCGCAAAGCGTGCTGCGGGTGTTGCGCGACGAGACCGATGCCCAGGGCCAGGTCCGCAAGGCTGAAACGCTGATTCCATTTGTCGGCGTGTTCATCGACGACGTCAACCTGACCGAGCGCCGCATCCGCGTCGACTGGGGTCTGGACTACTGATCCGTGGCCTGAGCCGGGCCATGCGCTTCGACGTCCTCACGCTGTTTCCCGAACTGTTCGAGCCCTTCCTGCAGGTGGGCGTGACGCGCCGTGCGTACACGACTCGCCAGGTGGATGTGCGCTTGTGGCCGCTGCGCGACCATGCGCTCGACAACTACCGGCGCGTGGACGACCGTCCATATGGCGGCGGCCCCGGCATGGTGATGCTGGCCGAACCGCTGCAGCGCGCGATCGAGGCGATCGAGGTGGATCGGGGCGCCAAGGCGCCGGTGCTGATGTTCAGCCCTGCCGGTGCGCCGATGACCCAGAAGCGGGTCGAGGCCTGGGCGCGTTCCGAAGGTGCGGTGCTGGTCTGTGGCCGCTATGAAGGCATCGACCAGCGCTGGGTGGACCGCCACGTCGACGAAGAGGTCAGCCTGGGGGACTTCGTGCTTTCGGGCGGCGAGTTGCCTGCGTTGGCGCTGCTGGATGCGGTGACCCGCCTGCAGCCGGGTGTGCTGCACGATCAGGCGTCCCACGAGCAGGACAGCTTCTCGGATGGGTTGCTCGATTGCCCCCACTACAGCCGCCCCGAGGTCTGGGAAGGGGAGTCCGTGCCGCCGGTGCTGCTGTCCGGCCACCACGCCGACATCGCCCGTTGGCGCCGGGAGCGGCAGTTGGAGCTGACGGCGCGTCGTCGCCCGGACCTGATCGAGCGTGCCCGGGCCGAGGCCAAACTCAGTCGCAAGGACGAGCAGTTTCTGCGCTCCTTGTTGTTGCTATAATCTGCGGTTTCGATCCTCTGCTGGGTTGGGATGACAGGTGTCTCCCTTGGCGAGGCTGGTCTTCAGCCCGTCACCTGCGCCGGCACGATCGCAAGGAACCTTCATGAATCTGATCCAACAACTCGAGCAAGAAGAAATTGCTCGCCTGAACAAGACCATCCCCGAATTCGCCCCCGGTGACACCGTCATCGTGAGCGTGAACGTGGTGGAAGGCACCCGCAAGCGCGTGCAGGCCTACGAAGGTGTGGTGATCGCTCGCCGCAACCGTGGCCTGAACAGCAACTTCATCGTGCGCAAGATCTCCAGCGGCGAAGGCGTGGAACGTACGTTCCAGCTGTACAGCCCGCTGATCGCTTCGATCGAAGTCAAGCGCCGTGGTGACGTCCGTCGTGCCAAGCTGTACTACCTGCGTCAGCGCAGCGGCAAGTCGGCTCGCATCAAGGAAAAGCTGGCCTGATTCTTCACGGTTCGGCGCCTTGTGCGTCGGACTGCACAAGATCGCAAAGACCGCCTCCGGGCGGTCTTTGTCTTTTCTGGATATGCTGAGTCATGTCCCAGATCCAGGCACCGCTGAAGCGATCGCTGAGCGCCTTTGAGGCGCGAAGCATGCCTGTCGATGCCTCGGGCCAGGATTTGCCTCCGGTGGCTCTGGAGCGGCTGCATCCCGCGGCCATCCGAGAGCGGCTGCGTTCGCTCTCGCCGGACTGGGTGCCCGAGTTGCGGGGTGATTCAAGTGTGGTCCCGGGGTCTCAGCCTCGGGCCGATGCCTCCGTGCTTCTCGGTCTGGTGCCTCGTGACGAGGGCCTGAAAGTGTTGCTGACGCGGCGCACGGATCACCTGCGGCACCATGCCGGGCAGATCAGCTTTCCAGGCGGACGTCGGGAGCCGTCGGATGCTGACGCAGTGGCGGCGGCCTTGCGTGAGGTGCACGAGGAGATCGGGGTGCCTCCGTCGGCGGTCGATGTGCTGGGGCAGTTGCCCCGCTACACGACGGTCACGGGGTTTGCTGTGACCCCAGTGGTCGGTCTGATCGACCGATCGGCCCGGTTTGAACCGGACCCGGGTGAGGTGGCCGAAGTGTTCGAGGTGCCGCTGTCCTTTCTGATGACGCCTGCCCATCACTGGCGGCACCGGGTTGACCTGGGGGCAGGGGCGTCGCGCCACTTCTGGTCGATGCCGTGGTCGCCGGAGTCCGGCGAGGTGCACCGGGTGGATGAGGCGCCTTATTTCATCTGGGGGGCGACGGCGGCCATGCTGCGCAACTTTTATCAGTTGCTGAGCGATTGAGGGCTGCCGATGCGACGAGCCGGCTGCCGGATATGATCGGAGCATGAGTTTCTTCGCGGTTCTTCTCGCTCTGATCGTGGAGCAGCTGCGGCCACTGCCGCAGGGCAACCCCGTGCATGAGGGCTTCATTGCGTGGACACGCTGGACGTCCCGCAACTTCGACGCGGGCAGTGAGCACCACATCTGGGTGGTCTGGGTCATCACCGTGGCGGTGCCTTCACTGCTGGCTGCGGGCGTGTTTCTGCTCGTCAACCACTACAGCGTGCTGCTGGCCTTGCTGTGGAATTTTCTCGTGCTGTACGTGACGCTGGGTTTTCGTCAGTTCAGCCACTTCTTCACCGACATCCGCGACGCCCTGGAGCAGGGCCAGGAAGAGCGCGCCCGCCAGTTGCTGCAGGCCTGGCGCCTGCTGGACGCCAGCGATCTGCCGCGTGACCAGTTGCTGCGCCATGTGATCGAGCATGCGCTGCTGGCGGCGCACCGCCATGTGTTTGGCGTGTTCTTCTGGTTCATCCTCGGCTCGGCCTTCGGTCTGGGGCCAATGGGCGCGGTGTTTTATCGGATGGCCGAGTTCTGCTCGCGCTATTGGGCCATCAAGAGTGAGCCGCTGGGCGCTCCCCTCAATGAGCGGCTGATGCAGCGTTCGCAATGGGTCTTTTCGCTGATCGACTACGTGCCTTCGCGCCTGAGTGCGGCCGGCTTTGCCGTGGTCGGCAACTTCGAGGAGGCGGTGGACAGTTGGCGCCGCTACGCCCGTCTCTGGAAGCAGTCCAACGACGGCGTCGTGCTGGCGGCGGCCGCCGGTGCCGTGGGTCTGGCCCTGGGTGGTGCGCCCGCGCCCGAGTTGAGCCAGTCGATGCCTCTGGATGCGACGGTGCCCCGTATACCGGGCGCGGCTTCGGGTGGCTTCGAGGCCGGCGCGCTGCCCGGCCAGGGTGGCTCCGAAGGCAGCACGCCGGGCGTGCCGCCTCAGATTGCGCACCTGCGCTCGGTCGTCGGTTTGGTCTGGCGGTCGGTGGTGCTGTGGATGTCGCTGCTGGCCCTGTTGACGCTGGCGCACGTGCTGGGCTGATCGGGGGCGTTACCACTGGCGCTTGCTGGCCAGCTCCCCGCGCAGTTCCAGGTACAGCCGATGGCGGTTGGGTGTGATCTGTCCTGCGTCCAGGGCGGTCAGAACCGCACAGCCTGGCTCGTGATCGTGCGTGCAGTTGTGGAACCGACACTGGCCGACGTGCGGGCGCAGATCCGGCATCAACGCGGCCAGTTGCTCGATGGCAATGTGGTGGATGCCGAATTCCTGAAAGCCCGGTGAGTCGATCAGCGCCGCGCCCGGTGCATTCGGCAGGTGATACCAACGCGTGTGCGTGGTGGTGTGGCGGCCGGAATTGAGCGCGGTCGAGATTTCACCGGTCTGGGCTTGGGCATCGGGCACCAGCAGGTTGACCAACGTGCTCTTGCCGGTACCAGAGGGCCCCAGAACCAGGGTGGCGCCATGCTGCAGACGCGGTTGCAGGGCTTGGCGGGCCTGCTCTGGCCGACCTGTGAAGCTGAGCTCCAGCACCTCGTAGCCCATCTGCCGGTAGGGGGTCAGACGCTCCCGCGCCGCTTCCACGAGGGGTGAGGGCAGGTCGACCTTGTTCAGCACGATCAGGGGCTGGATGCGGGCGTCTTCCGCGGCCACCAGGGCGCGGCTGAGCTGGCTCTCGCTGAACACCGGCTCGACGGCGACCAGGATCAGAAGGCGGTCCAGGTTGGCCGCAAACGACTTGGTGCGCCATTCGTCCTGGCGATACAGCAGGTTGTGCCGCGGCAGCAGCGCCTCCAGCACGCCCTCGTCGCCCCGGCTGTCGGTGACGCGCACCTGGGCGGTGTCACCCACGACCGCATCGCTCTTTTTTCCGCGGGGGTGACACAGCAGGTGTCGCCCATCGTCGAGTTCGACCATGACGTGGCGGCCATGGGAGGAGATGACGCGGCCTTCGAGCAGGGCGCCAGCAGGATCCATCGTCGTACCCGAGGTCGACCCGGCGCGGCTGGATGCGCCGCGAGAGTCTGGAGCGGAGGAGCGTCGCGGCTTCATGCTTGGGCCGGCGCAGAACGACCCTGGCCCGCAAGCAAGGCCGTGATGGCGTTCATGCGCTCCACGGCCGGCGGGTGGGAGTGCTTGAGTCGCGCGTAGACCGGGTCGGGGGTCAGGGTGGAGGCGTTGTCTTCGTACAGCTTGAGCAGGGCGCTTTGCAGATCTTCGCCGCGGGCGTGGGTGCAGGCATAGGTGTCGGCTTCGTACTCGTGGCGGCGCGACAGCCCCATCAGCAGCGGCTGAACCAGGCCGACGAACACCGGGCCCGCCAGAGTCAGCAGCACCAGGGCCAGCCCGTGGTTGGGGTGAACCAGATTGGGTTGAACGCCCAGGCCGGTGTAGTAGTAGGGCTGCTTCATCAGCCAGCCCAGCAGGGCCAGCGCACCCAGCCACACGCCCATCATCAGCACCATGTGCTTGACCACGTGCCGGTGGTGGAAGTGCCCCAGTTCGTGGGCGAGCACAGCCTCGACCTCGCCCGGTGTCAGGCGCTTGAGCAGGGTGTCGAAAAAGACGACGCGCTTGCCGGCGCCAAAGCCGGTGAAGTAGGCATTGGCATGGGCCGAACGCTTGCTTCCGTCCATCACGAACAGGCCTTTGGAGCGGAAGCCGCAGCGCTGCATGAGTTGCTCGACCCGGAGTTGGATGGCCGCGTCCTGCAGCGGCTGGAACTTGTTGAACAGCGGGGCGATGTAGGTGGGGTACACGACCTGCATCAACACCGTGAACCCGGCCAGCGCGCCGAAGGCCCACAGCCACCACCCCGGACCGGCCGCGCCCATCAGCCACACCAGCAAGGCGGCGATAGGCACCCCCAGGATCAGGCCGACCACGCCACCCAGCGCCAGATCGCGCAACCACAGGCTCACCGTCATGCGGTTGAAGCCGTGGGCCTGTTCAAGCCGGAAGATGCGCCAGGCGTCCAGCGGCAGATCCACCAGGGTGCCGATGAAGGACACGGCGACCAGCAGCGTCACCTGATAGGCCAGGTTGCCCCAGAGCGGTTGCACGGTTTCCCGCACCCAGAAGTTCAGCAGGTCCAGTCCGCCCAGCAGGGTCCAGCCGAGCAGCACGACGGCCGACCACGTCGTGGCCACCAGGGCATAACGTTGTCGGGCCAGGGTGTAGTCCGCCGCACGTTGGTGGGCGGGCAGGCCGATGGTGCCGGCAAAGGCGGTCGGTACCTGATCACGGTGCTGTGCGACATGGCGGGACTGGCGCGAGATCAACCAGACGTCCAGCAGCCAGGCCACCAGCAGCGCGACGGCAAACACCGCGGAGACAACGAGAGAAATCATGGCGCCGATTGTCCGCCAAGCCGCGTGGGAGAATGATCGACTTTCGACCCGCCCTCGACTTCCCTCCATGAGCGACACCGCCCTGACGCGCAACGACCTCAACCTCATCTGGATCGACCTGGAAATGACCGGGCTGGATCCGCAGACGGACCGCATCCTGGAGGTGGCCGTCATCGTCACCGATCCGATGCTGACGGTGCGCATAGAGGGTCCGGTGTTTGCCATCCACCAGAGCGACGAGGTGCTCGACCGCATGGATGCGTGGAACAAGGGCACGCACGGCAAGAGCGGTCTGATCGACCGGGTGAAGGCGTCCACGGTCGACGAGGCCCAGGCCCAGGCGCAGGTGCTGGAGTTTCTGCGCACCTACGTGGCCAAGAGCAAGTCGCCCATGTGCGGCAACACGGTTCACCAGGATCGGCGCTTTCTCGTGAACTACATGCCCCGCCTGGAGGATCACTTCCACTACCGAAATGTCGACGTCAGCACCCTCAAGGAACTGGCGCGACGCTGGAAGCCGGGGTTGGCCGAGGGTTTCAAAAAGGCGCAGAAGCACACGGCCCTGGCCGACATCCACGAATCCATCGACGAGCTGGTCTATTACCGGCAGCACATGCTCCTGCCGTGAGTGCTCTCTCCGGTGGGGGGGGGGCTATCGATGCAGGGTGTGACAGTGCGCGCGAGTGTTCCTCGGTGGCGCATCGGGTGCGGGTGTCCGGGTGTGTCTCGCGGACGGTGAACTAGGGGTGTGCCCGAGGTTTGGGGTGGGTGCAGGGATTTGCGGGCTTGCGGCACGGCGATTGCAGTGGGGCGGGTTCAACATCGGCGGCTTGAGCCGCCTCACCCAATATTTCCCGGAGACAGAGTCATGTTCCGCCTCGCCGCCCCCGCCCTGATTGTTGCTTCGCTGGCCCTGGTGGCCTGTTCCTCGTCGCCTGTGGCTGCGCCTGCCAAGACGGTGGCCACCGAGCAGGGCAAAGCCGTCTTCAATCAGAACTGCGCCATGTGCCATGTGCCGGGCCTGGCCGAGTCTCCGAAGGTGGGTGACAAGGCCGCCTGGGCCCCGCGCCTGGCCCTGGGCAAGGATGCGCTGGTCAAGTCGGCCCTGAACGGCAAGGGCGTCATGCCGGCCCGCGGCGGCAATCCGAAGCTGACGGACGACGAGGTTCGCGCGGCCGTGGACGTGCTGGTGGCTGCGGCCGAGTGAGTGCGCGCGAGCGTGTGACGCTCGCCCTGGGCCGGCAGCTACGCAGGCCCGTCCAATGAAAAGCGGCGCCGAGGCGCCGCTTTGTACTTGTGTGGATCCTTGCGGCAGGGCGATGGGCCCCACCTGAGGATCACTGTTCCGCGAAAGCGCGTTCGATCACGAAATCGCCCGGTTGGCTGGTGCTGCCTTCCTTGAAGCCGCGCTCTTCCAGCATGTGCTTGAGGTCGCGCAGCATGGCCGGCGAGCCGCAGATCATCACGCGGTCATCGGTCGGGTTCAGGGCGGGCAGACCGAAGTCGTTCCACAGGCGCCCGTCGTTGATCAGGTCGGTGATGCGGCCTTGGCGCTCGAAGGGCTCGCGCGTCACGGTCGGGCAGTAGATCAGCTTGTCGCCGATGACTTCGCCCAGGAACTCGTGCTCGGGCAGGGACTTGAACAGTTCCGGATAGGCCAGTTCGTTCACCTGGCGGCAGCCGTGGACCACGATGACCTTCTCGAAGCGCTCGTAGGTTTCCGGATCCTGGATGATGGACAGCCACGGCGCCAGGCCCGTGCCCGTGCCGAACAGGTACAGGTGCTTGCCTGGGTTCAGGTAGTCGATGAGCAGCGTGCCGGTGGGCTTGCGGCCGACCAGGATCTTGTCGCCCACCTTCAGGTGCTGCAGGCGCGAGGTCAGCGGGCCGTCCGGCACCTTGATCGAGAAGAAGTGCAGGTGTTCTTCCCAGTTCGGGCTGGCGATGGAGTAGGCGCGCAGCAGCGGCTTGCCGTCCACCGGCAGGCCGATCATCACGAAGTGACCGTTGGAGAAGCGGAAGGCCGGATCGCGGGTGGTGGTGAAACTGAACAGGCGGTCGGTCCAGTGACGCACCTCGGTCACGGTTTCTTCGTTGAAGGCTTTGTTGGTGGACATGGCGGAAGGCGAAAGGCCGGCGCGGCAGGATCAACGCCAGCGGCTGAAAAACAATCGGCCGCAGCGCGCAGCCGTGCGCAAAACCCCCGAGGATACCCCGATCGCTCCCCATTTCCATGCGGTCGCGCAATCGGGGACCGCAGTTGTGGGATGCTCTAAACCCCCTCAGGTACCGTGAATTGGGTTCCAAAGAGGGAGAATTTCGCCGATCGCCAAATTCAGGCGGCTGCCGCGCCGGGCTGCAGGAAGCGTTCGGTCACGGCGTGCTCGATGCCGGCGGCATCCAGGCCGCACTGGGACATCAGCAGCGCCGGGTCTCCGTGGTCGATGAAGCGGTCGGGCAGGCCCAGGGTCAGCACAGGGGTGGACAGGCCGGCCGCGCTCAGCGCTTCCAGCACGGCCGCGCCGGCGCCACCGGGCAGACAGCCTTCTTCCAAAGTGACCAACGCGTCGTGGCTGCGCGCCAGGCGCACCAGCAACTCGGTGTCCAGCGGCTTGATGAAGCGCATGTTGGCCACCGTCGCGTCCAGGCGCTCGGCCACTGTCAAGGCAGGATACAGCAGCGTGCCGAACGCCAGGAAGGCGATGCGAGGGCCGGCGCCGGGACGGCGCGAGGTTTCGCGGCGCACTTCGCCTTTGCCCCAGGGAAAATCGTCGAGCTCGGTGGCGGGCGTCACGCCTGCACCCGTGCCGCGCGGGTAGCGCACGGCCACGGGACTGCCGTGGCGATGGGCGGAGGTCAGGGCCCGGCGCGTCTCGGCCTCGTCGGCCGGGGCCAGCAGCGACATGTTCGGGATGCAGCGGACGAAGGCGATGTCGTAGGCGCCCGCGTGGGTGGCGCCGTCCGCGCCCACCAGTCCGGCGCGATCCAGGGCAAAGACCACCGGCAGGTTTTGCAGGGCCACGTCGTGGATGAGCTGGTCGTAGGCGCGCTGCAGGAAGGTCGAGTAGATGGCCACGACCGGCTTGAGTCCTTCGCAGGCCAAGCCGCCGGCAAAGGTCACCGCGTGCTGCTCGGCGATGCCGACGTCGAAGTAGCGGTCCGGGAAGCGCTTGTGGAACTCGACCATGCCCGAGCCCTCGCGCATGGCGGGGGTGATGGCCACCAGCTTGGGGTCGGCCTCGGCCATGTCGCACAGCCACTGACCGAACACCTGGGTGAAGGTCGGCTTGCCGGTGCCGGCGGACTTGACCAGGCCCACGGCCGGGTCAAACGGCGTCGGGCCGTGGTACTTGATCGGATCGGCCTCGGCCAGCTTGTAGCCGTAGCCCTTCTTGGTCACCACATGGAGGAACTGTGCGCCCTTCTTGTCGCGCATGTTTTCCAGCGTGGGGATCAGGGTTTCGAGGTCGTGGCCGTCGATTGGGCCCACGTAGTTGAAGCCGAATTCCTCGAAGATCGTGCCGGGCACGACCATGCCCTTGGCGTGCTCTTCCAGGCGGCGCGCCAGCTCCAGCAGCGGCGGGGCGTTCTTGAGCACCTGCTTGGCGCCTTCGCGCGCGGCGGCGTAGAACTTGCCGCTCATCAGCCGGGCCAGGTGCTTGTTGAGGGCGCCCACCGGCGGGCTGATCGACATGTCGTTGTCGTTGAGCACCACCAGCAGGTTGGGGATCTGGCCGTTGTGCGGCATGCCGCCGTTGTTCAGCGCCTCAAAGGCCATGCCGGCGGTCATGGCCCCGTCGCCGATGACGGCCACGCAGTGGCGGTTCTCGTGCTGCAACTGGCTGGCCAGGGCCATGCCCAGTGCGGCGGAAATCGAGGTCGACGAGTGGCCGGCGACGAAGGTGTCGTACTCGCTCTCTTCACGCTTGGGGAAGCCGGACAGGCCGCCCTGCTGGCGCAGCGTCGGCATGCGGTCACGCCGACCGGTCAGGATCTTGTGCGGGTAGGTCTGGTGACCGACGTCCCACACCAGGCGGTCCTGGGGCGTGTCGAAGACGTGGTGCAGTGCGATCGTCAGCTCGACGGTGCCCAGGTTGGACGACAGGTGGCCGCCGGTGCGGGCGACGTTCTGGACCAGGAAGTCGCGCAGCTCGTTGGCGAGCTGCTTGAGTTCGGTCATCGACAGGCGTCGAACGTCGGCAGGCGAGTTGACGCGGGAGAGCAGCGGATGGTTATTCATCGCAGAGGGGGCTGTCGACGCGGGCGGGGGCCGGTGTCTCAACTGGTGCGGTCGACCACGCGGTCGGCCAACTGGCGCAGGAGATCGGTGTCGGCCAAGCCGCTGCGTTGCAGCGCATTCAGGGCCCGGGTGTGGAGATCGGCCGCGCGCTGGCGCGCACCGTCCAGACCCAGCAGGGACACATAGGTGGGCTTGTTGCAGTCGGCATCCTTGCCGGCGGTTTTGCCGAGCATTTCGGAGTCCTGGGTGACGTCCAGGATGTCATCGACCACTTGGAAGGCGAGGCCGATGGCCGCGCCGTAGTCCGCGAGAGCTTCGTGGGCTGTCGCTGAAAGGGTTCCGCAGGCCGCGCCCATCATGACGCTGGCCTGGAGCAGGGCACCGGTCTTGCGGCGGTGCATGTCCTGCAGGGATTGTTCGTCCAGAGGGCGGCCGACACTGGCCAGGTCGATGGCCTGGCCGCCGGCCATGCCGTCCACACCGGAGGCGCGCGCCAGCAGGCGACACAGCAGGGCCTGCAGGGCGGGAGGGAAGTCGGGCTCTTCGGCCTCGGAGGGGGTGAGGACCTCGAAGGCCAGGGCCTGCATGGCGTCGCCGGCCAGCATGGCCTGGGCCTGGCCGAACTGCACGTGCACGGTCGGCTTGCCGCGGCGCAGCACGTCGTTGTCCATGCAGGGCATGTCATCGTGGATCAGCGAGTAGGCGTGGATCAGCTCCACCGCGCACGCCGACCGCATGGCTGCACTGGCGACACCGCCGGTGGCATGGGCGGCGGCCAGCACCAGCAGCGGACGCAGACGCTTGCCGCCGTCGAGCACGCCGTAACGCATGGCCACACCCAGCTCGGCCGGCGCATCGGCGTGCACATGGGCGCTGAGCGCCTGTTCCACGCACTCCAGTTGCGTCCGGACCCAGGCGTCGAAGTCGGAAGGGGTCATGCGGTCGGGTCGTTCCAAGGTTTGAGCTGGCCGTCTTCGATCACCTTGACCTGGGTCTCCACGGCGTCCAGGCGGGCCTGACAGAACTTCAGCAGCTCCGTGCCGCGCTGGTAGCTGCCGAGCAGCTGGTCCAGCGGAAGCTGCGCACCCTCCATCGACTGGACCAACCGTTCCAGTTCGGCAAGGGCAGCTTCGTAACTGGCGGGCGGGGTGTCGTTCATGGGCGCAGCGGCCGGTGTCGGTTCGAAAAGGAGCACCGATTGTAGGCGTGTGCCGTTGGGCTCCCGGCGCGTGGGGTGTGTCGATTTGAGCGAATTCGACGCAAACAGCTGACGTTTTTGGGCCGTGGGGGCCGGTGATCGGCCTGGGAATCGAGAGGCTATTGAGGGAAGTCAAGTGACATTTTCCGCACTGGGTATACTGGCGAGTTCGCCCGGGGTGTCCGCCCACCTTCGATCACTTCCTTTCCTGCCCGGGTGTCCGATCGTTCACAGGTGGTGGTTCGACATGCATTTTTGGAGATCCTGGGGATCATGTCCGACCTGAGCCTTTCGCTTGAAGCTCTGAAGAGAAGTCGCACTCAACTGCCGGTCACGAGTTATTTCGACCAGGCGCTGTTTGACAAGGAGATGCGGCAGATCTTCCCCAACGCACCGCGGTATCTGGGGCATGAGCTGATGGTGCCGGAGGTGGGTGACTACTACGCCCTGCCTCAGGAAAAGGAAGGGCGCGCGCTCATCCGCACCGACAAGGGCGTGGAGCTGATCTCCAACGTCTGCCGCCACCGCCAGGCGATCATGCTCAAGGGTCGCGGCAACACCGGCAGCAATGTGGTGTGCCCGCTGCACCGCTGGACCTATGCCCTGCAGGGTCAGCTCGTCGGTGCGCCGCACTTTGCCGAAGACCCGTGCCTGAACCTCAAGAACTACCCGGTCCAGACCTGGAACGGGCTGGTCTTCGAGGGAAATGGCCGCGACGTCAACGCCGATCTGGCCGGCATGGGGCCCTTCCCCGAGCTGAACTTCGAGGGCTACGTCTTCGACAAGGTCATCCAGCACGAGTGCAACTACAACTGGAAGACCT
>CAYRBG010000001.1:0-48550 GCA_964422355.1 uncultured Sphaerotilus sp. | reverse complement strand
GCAACCTGCTGAGGGTGCTGCTTGACCACTCCAACCTTCCCAGGCTTGGCCCCCGCAGTCACGGCCGAGTGCTGCGACGGTGCTTGGACGGTGTTCTGGGATGAGCCGGCTGGCGGAGCCAACTGGGAGGCATACACCCAGGCGGCCGAATCGGTGCTGATTCCCGCCATGCAAGCCCAGTGGCCCGCCTGGAAGCAGGCCAAGGCGACAGCCCGAAGCGTGGTGCTGATGAAGAGTTCCCATGGCCTGATTCGCGGCATCACCGAGGCGTGTGCCCGGGACGTGGTGGCGGTGATTCAGGGCGTCTTCCCGGACGCGGTGGTGTCTTGGCTACCCGAGGTCGACGAAACGGCCTGAACCGAATCGCCCCAGCTAGGCCCGCCTCGAAACCGGGCCGAAGAGCGGGACACCTTCACCCGCTGCCTGGGGCACCCTTTGAAGGGCACCGGAAGGGGTGCGTTGGATGAGCATCGAGAACAAGGCCCCCATGTGCTTGACCCTTGAGCGCGCCTGCGAATGGCTCGGGCTGCGCGGGGTGAGTCTTCAGCCGCTTGCCTTGCTGGAGGAGGCCGCAAAGGGCCGAATTCCAATATTCGCGGGCATCCCAGAAGGAGCGTATTCAGGGCCGGTTGGCCAATCCACCGCCCAGCCGGAGGAACTCCTTGAAATGCTGAAGCTGTTTGGCCATGACGTTGCAGAGGCCCCGAAATGGCGAATGTTCTCTCTTGTGGAGGGGAGACGTTTTCGCAAGGGGGAGATGATGCCTGTCACTCCAGATGACTGTTTGCAGTTTCTCCAGACCGGCGAAGCGCATATTTATGGCAAGGGTGGGCAGGAGTGGATTGATGCAGGCCTTCCTGATGACTGGGCTGTTGAATTGAAAGTCTTGGATATAGAGGCCTTTCGGGTCAAGGGCTGTGACTTGGAAGCGTTTGAGGTTGCAGCCTCAAAGAAGGCCACAACCAGCGCCAGCATCGTGCCCTTGCCAGCGCCCGAAACTGTGGCTCCCGCACCGGCTGGCGCTGGTGGTGAGTTGCCAGTGCAATCGACCCGAACGGCCACAAGGCACCGTAGGGAAGACTTGTTGACCCCGGCAATAGACACCGCGAAGGCTGGTTGCGCCAATCCAGGAAGCGCGTCAGAAGTGTTTGCACGCCTCCAAGCTATGGCTCGGATGGCCGTGCCTACGCCCCCATTGCTTGGGGTCACAGATGGTGGCGTTCAGTGGATTGACTCGAACGACACCCCTAGAGAGCTGAACTTGGAAGCCCTGCGAAAGAGGCTCGGGCGCGCGAATGTGAGTTGAGAGACGCCCGCCAACCGCCGCGAGGCGCCGGCAACCGCCGATAAGCGCCGCGTCCTTGAACGTCTCCTCGGTATGAAAAGAATGGGACTCCATACATCGCTATTCGGCGGTGCTTGGAGAACATTCGATGCATATCACGACACTTCGCGGCACCGAGGCCCGCCAAGGTACCACCTCTGCTCCGCAGTTCCAGCCTCTGGAACTGGTCAACCGCCCCACGGTTGAAACGGGTGCCGCTGCCTACTACCTGAACCGCCGCCCGCAGACCCTGCGTGGTTGGGCGTGCCTGGAGAACGGCCCCATACGTCCGATTCGTGTCAATGGACGCTTGGCTTGGCCGGTGGCCGAACTGCGCCGCGTGCTGGGTGTTCAGGTCGCTGCCTGACTGGGGGTTCTGTGCAGACCGCCTCCGGAAATGGAAAGGGCCGCCGTGCTGGACACACGACGACCCCGATGCAGACCGGTACCCATTGTGCCGACGCGCTGCAGACTTCGCCAGAGCGCATAGCCGCGCTCCACACCATTCGTGATCGCCTGATCGGCAACGACGGCCAGCGCCAGCGTGAGCGCGCACTGGAAGCGCTGCAGACCCTCGGGCACCTGACAACCTTCGAAGGCTCGCGCTACCTCGACCTGTACGACCCGCGAGCCCGGGTGATGGAACTGCGCAAGGCCGGCCATCCAATAGTGACCACGTGGCGCAAGGTGCCCACCGAGTCCGGCCGGCTGCACCGCATCGGGGTGTACGTCATGGCCCGACCGGCGCCGGAGGTTCGGGTATGACCGCGCCGCGCCGATTCCTCCCCCGCCGTGGCCAGTCCCTCACGATGGACGTCATCCGCGGCCCGTGGCGCCCCTCTGGTGCCGTCGCTGGCGCTGGTCTGTTCGCGGTGGTCTGGTCGACCAGCTCGGGCGACTTCTGGGCGGCCCTGCACGACTTCGCACCGGCCGATCAACTCCGACTCATTGAGTCCTGCCGCTGGGCTGACCGAAACGCCGGGTTTCCTGGCGCGTGGCCGTGCGGGAGGACAGCATGAAGCGCCCGTCTCTACAGTTCTACCCGGGCGACTGGCTGGCCAACTCCAACCTGAGGCGCTGCACGTTTGAAGAGCGTGGGGTCTGGATCTCGGTCATCTGCCTGCTGCACGACCAAGAGGACTACGGATTGATCCGCTGGCCCATTGCCGACATCGCCCAGGCCGTTGGCTGCCCGGCGGATTGCCTGCTTTCACTGGTTCGCAAGGGCGTGCTCAAAGGCTCGGACGAGTACCTTGAGGATCCCTTCGTCTACATCCCACGCAGTGGCAGGAAGGACGGGGACCCCGTCACCCTGGTGCCTGAGCAGCCTGGACCGGTCTGGTACTCCAGTCGCATGGTCAAGGACGAGCACATTCGCCAGAACCGGGGGGCCGCGACACGGTTCGGAACAGACGGCGAGGGGCAACCTCAACCGCTCAAGACGAAGCATTCACCAAAGCCCCCCATTGGTGAAGACATTGGTGTTCACCCCACTTTCACCCACGTCAGCGCGCACAACGGCGACACCGGATCCGGTCACGCAGTCAACTCGACCAAAAATGCCCATTTGCTCAATATTGAGGCAGAAAGTTCCCCAAAGCCCCCCATTGGTGAAGGCTTGGGTGTGGTCAAAGGTGACGGCTCTTCTTCTTCATCTTCTTCTTCAAAGAATAAGGCGCGCAAGCACGCTCCCCACTTCAACGCTTCGCTGATCGACCTCCCGGAATGGCTGGATCGCTCCGCTTGGACCGACTGGGTCGCTGACCGCAAGGAGCGCCGCAAGCCCATCACCGAACGGGCCGCCCAGCAGCAGCTCAAGACCCTGGCCGGATACCGCGACGAAGGGCACGCCCCAGCCCAGGTGATCGCCCACAGCATCGCCAACGGGTACCAGGGTCTGTTTCCGCCCAGCCGCAAAGCGTTGCACGCTCAGACCGAGCCGGCCCGCCCGGTCCTCCACGCCGATGAGCTCTTCACCGGGGGTGACGTATGACCACCGACCAGAGCACCACCGCGGCCTGGTCGCAGGAGGCCGAGCAGTCGGTTCTCGGCGGGCTTCTGCTCAACAACGACGCCTTGAGCACGATCAGCGGTCTGGTGGACGCCTCCAGCTTCTGGCACGGCACCCACCGGGTGATCTTCGAGACGATCCACCGCCTGGTGGTGGCCTCGCAGCCGGCGGACACCGTGACGGTCTTCGAAGCCATCCAACACGCTGGCAAGGCCGAGGAAGCCGGCGGCTTGAAGTACCTGGGCGAGCTGGCCCAGTGCGTGCCCAGCGCTTCGCACATCCGCCGGTACGCCGAGATCGTCGCGGACAAGGCCTTGCGCCGGTCCCTGCTGGCCGCTGCTGACGGGATTGGATCGAGCGCACGGGATGCCGACACGGCCGACCAGGCCATTGACCAAGCCCAGACCCTTCTGGCCAGCGTGAAGCGCCTGAAGGCCGGCAGCGAGCCCCGATCCATCGAGGCCCTGATGATGGCCCGCCTGGACCACTGGGAGGCCCTGGAAGCTGGCGACGTCACCCCGGGAATACCGACGGGGCTCGCGTCGCTCGACGCTGCTCTGGTGGGCGGAATCAAGCCCGGCCGGGTCATCGTGCTGGCCGCCCGCCCAAGCGTCGGCAAGACCAGCCTGGCCACGCAGATCCTGTTGAGCGTTGCCGGCCAGGGGCACCCGGGCCTGATGTTGTCGCAGGAGATGCCCGCCGGCGAGCTCATCGACCGCATGGCGGCGAATCTGGGCGGGCTGGATGTGGGGCACCTCTCCACCGGCGAATTCGTCGACGGCGACTGGACCAGGGTCACCGAGGTGGTTGAACAAGTTCGGTCGCTTCCTCTGGACATCGACGACCAGCCGGCCCTGACCATGCTCGACATCCGCGCCAAAGCCCGCCAGACCAAGCGCAAGCGTGGCGGGCTGGCGCTGGTGGTCATCGACTACCTGCAGTTGTGCGCCAGCACCGGCAAGGCCGACAAGCGGCACCACCAGATCGAAGAACTCAGCCGGGGCATGAAGACGCTGGCCAAGGAGCTCGACTGCGGCGTGCTGCTGCTCTCGCAGCTCAACCGATCGGCCGCAGAGGGCGAGCCAGAGCTGGCGCACCTGAAGGAGTCGGGCGCCATCGAGGAAGACGCCGACACCGCGCTGCTGCTGCACCCCATGGGCGTCGAAAGCGACGGGTCCACGTTGGTGCTGTGCAAGGTGGCCAAGAACCGCGGTGGGCGCCGCGGGCGGCTGGCGCTGTCGTTCCACGGCCGCACGCAGCAATGGCACCCATCGGCGGGCGATGTCTCGCGTCGTCCCAGCCGTGGAGGTTCTGCATGACCAACTCTTTGCCCACCGCCGTGCTGGCGCAGAACCTCTTCACCCTGGGAGTGATGGGCTTCAGCAAGGACGAGTCCATCCGCTACGGCGTGCGGTCCACCGCTGAGTACGAGTTCACCAAATTGCTCGACGCGGCCAAAAAGCGCGGTTTCGCGAGCCGCAAGAGCCTCATCGGCGCCGCCCGAAGGGGCAAGGCCACTGCTGGCGCTGTTCGTTGGTCTGAGGAGGCTGCAGGCCTGCTGACGGCCGACGAGGTGCACCAGGCCCTGGCCCGCTGTGCCAACCGCAGTCGATTCCCATGGTGAACGAATCGTTCACCCCCACCGGCCGCGATATCTGCGGCCGACACACCACCCCAAGCCACGAGACCACCATGATCACCACCGAAACCGCCAAGGCATCCATTCCCCGCGCCACCGAACGCGACCTGCAGGACTACGTGAGCGACGCGCCGATTGACTGGCTCAAGTTCCACGGCAAGCTTTCCGCGCTCCCCGAGGGCTCGTCCTGCACACCCGAGGCTCTGGCGCCGATCCTGTTGGAGTGCGACGACCTGGGCCACGAGTATGGCCTGAACGAGGAAGGGGCGCTGACGCTCGCCATCGTCTTCGTGGAACTGCTCAAAGTCCGGGTCAAGCGCAGGAGCGAAGAGATTCAGGCCGCCTTTGCCCACGCTCGGCGCCTCATGGACACGCTGGGCGATGTGCACCCGCAGACCCTGGCCGCCGTCTTCGACGCACTAGAGCTGCAGGAGCCCGGGAGCGTTGGCCGCATGGCGCAAGAGTGCGGAGTCAGCCTGCCTAAGCCCGACCACTGCGACAGCGAAGGGAAGCCGCTGTTCAGTTCGGAAGCCATCGCCAAAGCGTTCAACGTGCCGCACGAGAAGGTGGTGGCCGACATCAAGGCCATGAGCGGCGAAGGTGTGATCGCGCCTGCTGGTGCGGCGCACCGCCTGCAGTGAGGGCCAGACCATGAGCATCGAAGCGCTCATCACTGGCAAGCCGCACAAGCGGGCCGAACAACGCACCGGGCGTGCCGGTCGACCCTTCGTCACCGCCAGCGTGCGAGCTGCCGCCGGTGAAGGCGAGAGTCTGTTCGTCAACGTCGTGGCCTTCAGCGAGTCGGTTGGGGCCGCGCTGCTGGCGCTGACCGAGGGCGACTCGGTCGCTCTGGCCGGCTCCCTGACCCCCAAGGCTTGGACCGACCGCGAAGGCAACGCCCGCCAGAGCCTGGACATGGTGGCGGCCCAGGTGATGACGATCTACGGGCTCAAGAAGCGCCGGGAGGCATCTGCCCCCGCCGAGAGCAAGAACTCAGCGCCAGCGGCCCGCCAAGGCCATCAGCAGCGCCAGCCCGGCACCGAGGACTTTGGCCCGCAGGACTGGCCGGGGGATGAGGCGTGAGAAACCGCGCCACAACTCAAGCAGCCCGACGAGCCCAGCAGCGCGCCGCTGATGCTCAGAAGCGAGCAACCGAAAGGAACGCGCCCCGTGCTGAGGCCATCCACGCCCGCGCGACCGCGGCCCTCCAGCGGCATCAACCCAAGGTCCAAGCTGCCCGCACCAGAGCCCAAGAACGGTGCAAACAGCTTGAACCAAGGGGACTTGACATGGGGTGCCTTGACAGAACACCCGGGAGCGAGCCGTGAGCCCCTTGCGGCCACCCATCACCGGCTGGCTTCTGTCGCTGGCGCAGTTGCTCGGGGAGCCCCTGCCGGAGTTGCCCGCCATACCAGGCCGACAGATCCGCGCATCGGACAAGCCCCGACCGGTGCGGCAACTCGACCTGAATGCCCCAATCGTGTCGGCGGTGCGCGACTTTGGCGGCCCGTCTCCCTCATCGCCTGAAAGCAGAAAGGCACCAAAGTGCAGATCAGAGTGAACATCAAAGGCGACACCAAGGTGATCGCCGGACTGAAGGAGCTGGGGCCCCGCGCTGAGCTCCGCCTCGCCAAGTCCACAGCAAAGCTCGCCTTGAACCTTCAGAAGAAGGTCGTGCGCGACAAGCTGAACGGCCAGGTGTTGCAGCGCCCAACCGGGACGCTCGCTAGATCCATCGACCAGCTAGTGCTGCGGCGCCCCGGCGGATCCACGGGCATCGTGGGCACCAACGTCGAATACGCCCGAAAGCACGAGTACGGGTTCAAGGGCACGGAGACCGTGAAGCAGCACCTGCGCGAGATCAAGAAGGCCTGGGGGCGCTCGATCACGCCGCGCGAGGTCATGGTGCGGCAGCACGTGCGAGCCGTGAACTTTCCCGAACGCTCGTTCCTGCGCTCCTCACTGGCTGAGATGACGCCAGAGATCCTGGCGGAGTACGAGAAAGCCGTCGACGAGATCGTGAAGGAGGCAGCGAAATGACCGGTGTGCAAGTCGAATTCGGAGCGGACGTTTCCGCACTCAAGGCCGGAGCCCAGCAAGCCGCGACCGAGGTGAAGTCGTTCAGCGAGAAGGTGAAGGAGGCTGGAAGCTGGAGCTTCTCAGGACTTGACGGCATCGGATCGGCGATGCGAGGTGTCGGCGAGTCCATGAAAGGCCTTGGTGAGTCGATCTCGGCCAGATTCAATGAGGCGGCATTCGCGATGACGCGTGTACCGATTGCAGCGGCAGGCATCGCCGCAGCCCTCGGTGGTGGGGCGCTGTTCAAGGCTGGCATCAGCGAGGCGAACAAACTCGCCGGCGAGGCGGGGCGGTTGAGTCGTGCCCTCGATATCACCACGGACGAAGCCTCCGTGCTGAATACCGCCCTCGGGGACATCTACAGTGATTCCGACACATACATCGGCGCGTTTCAGAAGTTTGCCCAGCAGCTGCGCACCAACGAGGACGGGATCAAGGAGCTTGGGGTCCGTACCCGCGACACGAACGGCAACCTTCGTGACTCGAATGATCTGTTCCGCGAAGCGCTGGCCAAGGTCAACGAGTACAAGCCGGGCCTGGATCAAACCATCGTTTCCCAGACGATGTTCGGGCGGTCTGTCGATGACGTCATGAAGCTCCAGAAGCTCAACAACGACGTTCTGGACCAGGCGCGCGAGAAGAACGAGGCATTGGGGCTCACCATCACGAAGGAAAACGTCGCAGCCAGCAAGGCATTCAAGGCGGCGATGAATGACGTTGGTGATGTGTTGCGCGCCCTAGGAAAGTCCATCGGAAACGCAGTGATGCCCGTGTTCACCAGACTGGGCGAGTGGTTCTCTGAGGTTGGTCCGTTCGCGGTGGGCACCTTCCGCATTGCGATCAATACGCTGGCCACTGGGCTGGAAATCGTGACCGGGATGGCGCTGGGGGCGTTCCGTGTTCTGCAAGGTGTGGCGGCCCCCATCCTCGAAGTTGGGAAGGCCCTGAACAAGCTCTCTTTCGGGGACGTCAAGGGTGCCACCGAAGGGATGATGGGCGCTTTCGACGGCTGGGGAGGGAAGATCCAAGAGGGCTGGAAGAAGGCCGGCGAAGAGCTCAAGCGCACAGCAACCGAGGTCCAAGGCATCTGGAGCAAGGGCACCAAAGCTGACGCAAAGCCGCCGGGGGGTGGCAAGAGCGCTCCAGCGCCGAAGCGGGAAGCGGGCGCACCTGATCAGGCGGCGACGCCCAAAACGCTCATGCCGTACTACGAGATGGCACTGGCGGCGGAGAAGGATCTGGCATCTGAGCGGGACGCTATCCACGGCATGAGCAAAGAACAAGAGCTCAAGTTCTGGACCGACTTGCAGAAGTACGCCACCCTGACCGAGAAGGACAAGGTGGCGGTGGCCAAGAAAGCGAGCGAAGCTCACATTGCGCTGTTGCGTGAGCAGCAGACAAACGGCCTGCAGCTTGAAAAGATCGGCATCGACGCAGCCCGCGATGCCGCGCTCGTAAAGGTTGACCTGGCAGAGCAGGCGGCGCAGGAGCTGGTGAACACGGGAGACCTGACGAACGACCAACTGCTGGAGCAACAGCAGCAGTTCGAGGACAAGCGGTACACGATCCGGCTGGCCGCCCTGCAGCAGCAGGCCGCGTTGATCGACCCGGATCGCGACCCGGTGCAGCTCGCCCAGACCATGGCTCAGATCGAGCAACTGGAGGAGCAGCACCAGCTCAAGCTGGCTCAGATCCGGGGGGAAGTGGCAAAGCGGTCGGCCGAGGAGCAGGGAACGATCTGGGCCGACATGAAGAGCCGCATGTCGAGCCTGTGGGACCAGGGCGTCAACGCCATGATGAATGGCACTCTGCGGTGGTCAAACGCATTCCGTGCCATCGGGATGCAGATCGGCGCGTGGTTCGGTTCGACTGTTGTTCCGAAGATGGTGCAGTCCTGGGCAAAAGGAGAAGGTGCGAAGACCATCGCCACCGCCCAGGGAACGGCCACCCGCCTGGCCACAGAGGCTTGGGCCGCCATCAAGTCGGTGGCGATCTGGGCCGCGACGGCGGCGAAGAACATCGCCACGTCGGCGTGGCAAGCCATGGCGGGTGCGTGGGCGGCGATTTCCAGCATCCCAATCGTCGGGCCGGTGCTGGCCCCAGTCGCGGCGGGCGCAGCGTTCGCCGGCGTGATCGCGCTGGCCAAGAACGTGAGCGCCTCGGCCGAGGGCGGCTACGACATCCCCGCCGGCGTGAACCCCATCGTGCAGACGCACGCCCGGGAAATGATCCTGCCGGCCAAGCACGCCGACGTGATCCGCGCCATGGCAGATGGTGGCGGCGGTGCAGGGGGCGGCGGGGACACGTTCATCAACCACTTCCACGCTGCGGACGGCCAGTCCGTCAAGCGGATGCTGATGGACAACCAGGCCGGACTGGCGTCGGCGCTTGTGGCCGCTCGCCGGAATGGCCACCTGACGGGGAAAGTGTGATGACCGGCACCATCATTGAATTTCCCGAGACGATGCAGCGCCAGTGGCGGGTATTCGAGCGTGATGTCAGTGCGATGCTGGCGCAACTCGGGCACGCGCCTGACGTCATTGAGCACGCCATGGGCAAGCTCAAACCGGCCTACCTGAAGTACGCGCGACCCGAGTCCTTCAGCGGCTCGCCGGATGAGGTCGTGGAAGCGCTGAACACGTGGCACCACAGAATCGTCTCCGGGCTGATGGTGGAGGTCGTGCTGCGCGACATCACGCTGTTCAACAACGGCATCGAGTAGCGCCATCTATGGGGGGGCGCAATGCCCCCCCTTTTCTGGCCGCCCGGCCCGCCCGCGTCGCGTCTAAAGTGGACCCAGGTAGACGCTGGCCAGCCCCGAAAACTCCCGGACCTCATGAACGACTGTGGAAACGTAAGGCGGACCCCATGGGCGACCGACAAATGACGGCATCAACGACCGACGACCAGGCCGAGCTGCGCCGCCGGTTCATCAAGGCCATGCGCGAGTGGGAGAAGGTCAAGAAAGTCGCCCGTGCCCGGGGCGTCGAGTGCTGGATGCCCGAGTGGCCAAGCGGCCCGGACATGCGCCTTTTCTCCGGCCTGATGTGTGGCGCCAAGGGCAAGCGAACCGGCAGGCCCTGTCCACTGACCTGCATCTACGCCAACGGCCGGTGCCGGTTTCACGGCGGGCTCAGCACTGGGCCCAAGACGCCCGAGGGACGGGAGAAGGCGAGCCGGAACGGACAAAAGGCAAGGTGCGGGTGAGCACAGTTTCGGAACCGTCCCAGACACCCCCAAGTGACCGCAACCCCGCGTCAATGCAGGATTCTCAGCGCCAGCCGCACTCCCGCTGACCACTGGTTTCGGAACAGTTTCGAAGCGGCCCCGGGGATGGGCACCGACCAAGCGCCCCAGAAGTTGCAGGTTGCAACCCCCAAAAAAGCCCGCCAAGGCGGGCTGTGTGGATCTTGAAACCTCAGTGGTCACGTTTTCGTCAGGAAGAACGCGAAGCCTGTGGATGTGTCAGCCACAGCCGCCATGGCGGTTGTGGATGAAAGTGGAACCACCACGCCATTCATCGTGGCGTTGGGGCGAAGGCACGGAGAACCGGAGAACCTCAGCGTCAGTCGATAGAAGTTCTTCCCGCTGGAGTCCGGCTTGATCGTTCCATTGAAGGCGCATCCAGACTGTGTCCCACCGACGGTTCCGCTTGAATCGATCAATGCCACAGTGTTGGAGTTGACCCACGACCCAGAAATGCCAGACAGGCTTGGCGTCGCGTCATAGACCGAAAGGTATGTCCCGGCCATGTAGACCGTTCCATAGCTGTTGGTGAGGGATGCGTTGAGCGTCTTTTGCGCCTGGTAGGTCCCTTTGACGCTTGCCGAGGCGGCCAGATAGTAGGGGTATGACGTTACCGACCCTGAAACAGAACCGCCGATGTCTGAAATCGTTCCTTGAGCGACGTAGTAGCTGGAGCCCGACTGCTGAACCGCCCACAGCTCCCCAGATGACGTGACAAGCGCGCCAGACAGGCCATCACTCCAGACCCCAGCAGATCCGACCGCCGTTTGGGTCGTTGAATTCGATGTCGCGGTTGCAGTTGACGAATCTGAGCTGCCGCCACCGCCTCCGCAAGCAGTGAGAAGCGCAGCACAAGCCGCAGCGAGAAAACCAAGTGCCTTCATTGCTGAACCTCCGTGTCAGTGTTGTGAAACGTGGAGTTTCACAATTTGGGAGGTGTGCGCAATCCCGTGCACAGGCTACGGCCGGGCAGTTCGTGACGTGCAGCACGTCTCATCCACAGGATCTGTGGACAACCCTGTGGGCATCCTGGGCGCCGAGTGTGGTTGGGTTGCGTAAGTCACTCAACCGTCACAGTCCAGGTTAGGGTGCACCCGGATGAGGCAGTTCCTCAGGCAGTGGAGTCGATCAGCGTGCCCATCATCTGGTCGCCGGTCTTGAACACCCGCAAGTTGGCCAGGAAGGCGTTCTTGTCTTCGAGCTGGCTCACCACGTCCGATTCCAGGCTCTCGCCGGGCTCGGCCGCCTGAGACACCGCGGCCGTGACGCCGCCGGGCTGCTCAGCCTGGCTCACCACCTCCGGCCGAAACCCCGGCGTGTTGGTGTTCGCGATGTTGTGCGCCCGCGCGCTGAGGCCCGTCTGGGCTGCGTTCATGCCCGACAGGCTGGTGGATGAGGTGACGTTCATGGCGGTGCCCTGCAGGCCGCACACACGGCCGCCTGATCGGGATTTCGGCCGGGGTTGGCGAGACTTGAACGTCTGGGCGATGGCGCTCATCCCCCTTGATCACGTGCACAACGTCTCACCTCAACCCATTGACGGATTCCGCCACCTGGGTGCACACTGAGTTCGCACTGCAAAAAACAGTGCCTGGGTTTGGCGACCCGGAACAGAAGGCGCAGCGAGCCGCGCCACACTGCACAGTGGATGCGGCTTTTTCACGTCCGTGGAACTCATGGCTGCGCGCGCATGGCCGATCTTCAATGGTGGGCCGTGTGGGGACACCCGCGAGGGTGTGCCGGTACCTTCTGCCGGTTCGCCAACCCTGCACGGTCTGCCGCCCTTCTTTGGCGAGTGGGGTGGCAGGTTCAAAGCCTGTCCAGAAGGAGCCGTCATGGCTGACACCCTCACCGCGCCCACCTTGGGCCGCGCACTGCGCACGTCTGCGCAATCCCTCATTCCCTCTTGGGCCGGCAAGCCCGTCAGCGAGTACGCGCCCGCGTTCCGCCGCCGTCTGGCCCACCTCCTGGCATCCAAGGCCCTGCGCCGTGTCGAGCTGCGTGCTCGGACCTTTGGTGTTGTCGCGGCCGACCGGAAAGGCGGTGCAGCATGACCACCGCCACGACAACACGCGGCCCGGGAGTTCGCCCTGCAGGTCAAGCCCGCCTCACTCCCGCCGTGGACTTCCTGTACCCCACCACCTACAGCGCTCTGACCGGCGCGCAGATCCTCGGAACCACCCAACAACCCCAGGAGGTTTGATCATGGCTCATCCAATCTCTGCTGGGTTCGACGGCCTCCTTTTGGGGCTGTTCGAACGAGCCATACCGAATCTGAGTGACGATGATCTCGACGGCATCGCCAAGCAAGCTCCTTATGCCATCAATATGGTGCGTCAGATCAGCGTGCTGTGTGATGGACTAGGGTGCGTGGTGTCCGAGGATCCCCAAATAGTGTCAGCGGAACTCGGCTCCTTCCAAACACCCGAAAAGTTGGCCGACATGTTCTTCCTGTTGTCCAACGCGGCCAGCCATGCAGCCGCCACTCTGGGGGTGGCTCACAGCGCCAGCAGTTTGCAGGAGCGCCGGCAGCTCGCGGCAGGTGCGAAAGTGAAGGGAGGCCGAGCATGACCGCCAAGCGCACCACCCCTGCCGATCAGGTGGCGCCGAGTCCAGAGCCCCTGTTCAAGCCCTTCTGCTGGGAAGAGCACGGCGATCCGCGCGAAGTGCTGCCCGCCCGCCTGGCCCTTGATTCCCTATCTCGCTCCCGTGACGTAGCCGCTGGCGTGGCGGTCGTGCTGGAAATGCTGGAGCGCGACACCCTGGAGCTTGACGAAGCGACCCCTCAGCCGCTGCTGAGCAAGCTCCAGCAAGGCGCCCTGATTCGGCTGTGCATCACTTCGTGTCGCGCACTTGAAGAGCGGGCAGACGAGGACTTCGAGGACATCCGCCGGTTGCGCGAGCAGCGCCGCAAGGGAGGCCGGTCATGACCAAGTGCACAGACGTCGAGCGCCTGCAGCTCACCATCCAGGACATGGACTCAGTGGCACAGGACGCGCTCTCCAAGATCGCCACGCTGTCGGTGCTGGCGCTGGGCCACCTCAAGACGAAGCCGGGCAATGACGCCCCGGCGGCTCATGCACTCAAGGACGCGCTGAGCCTCATCCAGTACCTGGCCGACGACACGGGCAACACGTTGGGTCTGCAAGCCGAGGGCGTTGGGTTGGGCGGGGCTGGGGCCCAGCTGTGAGGATCCCACCCCTCTCATGCGCCTGATGCGCCAGTGGCGCGAGCTCACGGCCGAACTGATGCCGCCGTGTGATCCGAACAGCCACGACCTGGCCACCAACAGCGCCAGCTTTCACCAGGAAGTCGTAATCCCAGACACTGCTGCCTCCATCCTCAGTTGGGTGGACCACAGAACTGGCCATAGTCGCCCGAGCGCGCCGACGAGTTTCTGACGGATGTTCACCCGTACCCAACGGAACTGGAGTCCTGCCATGCCTGAGCCGAGCATCGTCGGTATTCACACCTCAGAAACCGCTGCCGCCGCCCTGCACTGCACGCCAGAGCGCATCGAGGAGGCGGCCAGGACAGGGGAGCTGGCCGGGACCAAGGTCGGGATCGGCTGGCTGTTTTTGGAGGAACACCTGCTGGAGTGGCTGCGCGCCCGAGCGCTGTCCGAGGCGGCCGAGCGCAGGGCCAAAGTGCAGAAGGACCGGGCCCCGCCAGAGTCGGGTCGGCGCAGGTCAAGCGGTAGGCGGCTGTCGTTCTAGCGCCAGCAATCAACGGTTGTCGGCTTTGGTCGACCTGTTTGGCGGCACGCCGGCCGAAGCGATGGAGCACTGCGCGAGCATCCCGAGGTCAGGAGCGGTCAGTCTCGTGTCCAAAAAGAAGCCCACCGGTGTGGGTGGGCGGGAAAGCCGTGCTGTCACGGCGCCGCCCCAGGGAGGAAAGGGCGGACCACATGGGGATGTGGTGGCCGAATATTACCGAGTCGCGGTGGAGTTGGCGATGTGGAGCATACGTACGCGGGACGTCATGGCCTGGACGCGCCGACACCGGTGTGGCTGATGCCGGCTGGTGGGCGAGGCTGCTGCGAACTCGTTCGCGCGGTTCAGCGGCGCGTGTTTCGGGACCATGCAAGCACTGAATCGGTTCACCTGCCGCTGACGACGGGCCGAACTGACCATTCAGGTATCGCAACAACCCAGAGCAATCCCATGAGCCACGACCAGTTGATCACCATCCTTGAAGCCACGATCCTCGCGCTTGAGTTGGCGCGCTTCGCTCTCCAGCAGTGGCGCCCGTGACCAAAGTCGGAACTTGTCGGACATGCCGCCCCTTGGGCTACCGCCGAAATGAAGCGCTGACCCTGAAGGATGCCACTTTCCCGCCGCCGATCTGGTTCGCGCTCAAGTCGAAGGTGGCTGTGCCATCCGAGTACGCGGCGAGCGTGCCCGTGTACGACCGGTTCAGGGCATCCGTCTTACACCCGGACAGGGTCACGTCCATCGTGAGAACCGCAGCTCCGGCCGCAAGGCGGCGAGCGATTCCGAGGGCTCTGCAGCCGTTCTCCGAGCTGGCGCCGTCAACCCTGCCGCCTGGGTCGATGGCGATCGTCATCTGGACAACCTCCAAGGCCGATGGAGCTTGGGCGCCGGACATCGAGGCCTTGAACTGGGTGTGCCCCCGCCACTCCCCATATGGGTTGGGTGACTTCGGCGCCTGGGCATGACCAGAAGCAGCAATCAGCAATGGCGCCAGGAGGGCAGCGGCGGTGCGAAACATCATGGAACTCCCGTGGATCTTCTTTGTGTGAGAACTGTATCGTGCCGCAGGAGTTTTCCAGACCGGTTGAGCGGGTGGCGCCGCGTTGTCGCTGTGGCAACGCCCGACGTGTTGTCGATCATCACCTGACCAAGACCTTGCTGGGCTCCGTAGCGGACGTATCGGCAGTGCCGGTCGATCCAGTCCATCATCGGCGCCACGCTCGCTCCCGAGCAATGCCGACTCAGTAGACCTTGAAGGTCCGCTTCCCATCGAGCGTCACGAACTCTGAGGCTGCCGATCCCGGCTTCAAGCGTTCGCCGGTGGCCAGCCGGTACTCGGTATCGGCACCATCTGGTGCACCCGACGGCCCGAGCGTTCGCACGACGATGCAGGCTTCGCCGCGAGGGCCCCTGGCTTCCAAGCGGGTGGTGTCTTGTCGGGGCTTCGGTGTGTCCATGGGGTAGGGAAGGGTGGCTTGCACAGGTGTGCATTGAGCCGAGTTGCCTACAGATTGCCTACAGGTCGCACTGAGTGAGGCCACAAAGCACAACGGGTCAGCCCCTTGTGAGAGCTAACCCGTTGATTTATCTGGTGCCGGTGAAAGGAATCGAACCCTCGACCTTCTCATTACGAATGAGCTGCTCTACCAACTGAGCTACACCGGCGAAGACTGCCATTCTAGCAATGAATTTCGGGCTTTGAAAAGCCCAGGCCGACGCTTCAGCTCACCAGTAGCGCACGCGCCCCGTGTCGATGTGCACGAATTCTTCGCTGGGGTAGTACCCCACGCCACCGAGCTGAAGCGACTTGGCGGCGTCGCGCAACTCGGCCAGGGGCACGCCGCGCAGGCGCACGTCGATGGCCTTGCCTTCCGTGTGCAGGCTCTTGCGGGCCACGCCGCCACCGCGCGACGTGCGCAGGTGCTCGTTGGTGGCCGAGCAGCGATAGCCCGAGATGATCTCGTAGGTGCTGCGGCTGCCCAGCACCTGCTGGACTTGGTGCAGCGCATCGAACAGCAGCGGGTCGATGTGGCCGATCTCGCCGGAGTAGTGATCGCGCAGGAATCGATTGAGCGTGGTCAGGGCCTCGGGCACGTAGTTGTCGCCCCGCGCAAAGACGAGCTGGATCTGTTCGCGGGTGTGGGTGTGCACCAGCGACAGGTCACGCCCCGAAGGGATGGACGCCGCCTTGGCATGGCGGGCCAGGGGCATGGCGGCCGCGCCCACGGCGGCGAGTTTGGCCGTGTGACGCAGAAAGTGGCGGCGGGCGTACCCGGGCTTGGAGGGGTGGTGACTGCTCATCCTCGTCTCGCTTTGGACTCAAAGGCCGGCGTCGCGCTCCTTGCCGTGCTTCTGCAGAGCAGCTTCGAGCTGGCGGTCCAGGCCGTAAATGTCATCGTAGAAGTGGATACGACCATTCTTGACCACGGTGGTTCCGTAGGCAATCAGCACGGGGATGGGTTCGGTCAACTTCACCGTCATGGAGGTGCCCTTTTCCATGGCCTGACGGATCTTGGATTCGTCCCAGCCAGGCATGTTCTTGAACACGAAGGTGGCAAGTTCGACCGGCTTTTCGACCCGGATGCAGCCGTGGCTGAAGTCGCGGCGGTCCCGCGCAAACAGGCCGACCGAGGGCGTATGGTGCAGGTAGATGTTGTCGCGGTTGGGGAAGACGAACTTGATGTCGCCCAGCGCATTCTTGTCGCCCGGACGCTGGCGGATGCGCATCTGCCCGGCGAGAACGGCGTCGAGCTTGCCGCCGGTGAGAACGCGGTCGCCGCCTCCGGCCCCCACGAACTCGAAATCCATGCGCTGGAAGTAGCCCGGATCGCGCCGCAGGCGCGGAATCAGCTCTTCCTTAGCGATGGACGGGGGCACGTTCCAGTACGGGCTGAATTCGACGAAGCGCATGTTTTCGTCGAACACCGGGGTGCGGGTGTCCAGGGCCTTGCCGACAATGACTCGCATCTCCCGCTGCACGGAGATTTGGCCGTTGTCGACCTCGTAGGCCCGAAGCGTGAACTCCGGGATGTTGACGGTGATCTGGCGCGGCCCCTGTGTCAGCGGGGTCCAGCGCAGGCGCTCCATCGTGATTTCTATCTGTCGGGCGCGGTCGGCGGGGGTGACGTTGAGCTGCGCCCAGGTGGTCCCGCCGATGACGCCGTCGGCGGTCAGGCCGTGGCGGGTCTGGAAGGCTTTGACGGCCTCGACCAGAGCGCCCTCGTAACGTCCACCGTTGGCGGTGGGGGCCGCGGTGGACTCGGACAGGTCACCCAGGATCCGCAGACGCTGGGCCAGCGGTGCCACGCCGGTGTAGGCCTGACCCGGGGTCAGTTTTCCAACGGACTTGCGGCCCGCGCCGGGCAGCGGCGGCAGAGGCTGTTTCCACAGGGGCTGGGTGGCCAGATCGCGGTAGCGGCGCAACTCCTCGCGCAGTTCGGCATACATCGGCAGTGTCGGCGCAGCGGTGCGGGCGGCCGCGTCCAGGCGCTGCTCGGCCAAGGCCCGTTCGAGCACGGACCGGGCATCGAAGGTCGAAGCGTCGCGCGAGGGGTCGTAGTTGGCCTGAACCTCCTTGGGGCGCACGCGGCCCTGGTGCAGGTCTTCGAGGTAGAGCACCACCGCCGAGGTGAGCGCCGCGTCGGCCTTGGCCTCGATCTCCTGCGAAGCGGGCGCATCGCTGGCGGGGCCGAACCACTTGCGCAGCACGTCGACTCGGTAGTCCTGGGGGCGCAAACCATCGGCGGAGGCGTTGCTCAGAAGCTCCAAGGCCTGACGGCTCTGGCTGTTGGGCCGGTGGTCGGCGTCGAACCAGAGGGAAGGGTTCTGTGCCCAGGCCGAAGTGGCAGCCAGCCAGAGCAGGGGAAGCGCCCAACTTCTGCGCAGAGGGATCGGGAAGCGGGTGGGGTTCATGGTGGGCTCATTGTCTGCCAGCTTGCCGACGTTGCCGGGCGGTGAGGATCCGGGCGATCCCCAGCCCGATGGCGATGCCGACCCCATCGGCCAACAGGTCGGCCGCCTCTGCCGAGCGTCCCGGCACCTGGGTCTGCGCGATTTCGATGGCGATGCCAAAACCCAGCAGCCACAGGACGACGCGGACCCAGGCGGCCCGCCCGTAGCCCACCATGGCCACGGCGCCGAGCACGGCAAAGGCGACCGCGTGGTTGATCTTGTCCAGCCCGAAATCAACGGTGCGGGGGGGCGAGGGCGAAGTGGCGAGGTAGGTGATGACGATCACCAGCATCCACAAGCAGATGCGCCAGGTGCGATGTGCCCTTGGGAATCCAGTCACTCAGCTTCCCATGCGGCCCAGCGCCGCGATCAGCAGGCGGGCCTGCTCGGCCACGGGGGCCGGTGTCGCCCGCCGACCTTCCAGGCAGGCCTGAATGTGTTGGGCGGTGCTCTCGGCCTGGATGCTTTCTGGCAACTCGGGCAGGGTGGTCACCGGTCCTTCGGCAGGGGCGCAGCTCAGCTCAGGAGCGTGCTGGCCGCCGAGAAACACGTCCAGCCTTGGCTGGCGACGACAGTCGGCCACAGGCTCGCCTTCGGTGCCGCGCATGAGCATGGCGTTTGCACCGGTCAGGCTGACGTACTGCGCCAGGCTCTGAGCGTATTCCGGATGGGTGTAGTTGACGACGCGCAGCGCGCCGGGCACGGCCGGCAGCAGCTTGGCGATGGTGTGGCCCGGGTTGCGCAGGCCCAGCACCTGGCGCACCGCCAACAACTGGGCCAGCGGGCGATTGAGTGCGTCCAGCGACACGAAGGCGGGCTGACCGGCCGACCACCGCGCCCGCACCGCTTCGGCGGTGTCCACAGGCGGCAGCCCCAGGGCCGAGAACACCTCGGCGCTGGTGACGCGGCCGGGGTCGGTCAAGGGGCCGTGCACCAACACCGGCACGCCCTGGCGGGCCAAGAGCAGGGCCAGCAGCGGGGTGAAGTTGGGCAGCTTGCGTGCACCGTTGTAGCTGGGCAGCAGCACGGCGGGGCGCGCGCTCAGCAGGGGCAGGGTGTGGGCCTGGGCGGCTTCGACGAAGGCGTCGAGCTCGTCCGGGCTCTCTCCTTTGATGCGCATGGCCAGCGCAAAGGCGCCCAGCTCCAGATCGCTCACCTGGCCGCCCAGGATGCGCTGCATCAGGTCCAGCGCCTGGGCGCGGTCCAGGGCGCGTGCGCCTTCCTTGCCGCGGCCGATGATCTTCAGGTAAGGGGCAATGGACATGAACCGGTCCTCACTGCTGCAGGTGACGGCCGCGATGGTAGTGTGAGGCGGCCATCTTTGCCGGGCGGGGCGTGCGGATCCGCGACGATGGGCAGGAAGATTTCTGGTTTTCCGAGAGGTCCTCTCGGACAATCGCCGGGCATGAGCTTCGACATCGACATCGGCCTGCGCAGCGAGTGCGGCAAGCGGGAACGCAACGAGGACTTTGCTGCCGTCAATCAGCCTCAGCCGTCCGATCAGGCGATGGGGTGGATCGCCGCCATCGGCGACGGCGTGTCGACCGGCGGCGGGGGGCGGCTGGCCTCGCAGAGCACGGTGCGCACCGTCGTGCGGGACTATTTCAGCGTGTCGCCCACCTGGGACACGACGGTGGCGCTGCAGCGGCTGATCGCGTCGCAGAACACCTGGCTGCTGGCGCACAACCGCCTGCAGGAGTCCATCTCCCGGGGGCCGGACGGGCAGCGGGTGCGCGAGCCCGAGAGCGCCCTGACGACCCTGACCGCCGTGGTGCTGCGCGGCCACAGCTACACCGTGGCCCATGTGGGAGACACCCGGGCCTGGCTGCTGCGCGAAGGCGAGTTGTCGCTGTTGACGCAGGACCATGCGCTGGACCAGGGCGATTTCCGCAGCGGCCTGACCCGGGCCGTGGGGCTGGATGATCCGATCCGGCTGGATTTCTACCAAGGCACGCTGTGTGTGGGAGACGTGCTGGTCCTGACCTGCGACGGCGTGCACAACTCGCTCAACCGCAAGCGCATGACGGCGCTGCTGACGCAGGAAGGCACGTCGCAGACGCGGGCCGATGCGCTGGTCGAAGCCGCGCTGGAGGCCGGCAGCCGGGACAACTGCACGGCCGTGGTGTTGCAGATCCGCGGTCTGGCCTCCGGGCGATACGACGACGTGCTGTTGGCCGGGCGTGCGCTGCCTGTGCCGCCGCGTCTGCAGGTGGGCAGCAGGCTTGATCACTACACCGTCACGGCCAATGTTGCCGACACGGGCGTGCACCGCCTGTACCAGGCCCGCGATGAGCGCGACGGCTCGCTGGTGGCCATCAAGACGCTGCACGAGAGCCGTGCCAGCGACCAGGACGAGCGTGCCATGTTGGCCCACGAGTCCTGGCTGGGTTCACGTCTGACCGAACGGCTGTCCGCCACCGAATCGGCCGGGTTCGTGCGGGTGCGCGATGCGCGTCAGCCCAGCGCGTTCTACACCGTGTTCGACTGGCACAACGGCCGCACGCTCGAGCAGATCATGGCCCGGTACGACGGCAAGGAACGCGCACCCTTGGCCGATGTGCTGCAGGGGGCCACCGCCATGGCCAAAGCCCTGGGGCGTCTGCACCGCTCGGGTGTCGTGCACCGCGACATCAAGCCCGGCAACCTGCACCTGGGTGAAGACGGCCAGTGGCGGGTGCTGGACCTGGGCGTGGCCGTCTCGGGCCGCGAGCCGCGCAGCCAGTGCACGCTGCACGCCGGCACACCCAGTTACATGAACCCTGAGCAGTGGGACGATCCGCCTCAACCTCCCGATGCCCACAGTGACCTGTTTGCCCTGGGGGTCACGCTCTACGAATGGGTGACCGGCCGCCTGCCCTATGGCGAGATCGAGCCCTATCAGACCGGGCGTTACAAGCGCGACCCGGCGCCGCCGTCGCGCCTGCGACCGGACGTGCCGATCTGGCTGGACGCCTTGCTGCTCAAGGCCGTGGCGCGCGATCCTCGACAGCGTTTCGAGACGGCGGAAGAGTTGTTGCTGGCGCTGGAGCGCGGTGCGTCCCGCCCGGTGGCGCCACCACCGGCCACCCCGCTGGCGATGCGCGACCCGGCCATGCTTTGGAAGTTGGCCTTCCTGGCGTCGATGGCCTTGAATCTGGGCTTGATCGCCTTGCTGGCGCTGCTGCCCAAGTGAGCATGCATGGGCGCGCTTGCCCGCCACGATCGGCTGAGAGGGGGAACGGCTTCGGCGGTCGTCAGACCGCCTGCGGCGGTAGCCGCAGGGGCACGTCCACGGTGAAGATGGCGCCCCCCCCGGGACGATCCTCGCCCGTCAGCGTGCCGTCCATGGCGTCGACGATCTGCTTGCACACGGCCAGTCCCAGGCCCGCTCCCGTGTGGGCCTGGCGGCCGGCCTCACCCTGGAAATACGGGGCAAACAGGCCTTCGGACGAGCCGGCTCCCAGGCCAGGGCCGGTGTCGAGCACCTTGACCGTGAGGCGCCCGGCGGTTGCGTCCCAGGCGGCACGCACGACGACGGAGCCGTCTTGGGGGGTGAATTTGACGGCGTTGTCCAGCAGGTTGCCGATCACCTGACCGAGCCGGATGCCGTCAAAACACCAGGGACCCGTCTCGGAGAGCGCATCGCAACTCCATCGCACGCCCTTGGCCTGGGCGGTGAGCGCCCAGGGTTCGACCACGCCCCGCCACCAAGCGGCGAGGTCCACCGTCTGGGCCTGCAGCGGCAGCGGTTTGGAGATGGAGCGCTCTCGCTGCAGCGTGGTTTCAAGCAGTTCACCCAGGCTGTCGGCGGAGGGGGCGATGGCGTCCAGCAGGGGCGCCTGCTGGGCCGGGTCGGTGCGCCCGCGCAGCAGCGTCACGCCCGAACGGATGCCCATCAGCGTGCCGCGGATCTCGTGCGACAGGAAAGCGAGGAAGCGTCCGCGCGCCTGCGTGGCGGCTTCGGCCGTCTGCCGCGCCTGGGCTTCCGCGCGGTGGGCCTCGGTCAGCCCTCGGTTGCTGCGCCAGAGCACGCCGATGACGATCAGTGTGGCCAGACCCAGCGGCAGGGCCCACCGGGACACCTCTTGCCAGGTCAGGCCCGGCTGCACGGTGATCAGCAGCCACCGGCGCTGAATCTCGGTGGCTTCGCCCGGCGTGACGGCAGCAAAGCCTTTGGCCAGCAGCCGCGCCAGTTCCGGCTTGTTCTTGGGCACGCCGAAGAACAGCTCGCTGTCGGCGTCCGGGATCAGCCCGGTGACCCGCAGGTGCCCGATGTAGCGTTCGTCGATCAGGCGGTTGATGACGGTGGAGTTGCCCAGCGCGGCGGCGACGCTGCCGGCGTCCAGCGCGGCCAGCACATCGGCCTGGGCATTGAACTCCACCAGTTTCAGGCTGGGATGCCGAGAACGCAGCTCCGGGGCCAGAAAGTGGTCCTTCAGCAGGCCCAAGGGGCCGCCGTCCATGTCGTCCGGGCTGCGCCAGAGGCGCGGGTCCTGGCTGCGCATCACCATCACGGTGGGGGCGACGGAGAACGGGCCGATGAACTCAAACTGCTGGCGGCGCAGCTCGGTGCGGGCCATGCCGATGACCACGTCGATCTCGCCCTCGGCGGCGCGGCTGTAGGTCTGCGCAAAGGTTCCGCCGGTCTGGTCGATGACCCGCAGCCCCACCTTCTGCGCGGCCAGCCGGAACATGTCTGCGCCCAATCCCTCGAAGCGCCCGAGCCGTCCCAGCTTGGTGAACGGTGAAAAGTCCTGGTCGAAGCCGATGCGCACGTCGCCTTGCTGCTGCAGCCATGCTCTCTCCGCGGGGCTCAGCGAGACCTGACCGGGAGCCCAGAGCACGCCCGCGCCCGTCGGCAGCCAGCGTTTGGCAATGCCCGCGCGCTCGGCCGGGCTCAGGGACTCGATGGCCTTGCGCAGGATGTGGTGCAGCTCGGGGGCATGGGCCGACACTGCCGGCCCCATGAAGCTGCGGTCGGCACGTTCTTCCCGGTGGACGCGCAGGTTGGCCAGCAGTTGGGCCTCGATCAGGTACAGCGCCGGGTGCAGCCAGGCGGCGCAAAGGTCGGCCTCACCGGTCGAGACGGCCTGCAGGGCTTCGCGCAGAGAGCCGAAGGCCCGCGTATGGGCCAGGGGGAATTCCCGGCGCAAGGTTTCGCTGGGATCCTCTCCGGTGACGAGGGCCAGGCGGCGCCCGGCAAAGTTCTGCGCCTCGGACACGTCGGGCACGTCGGAGCGGCTGACCAACACCTGTTCCATCGACAGCAGCGCACCGGGAAAGGTCACGGCCTGGCCCGCGGCGGAGTCGGGCGACATCAGCGGCGTCATCAGGGCGGTGCCGCGGGCCAGGCGCCGCTGGGCCTCCGCCGCGCTGGGTGCCCACTGGTAGTGCCATTTGAGGCCCGCACGCTCGCCCAGCAGCAGCAGCATGTCGATGGCATAACCATCGGCATGGCCGTTGGCCTTGCGCTGGTGGTAGGGCTCCTGGTGATCCATCAGGACCACGTCCACCACGGGATGGCTGGCCACCCAGGCGGCCTCGGCTTCGGTCAGCGGGACGCGCTGGGCCGATGCCCAGGTGCACAGGCCGATCAGACACCAGGCAAAAAAGCACCGAACCACTGACACGAGACGCCGATGTGAAAGGAGGATCGGGAGGAGGCGGGATCGAAATGAAAAAACGCTCCCCGGGTACGCAATCGTATCCCTTTTGTGTCTGGAGAGAGGCGTTCGTGTGAGGTCTTTCCGCGATGCCGAAACTCCGTAGCATCGATCCTTCTGCGCCCGGGCAGGGCTGACTAGAGTGTCGACCCGCTCGGGGAGATTTCTGCTCCAAGATTGAATCGCCGGGGAGGCGACTGCATGTTCATTTCTCGTTTTTTGGGAGGCGCGTTGGTGCTCGTGGTGGCGGCCACCGGTTGGCGCTATCGCTCCGTCTGGATGGATGCGCCTGAGCCACCGTCCGCTGCGTTCACGACCCAGGCGTCGGCTTGGCCCGATGCCGGAACGGCCCCCTCGGCCGGCGGCGTTCCTGAGGCAGGTTCTGTGCAGCAGCTCATTCGGCGGGCGGCGCCGACGCCGGTGGGGGGGCCGCACAAATGCCGCAAAGGCAAGCGGGTCATCTACACCGAGGGCGGATGTCCCGAGGGCACGGAGGAATTGGCCATCCAGGGGGGGACGGTCACGGTGGTTCCGCCCACGCCGGGTGTACGGACGGCCGACGCCGCCGATGCTCCTGGGGTCAGGGCCGAAAAGGGGCAGAAGGTGATCGCCAGCCCGCTGATCGCACCCTATGTGCAAAACGACGGACCCAATATCCGTCAGCAGACCATCGAGCGCGCCGTTCAGCAGTGAACAAAAAAGCGCCGGGCCGCGGGTGACGCGGTCCGGCGCACGAAGAACCCGCTCTGATCTTGTGGATCGTCGAAGGCCGAGGAGATGAAGTTGCCGAGGAGAAGAAATCAGTAGGTGCCGACGGTCGACGGTGTGGAGCGGGCGCGGCCACCCTTTTCGGCCCAGGTGCGGGTCCAGCGGATCTGCATGATGCGCATCATCACGATCACCACCACGCCCAGCACCGCGAACGCCGCGAAACCGCCGAAGTAGGAGCCGAAGTACTGCTTGGACAGGCCCATCGCATTGGGGATGAAGCCGCCGCCCAGGGCGCCGATCTCACCGATCATCGAACCGGCCACGGCGGTGGTCACCGGCCAGCGCAGCGGTACCAGCTGGAACAGCGCGCCGTTGCCCGCGCCCAGCGAGGCGAAGCAGAACATGAACAGCACCGTGGTCAGCGCCAGGTTCTGGCCCATCGTGCCGCAGATCACCAGGGTGATGATCACCATGACCAGCACGGCGGTCAGCGCGTTGACGCCGCCCCAGCGGTCGGAGATGTAGCCGCCCAGCACGCGGGTGGCCGAGCCCATCAGCGTGGCCAGCATGGTGAGCTGACCGGCCTGCACCTTGGTGACGCCGAACTGGTCGTGAAAGTAGGTCGGCAGGAAGTTGGCCAGGCCGATGAAGCCGCCGAAGGTGATGATGTAGATGAGGCTGAAGGCCCAGCCGTCCTTCTCGAACAGGCAGGAGATGTGCTCGCGGAAGGACTGGTGCTCGGTGTCGGGCGGCTCCTTGGCGATCACGGCCATGACGATCATCGGGATCACCATGGTGGCGGCCGCGATGCCGTAGACGGCCTGCCAGCCGAACTTCATCGCCAGCGGCGGCGCGAACAGCACGGCCAGCACGGTGCCGGAGTTGCCGGCACCCGCAATGCCCATGGCCAGGCCCTTGTACTTGGGCGGGAACCATCCCGAGCCCAGCGACAGCGCGATGCCGAAGCTGCCGCCGGCGATGCCCAGCAGCACGCCCATGGCGATGACCTCGCTGTGGGTGTCGACGAACATGTAGCCGTAGACCAGGGCCAGCACGATCAGGCCCATCTCGGTGAGAGCCGCGCTCTTGCGGCCGATGTACTGCGCCAGGATGCCCAGCGGGAAGCGCATCAGTGCCCCGGCCAGGATGGGCACGGAGATCATGAAGCCCTTCTGGGCCGGCGTGAGGCTGAACGTTTCCGAGATGAACGGTGCCATGGCGCCGTTGAGCACCCAGATCGCAAAGGTGAAGTCGAAATAGAGGAACGAGGCCAGCAGGGTGGGCCAGTGCCCCGATTTGAGGAAGGTCTTGTAGTCCGCCATGGCGAGCTTTCGGTGGGAAGTGGACAAAGGAAGATGAACGGCGCGAAGGCGGTGCGGTGCTCCGAGGGGACGGATGCCCGCAGCCTGTCGATCCGCGCCTGATGGGCGACGACCGGACGAGGACGTCTTCAGGGACTCGGGGATGAATGAAGATGCGGCGAGTCAGGCCTCCTGCGTTTCGGACGCGGTGGGTGCGGGGGCCTTCGAGGTGAACGCATGGCGCTGAACCAGCGTGCGCAGGGCCGGCAGGCACGAGCCGCAGTTGGTGCCGCAGCGCAACTCGCCCTGCAGGCCGGCCAGGCGCTCGTCGGGCGACCCGCAGGTGCGGTGCAGCACGGCGATGATTTCGGGCTCGTTGACGTTGAAGCAGGTGCAGATCTGCTTGCCGCGGGCAACGATCGGGACCGGGGCTTCGGCGCTGCCTGACAGCAGCAGCCGGCCGAAGCGTTGTGCCGGCTGTTCGTCCTGCAGCAGGGTGCGGATCCAGGCTTCGGCGCGGGTGTCGCCGGCCAGCATGACGCCGCGCAGGATCTTGAAGCTCGTGCCGTCGGTGGCCGTGTCGGTCTCCATGCGCACCCAGCGGTGCTGACCGCGGGCGAGGTCTTCGTAGTGCATGGCGTTGCGGCTGTCCATGCCCAGAATCTCGGCCACACGGCGGATGTGCTCCGGCGCGGCGGGCTGCTCGGCGGCGGCACGCCACAGCACGCCGACCAGGCCCTCGGCATGAGGTTCGCGGCCGAAGGGCAGGACCACCGCGTAGCCAAATTCACCCATCAGGGGCTTGAGGGCCTCGCGGGCCTGCAGGGCCTGTTCCTGTGGCAGCCAGGCCAGACCCAGCATGCGCCAGGGGAGGTGGGCCGCTTCGATGCGCACGGCGCTGTGCTTGAGTTCGGGCTGGCGCGAGGTCGGGCAAGTCTCGGGCAGGGTCAGGCCGTTGACGCCCAAGCGCAGTTGGCCTCGGGTGTCGCGGCCGCCCAGCACTTCGGGACCCCAGTGCATCGGCACATAGACCTGTGACGGCGCCACCGTGTCGTTGGCCGACACCGGCAGCACCAGCGTGCCGCGGCGCGAGGCGATCTGCGCCAGATCGCCGTCCTTCAGACCCAGTTGGACCAGATCGTTGGGGTGCACCTCAACCACCGGTTCGGCGACGTGGCCGAACAGGCGGCCCAGCGTGCCGGTGCGGCTCATGCCGTGCCACTGGTCGCGCAGGCGCCCGGTGATCAGCGAGTAGGGGTACCGGTCGTCGCGGGGCTCGGCCACGGGGCGGAAGTCGGCGGCGGAGAACTTGGCGCGGCCATTGGCGGTCGGGAACACGCCGTCTTCGTACAGGCGTGCCTTGCCCTCGGTGGCGCCCTCCGGCAACGGCCATTGCTGTGGGCCTTGCGACTCCAGCATGGCGAAGCTCAGGCCGGTGATGTCCAGGTCGCGGCCGCGGGTGCTTTCGCGGTGCTCGTTCCACACCGATTCCGGCGTGGGGTAAGGAAAGAGGGTGGTCTGGCCGTGCAGGCGCTCGGGCAGACGCTGTTCCAGCGCCTGGGCGAACTCCACGCCGATGAGCCAGTCGTGACGGGCCTGACCCGGGGCCGGCACGGCCGGGCGCACGCGGCTGATGCGGCGTTCGGAGTTGGTGACGGTGCCGTCCTTTTCGCCCCAGGTGGTGGCCGGCAGCAGCAGGTCGGCGTAGGCACAGGTGGCGGTGGTGGCAAAGGCTTCCTGCACGACGACGAACTCGGCACGCTCCAGCGCACGCTGCACGGTCGCGGCGTTGGGCAGCGACTGCAGTGGGTTGGTGCAGGCGATCCACAGGGCCTTGATCTCGCCGTCGGCGGCGGCCTCGAACATCTGCACGGCGCCCTTGCCGGGGGCGGCCGGCACGTCCTGGATGCCCCACAGGCGGGCCACTTCGGCGCGGTGCTCGGCGTTGGCGAGGTCGCGGTGGGCGCTCAGCAGGTTGGCCAAGCCGCCCACTTCGCGGCCGCCCATGGCGTTGGGCTGGCCGGTCAGCGAGAACGGGCCGGCGCCGGCGCGGCCGATCTGGCCGGTGGCCAGATGCAGGTTGATCAGCGCGGCGTTCTTGTCGGTGCCGGCCGAGCTCTGGTTCAGGCCTTGGCAGTAGAGCGACATCGTGCCGGCCGGTGCGGCAAGGCCACGGCGGTCGGACTGACCGAACCAGCGGGCCGCCTGAATCAGGTCGGCTTCGGCAATGCCGCAGACGGCGGCGGCGCGCGCCGGGGTCCAGGCCTGGACGGCCTCGCGCAGGGCCTCAAAGCCTTCGGTGTGGGCGGCGATGTAGGCCGCATCCGTCAGGCCTTCGGCCAGCAGCACGTGCAGCATGCCGTGGTACAGCGCCACGTCGGTGCCGGGCTGGATCTGCAGGAACAGGTCGGCCGAGTCGGCGGTCTCGGTGCGGCGGGGATCGACCACGATCCAGCGCTGATTCGGCTTGGCGCGGCGCGCTTCCTCCAGGCGGCGGAACAGGATGGGGTGGGCCCAGGCGGTGTTGCTGCCACTGATGAACACCGTGTGGGCGAAGGCAAAGTCCTCGTAGCTGCACGGCGGCGCGTCGGCGCCCAGCGTGCGCTTGTAGCCGGCCACCGCGCTGGACATGCACAGGCGCGAGTTGGTGTCGACGTTGTTGGTGCCGATCAGGCCCTTGCCCAGCTTGTTGAAGACGTAGTAGTCCTCGGTCAGCAGTTGGCCGCTCAGGTAGAAGGCCACGGCGTCCGGGCCATGGGTGCGGATGATCTCGGCAAAGCGGTCGGCGGCCAAGTCGTAGGCGGCGTCCCACGAAATCACCTGGGGGGCCTGGCCCCGCTCGGCGCGAAGCTGGGGCTGCAGCAGGCGGGTGGCGCGGGCGACGGCGTCCGAGGCGGTCAGGTGCAGGGTCGAGCCCTTGGTGCACAGCTTGCCGAAGTTGGCCGGGTGGTCCTTGTCGCCGCGCACGCCAACGATTTGAGCGCCTTCGCTTTCGATGACGACGCCGCAGCCGACGCCGCAGTAGGGGCAGGTGGAACGGGTTTCGGTCATTGCAGGGCTCCAGCGCGGGCGTGGCTCTCGCCGAACATCAGGTGGTCGCGCAGGGCGCCCACCGGGGTGTTTTCGCGGATCAGACGGAAGTACCAGGCACCGTCCTCGGTGTCGCCGTACAGGCAGGCGCCCACGAGCTGGTCGTCGCGCATCACGAGCTTCTTGTAGACGCCCTCGGCCGGGTCGGTCAGGAGGAGGTCCTGGCACCCTTCACCGCCCATGAAGTCGCCGGCCGAGAACAGGTTGATGCCCGTGACCTTCAGCTTGGTCGAGGTCTGGCTGCCGGTGTAGGCGGCCGTCGAGGCGGGATCCGCCAGATGGGCGGCCAGCACCTGCGCCTGCTCGAACAACGGCGCCACCAGGCCGTAGCACACGCCGCGGTGGTTGACGCATTCACCCACGGCACGGATGTGAGGGTCGCTGGTCTGCAGCGTGTCGGAGACGACGATGCCGCGGCTTGCCTCCAGACCCATCTTGCGGCCCAGCTCGTCATTGGGGCGCACGCCGGCGGCCATCACGACAAGGTCGGCAGCTTCTGCGCTGCCGTCGGCAAAGCGCACGGCGCGCACCCGACCTTGGGCGTCACCGAGCAGTTCCTGGGTCTGCGCGCCGAGGCGGAACTTCAGGCCGCGTTCTTCCAGGGCCTGACGCAGCAGCTGGCCGGAGGTGGGGTCAAGTTGGCGCTCCATCAGCCAGGGCATCAGGTGCACGACCGTGACCTCCATGCCGCGCAGCCTCAGGCCGTTGGCCGCTTCCAGGCCCAGCAGGCCGCCGCCGATGACCACGGCATGGCGGTGCGTGCGCGCCGTCTCGATCATGGTGTTGGTGTCGGCGATGTCGCGGTAGCTGATGACGCCGTCCAGATCCTTGCCCGGCACCGGCAGGATGAACGGCACCGAGCCGGTGGCGATCAGCAGGACGTCGTAGGCGGCGGTGGTGCCGTCGGCGGCGGTGACGATGCGGTGCTCGCGGTCCACGTCGACCACCTTCTTGCCGAGATGCAGCGTGATGCCGTGGGCGTCGTACCACGGCAGCGGGTTGAGGATGATCTCGTCCAGCGTCTGCTCTCCGGCCAGCACGGGGGAGAGCATGATGCGGTTGTAGTTGGGGTGCGGCTCGGCACCGAAGACGGTGATGTCGTACCGGTCAGGGGCCAGCTTGAACAGCTCTTCCAGCGTCCGAACGCCGGCCATGCCGTTGCCGATCATCACGAGTTTGGGTTTGTTCATGGGGCGCATGTGTCGTTCATCTGGCGGGCAGATGCCGACGATCGATCCGATCATCGGAAGACGCACATGGCTGCACACATCAACGTGCACATGACCGGCGGTGCTGTTCAACCGGCCGAAGCCGCTGCTTCGTGGCTTCTTGCACGGTTGGTTGCAAGGCACGTGCCAGTGGGGCTGTCGCCTCCGTGTACCGTGTGCATGGATGAATGAACCCCATCTTGGGGATGTGGGCACTGTGCGAGTTCATGGTGCACCGAAGCGTGGCATGGTGTTTGTATGTCTCTGGCGGCCGGGCCTTGCGGACCGGTTCAAACTGACCCCTTTCCCGGTTGAGCGACGTGATCACCAAGATTCTTCTGGCCACCACGGCTGTTCCCTCCATGCCTGAACTTGCGGTGGACCTGCAGTCGGCGGGATTCCATGTGCTCGGGCACTGCGAATGCCATGTTTTGGTGCGCGAGGCGGTGCGTCATGCACCAGATGCGGTCGTGGTCTGGGAGCCTTTGCCGGGTCCCGAGCTGTTTGAGGCCACCTCCCTGCTGGCTTCGGCGGCGCCCCGGCCGGTGTTGATGTTCACCAGCGATGTGCGGGTCGAGCCGATGGAGCAGGCGCTGAAGAGCGGCATACACGGCTGGGTCGTCAATGGTTATGCCCCGGAGCGGTTGCGGCCGTTGCTGCAGTTGGCGCAGGCCCGTTGGCGCGTTGAAACCGCGCTGCGCACCGAGTTGCTGGAAATCAACCAGCGCTACAACGAGCGCAAGCTGGTGGACCGTGCCAAGGGCATTCTTATGACTTCGCGCCACGTCAGCGAAGACGAGGCCTTCCGTCTGCTGCGCTCGGCATCCATGCACAGCAAGATGAGGCTGGGACAGGTGTCGCAGCAGGTCATCGATGCGGCGCACTATGCCGAGGCGATCAACCGCGCGGGCCGCCTGCGCATGCTGTCGCAACGCATCGTCAAGCTGTATGCGCTGCTGGTGGCGCAGGTGGAGGTGGCGGGCTCCAGGGCGCTGCTGGCCGATTCGCGTCAGCAGGTCGAGCAGATCCTGCAGCACTTGGACCGCAGCCTGTCGCGCCCGACGTTTGGCGATCTGCTGTCGGCGGTGTCTTCCACCTGGAGCGGGCTGCGGGCTTTGCTGGATGCGCCCATTTCTGCAGCGCAGCTCTCCCACATCGACCGCCATGGCGAGGATCTGCTGGCTCAGGCCGAGCGCCTGACCAAAGCCTTGGCGAGCACCGGGCCGGTGACCACGTTGGAGGTCATCAATGTGTCGGGCCGTCAGCGCATGCTCACCCAACGCCTGGCCAAGCAGGTGCTGTTGCAGGGCTTGGCGCCGGCGGGGCGTGCCGAGGAGGCGGAAGTCGGGGGTGCGACCGATCAGGGTTCCACGGTCGAGTCCTTCGAGACGTCCTTGCGATTCCTGCGCGATCTGCCCCTGAGCACGCCGACCATCCAGGCGGAGCTGGCCGGTGTGGAGGGATCCTGGCAGCGCATGCTGCAGGGGGTCACGGCCAATCAGACCAACCAGGGGCGACTGGCGCTTGCGGCGGCCAGCGAAGAGCTGCTGGCGCAGTTCGAGCGACTCACCAGCGAGTACGAGCGCAGCATGCAGCTTCTGATGGGCTGATTTCACATATGGATACCAGCCGGGTGGCCCCTTGGTGCGATCGGGCTGCGTATCATCCGGCCCCTGACTCAGCCTGATGGACTGCACACAGTGACGGAAACAACGGAGATCATCGGCGGACTGCTGGCTTGGTGCGAGTCCGAGGGGATCATGCTGTCGGTCAAGGAAGTGCAGACCGGAACGTATGAGTGGGCCAACGGGCCGATGCTGGCCTTTCTGGGCGCGGAGGGCGTGGCCGCCTTGTCGGGGCGGACGGACGCACAGATGCTGCCCGCTGCCGATGCGCAGTGCGTGAAGGCGGGCGATCTGCGGGCCGTGACGGCCGGGCAATCGGTCGTTGCGGGCGAGCACCGTTTTGACCGCTCAGGCCGCACGGTCGACGTGCGTGCCCACCGCATGCTGCTGGCTCCCTCATCGGACCAGAAGGCACGCCTGCTCACGATCTGGACCGATGCGACCGAGCGGCGCCGCAATGCCGATCAGCTGCAGAGGGCGCTGGCTCAGATCGAGCGCCATCAGGTCGATTACGAACAACTGCGCAAGGAGCTGACGAAGGGCGGAGACCGCCCGGTCGACCTGTTCCGGCGCGAGCATTTCGAGGAGCACCTGCGCCGTGAGGTCGCCCTGTCGCAGCGCGAGCAGCGCGAGTTCGCGTTGTTGCTGGTGGCGGTGGATCGGCTGGAGGTGGTGCGGGACCGCTTTGGTCCTGTGGCCGTGTCGCGGGTCAGCGATGCCATGGCGCAGATCCTGCGCAGCGGCACGCGTGCCATGGATGTGCTGGCCCAGCTGGCCGATGACCGCTACGCCGTGCTGCTGTCGGGTGTCGGCTTGGCGATCGGCTTTTCCCGGGCCGAACACCTGCGGCGTGCCTGCGCGGCCCATGTGGTCGTGCAGGACGGACAGTCCTTCGGCTTTGAGGTGACGGTGGGGGTGGCTTCCTTTCCCCACAATGCCCAGTCGCTGGAGGAGCTCAGCCAAGTGGCCATCCGAGCGCTCAACCAGGCGCGCACCGTCGGTGGCAACCGCGTGGCGGCGGCAACCGTCAGTCTCGCCGACTGCCCCCTCTGACACGGACCCGGCGTATGGGTGTCGAACGGCCCTGAAGCAGGCCGGGGCAAAGGGGCGGCCGCCAGCCCTTGAGTTGTTCTTGCGGGCGTTCAGGCGGTCAGGGCACGCCAGAGCATGTAGCCTGCCAGACCATAAAGCACAAACGCAAATACACGCTTGAGGCGTTTGGTGTCCATGGCATGGGCGGCCTTGGCGCCCAAGGGGGCGGTCAGCACGCTGACGCAGGCGACGATCAGGGTGCCGGGAATCCACAGGAAGCCCAAGGTTCCGGGCACGCCCGTGTGCAGGTGCCAGCCGCCAATGACATAGCCCACCACGTTGGCCAGCGCAATCGGAAATCCCAGTGCGGCCGAGGTGGCTACGGCCTGATGGACGACGACGTTGCACCACGTCATGAACGGCACGGAGATGAAGCCGCCGCCCGCGCCGACCAGACCGGCCACGAAGCCGATGAGGCCCCCGGCACCCAGGCTGCCCATCGGGCCGGGCATCTGGCGGGTGGGTTTGGGCTTGCGGTCCAGCAGCATCTGCGTGGCCGAGAACCCGACAAAGCCTGCAAACAGCAACCCCAAGGCACTGCCCTTGAGGGAGGCAAATGCCCCGGCTCCGGACAGCAGACCGCCGAGCACGATGCCCGGCACCAGCTTGCGCACCAAGTCCCAGCGCACGGCACCCCGCTTGTGGTGGGCCCGCACACTGGAGATGGACGTGAACAGGATGGTCGACATCGAGGTGGCGATGCCCATCTTCACCGCCAAGCCGGGTTCGATGCCCCGCTGAACCAGAAAGTGCGTGATGAAGGGCACCAGCACCATGCCGCCGCCGATGCCCAGCAGGCCGGCCATGAAGCCGGTCATGCAGCCAAGCGCGAGCAGCTCCAGGACGAGCGGGAGATCGATCATGGTTGGAAGTCGGGGAGCTGGCCGAAGAGGCCGCGAGCAGGGGTGAGGGTGTCCACCGTGAACCGAGGGCCGCATTCCTGAACCCAGGGGATTCAGGGGGGCGAGGTCAGCCCGGCTTCGGGTTCGTCTGACGCGAGACGATCGCACCTACCGGGTATTTTCCAAGCCCAGGCTCGCGAGAGCATCGGTTCAAGGAAATATAAAACCCCCGCAGACTCGGTGGACGCATTCATTCTAGGGCCGCGTTCGCCTTTGCGCGCAAGCCCAAACGAGAGTTACAAAAGCTGCCCGTCACCGCCCAGCGCGGTGTCCAGGCGCGCGATCAGGCCCGGTACATCGACCTTGGAGGCGGCCGAATTCCAGTCCTCGCCGTTGACGTCGGTGGGGCTGCCGGCTTCCACTGCGGGGGCGGCGGGCGGGACGGGGCGCTCGGCCAGCGCATAGGCCAGATTGAGCGCGGCCAGCACGGCGATGCGTTCGCGGGCCTTGACCCTGCCGGCGTCGCGGATGGCGCACATCTCTCGATCGACGCTGTCGACGGCCAGCAGCAGCGTGTTCTCACCGCCTTCGGGGCAGGCCAGGATGTAGCTCTGGCCCATGATGGTCACTTCCATCTGCTTCATGTTCAGACGCCTCCCCCGGACAGGCCGGACGGACCGCCTTCCGGTTCATGACTGGACAGTCGTTCGTCGCTGGGCGGCAGGCGCTCGATCAGCGCGTCGATGCGCTGGCGGGCGGCCGACAGGCGCGACTTGAGGTTGTCCCGTTCGGCCGAGACGGCCGACAGTTGTTGCTCCAGCAGCGCGTTGGTCCGCTTGAGTTCGTCGTGGCGCATGAGCAGGCGCTCGACACGGTCGGCAAGGTCTTCGAGTGTGGACATGGCGCGTGTGTGGGGCCGAGGATGGGAGCAAATGTCCCGAATCCGTGACATTGTAGGGTTCGGCTCAGGTGGGTCGTTACAATGGCGGTGTTGGTGCTCGTGCCGGCCTTCACGGTCGCACGGTTAAACGGGAAGCAGGAAGCCTTGACCGCTCGGTCCACAGGCCAACCTGAGCTGCCCCCGCAACGGTAAGCGAACGGTCGCGTCCATGCAGTTTGGACGCCGCCCGCTGATGTGCGCATGCCACTGGTGATTCGTCGCCGGGAAGGTCGCATCGGTTGTTTCGCCAGCCCGGATACCGGCCAACAGGGGGCGACCTTCACCGGTCGCCATGATGCAGGTCCTGGCGGGGAAGCCGGTGCCTGGGTTCATCTTCTATTGTTTCCATGACCTCCCCACAACGGCGCCGCGTGCGTCCGATCTTGTCTGCCGCGCGTGCGGCTGGTGTTTCTTCTTTGCCCGTGCGTTCGATGCGTCTGCGTCCGTTGGCGCTGGCCTGCATGGCTTGGTCCTCGATGGTTGCCGTGCCTGCGCTGGCGCAGTCGGCTGCTGACGGCAAGGTCTCCGCGGCCACCCAGGCCGAAGCCCTCGATCCGGTGATCATCACCGCCACCCGCACGCCGCAGCGCGTCAGCAAGGCGATCGCCGATGTGACGGTGTTTGGTCGTGACGAGATCGAGCGCCGCTCGTCCGGTAGCGTGGCCGACCTGCTGCGCACGGCGGCCGGCCTGGAGATTTCCCGCAATGGCGGCCCGACCGGCACGACCTCGTGTTTTGTGCGGGGCGCGGAGAGCCGCTTCATGGCCGTCCTGGTGGACGGCGTGCGCATGGACTCCCAGTCCACCGGTGGCGCCGCTTGGGAAGCGATTCCCCTGTTCGACGTGGAGCGTGTCGAGGTGGTGCGCGGTGGTGCCGGTGCCATTTATGGCTCCGACGCTGTGGCCGGCGTGGTGCAGATCTTCACCCGCAAGGGCCAGAAGGGCACTTCGGCCAGCGTGGCGGCCGGTCTGGGTTCGAACAACCTGCGTCGGGCGGAGGCGCGCCTGAGCGGCGGCAACGGCGAATTCGACTATGCCCTGGGCGTGGGCGGCGAGCGCTCCGGCGGATTCAGCACGATCCACAACCCCGTCAGCTCCAATTACAACCCGGACGACGACGGCCATGTGAGCCGCGGGGGTTCGGCCCGCTTGGGCTGGCAGCTTACGTCCACGCAGCGCCTGGAGGCCGGTGTGACGGGGCAGCACTCCAACACGCAGTACGACGGCTTTCCCAAGACCCAGGACCATCACGCGTTCCACAACACGTCCGCGGCCCATGCCAACTGGATCGCGCAGTGGACCCCGGACTGGCGCAGCCAGCTCACCTTGGGGCAGAGCGTGGATCAGTACAAGACCCGTCCGTCGGTGTACGACACCCGCACGCGTCTGCGCACCGCCACTTGGCTGAACACCTACACCCTGGGTGAGCACACCCTCAATGCCACCCTGGAGCGCCGCGAGGACCATCTCGATAACTCCAGCATTGCGGGGGGAGCGGGTGATCGGTCGCAGAACGCGATCGGTGTGGGCGACCAGTGGAACCACGGTCCCTGGGCGGTCCAGGCCCACTTGCGCCACGACCGGGACAGCGAGTTCGGCAGTCACGACACGGGTTTGCTCGGCGCCGCTTTCGAGTTTGTGCCGGGATGGCGTGTGCGCGCGTCGGCCAGCAACTCGTTCCGGGCGCCGACGCTGTACCACCGCTTCAGCCAGTACGGCAAGGCCTCGCTCAAGCCCGAGGCCGGCTTCAACGTGGAGGCGGGCCTGAACTGGCGCAGCGGGGTGAGCGAGGCCGGTCTGACGGTCTACCGTAACCGCGTGCGCAACCTCATCGTGTTCGGCGCCGCGGGCTCGTGCGCATCGACGCTCGGCTGCTACGACAACGTGGGCGTGGCCCGCCTGCAGGGCGTGACGTTGGATGGCCGCACCGAGATCGGCCCTGTCCGCCTGTCGGGCAGCGTGGACATGCTGTCGCCGCGCAATGCCGACACCGGCAACCTGCTGGCCCGTCGCGCCCGTCGTCACGCCAGCCTGAAGGCGGACACCGATCTGGGGGCGTGGACCGTGGGCGCACAGGTGCTGGCTTCCGGCAAGCGCTACGACGCGGCCAGCAATGCCGAGACTGGGCGCCTGGCCGGCTACACCGTGCTGAACCTCGACGCGGTGTGGCGCTTCGCCAAGGAATGGCGCCTGGAATCTCGCGTGGACAACGTGTTCAACCAGGCCTACGAGACGGCGCAGTACTACACGACGCAGCCTCGTCAGGTCTACGTCGGCGTGCGCTGGACGCCGATCTGATCGGCGGATCGCAGGAGCCACAGGCATGCACCCTCGCAGCGAGTTCATCCTCGGCGGTCAACGCAGCGGCAAGTCGCGCTGCGGGGAGTTGCGCGCCGCCCAGTGGCTGGCGCAGGCGCCTGACCATCGGGCCGTGATGTTGGCCACCGCCTTGGGCGGTGACGACGAGATGCGCGAGCGCATCCGCCGTCACCAGGCCGACCGCGCGGTGCGGGTGCCGGCCCTGGAGGCCGAAGAGGTCGGGCGGGATCTGGCGGGTGCGGTGGGGCGGCGGTCTGCCCCGGACACGCTGCTGCTGGTGGACTGCCTGACCCTGTGGCTCACACGCTGGCTCATGCCGATGGAGGGGCCGGCCGCCGACGAGGCGCAGTGGTTGGCCGCCTTGGCCGAACTCGGCGCTGCGCTGCGTGCGGCGCCGGGCCCGGTCGTGCTGGTGTCCAACGAGATCGGCCTGGGCCTGGCGCCGATGTCGTCCGAGGCTCGCCGCTATGTGGACGAGCTCGGCCGCCTGCACCAGCAGGTGGCGGCCTGCTGCCCGAACGTGACGATGATGGTGGCGGGGCTGGAGTTGCCCGTGAAGCGGCTCGCTGTGCCGGGTGGTCTGTGAGGGAAGCGTGATGGCGTTTTCGCGATTCGCTCGTCGCTGGGTCCTGGGTGCTGCGGCGTGCGCGACGGTGTGGGCGTCCGCGGCGTGGGCCGAAGTGGTCGTCAAGGACGATCGCGGTGTGACCGTGCGCCTGCCGCAACCGCCGCAGCGCATCGTCAGCCTGTTGCCCTCGCTGACCGAAACCGTGTGTGCCTTGGGCGAGTGCGCCCGGCTGGTGGGCACCGACCGGTATTCCGACTGGCCGGAGTCGGTCAAGGCGCTGCCCAAGCTGGGTGGATTGGAAGATGCCCAGGTCGAGCGTGTCGTGGCGCTCAAGCCGGACGTGGTGATCGCGTCGCAGTCGGCCCGCGTGCTGGACCGACTGGAGGCCTTGGGTCTGAAGGTGGTCGCGCTCGAAGCCAAGGATCAGAAGGGCGCCCGGCACGCATTGACGACCGTGGCCACGCTGCTGGGGCGCTCGGGCCAGGCGCAGGTGCTGGCATCCAAGATCGATGCGGATCTGCAGCGTGCTGCGGCCCTCACTCCGACGGTGTTCAAGGGCCGCAGGGTCTACTTTGAAGTGAGCGAGTCGCCGCACGCCGCGGGCGCTTCGTCTTTCGTGGGAGAGATCCTGGCCCATCTGGGCATCGGCAACATCGTGCCGGCGTCGATGGGGCCGTTTCCCAAACTCAATCCCGAATACATCGTGCGTGCACAGCCCGACCTCATCATGGCCGTGCAGCGCAACCTGGACGCCATGCCGCAGCGGCCCGGCTGGTCGGCGCTGCGTGCTCTGCGCGAGCACCAGACCTGCGGCTTTGAAGGCCCGCGCTACGACGTGTTGATCCGCCCCGGTCCGCGCATGGGCGAGGCCGCGCTGGCGCTGGCCGAATGCCTGAAGCGTCTGCCGTCCGCCTCATCAGCGACCGCCGTGCGTGCGGTGTCCGGGGGACAGCCGTGAGCCGGTCGAACCACGGAGCCCGGGTGCGACGATGAGCGAGCGCGAACGCCTGCGCCGTCAGCGGCTGATGTGGGGGTTGCTGATCGTGGCCGTCTTCGGCAGCGTGGCGGGTTTGCTGGCCGGCAGCGAGGGTTGGCGTCTGGCGGACCTGACCGACGCGGACGTCCAGCTCATCGTCTGGGAGATCCGTGCGCCCCGATCGCTGGGGGCGTGGCTGGTGGGGGCCCTGTTTGGGCTCGCGGGGGCGTTGGCCCAGGGCTTGTTCCGCAATCCGCTGGCCGATCCCTACCTGCTGGGGTCCGCCGCCGGCGCGTCGCTCGGTGTGGTTCTCGTGCTGGCGGCGTCGACCTTGGCCGGCTTCGGTCTGAGCCTGACCGCGGCCGATTGGCTGGCGCGCAGTGGCTTGGTTGCGGTGGCCTTTCTCGGCGCGCTGCTGGGGGTGAGCCTGACCCTGTCCTTGGCCCGCGGCGCCGAAAACACGTCGCGCCTGCTGCTGGCCGGTGTGGTCGTCGGTGTGGTGCTGGGGGCCTTGAACGACCTGATCACGACCCTGTCGCCCGATGCCTTGCGCGGCAAGCAGATGTTCCTGCTGGGGACGACGGGCTTTCTGGGCTGGAGCAGTTGTGCGGTGCTGGCAGTGGTGCTGGCGGTGACGCTGCCCATGGCCTGGCGCTTGGCCCGTGTGCTCGATGCCCTGACGCTCGGTGAAGACAGCGCCACCAGCCTCGGCCTGGCCTTGCCGCGCCTGCGCATGCTGCTGGTCGGGCTGATGGCCTTGGCCACGGGCACAGCGGTGGCGCAGGCCGGGCTGGTGGCTTTTGTCGGCCTCGTGGCGCCCCATCTGGTGCGGCGCTTTGTGCATGCGGCCCACGGTTTCCGGCTGTTGGCCAGTGCGGCCATGGGGGGCGCGCTGCTCCTGGGGGCGGACGTGCTGGCGCGCACTTTGATCGCACCGCAGGAGTTGCCTGTGGGGGTGCTGACCGCGGTGCTGGGAGGCGTCTACCTGCTGTGGCTGCTGCGCCGCCGGGGAGTGGCGTCGTGAGCATGGGAACAGGCATGCAGCCGAATGCAGCGGCGTTTTCGGGACCGAGTCTGGAGGCCCGCAGCGTGCGCGTGAGCCTCGGTGGCCGCGAGGTGCTGCGTGGCCTGAACGTGGCGTTCGAGACGGGCTGGACCGCCGTGGTGGGGCCCAATGGCGCCGGCAAGTCGACGCTGCTGCGCGCTTTGGCCGGACTGCTGCCGGTGCATTCCGGAGAGGTGCGCTTGCTGGGACGCCCGGTGGCCGACTGGTCGCTCACCGACCGTGCCCGCCGCCTGGCCTGGCTGGCCCAGCAGGCCGAAGCCACGGGCGATCTGACGGTGCGCGACATCGTGCACCTGGGGCGGCTGCCCCATCTGGGACTGCTCGCTTCACCCGGCCCGTCCGACGAGGCCGTGGTGCAGGAGGCCATGCGCGAAACCGAGTGCGTGGACTGGCAGCATCGCCGCCTGTCCGAGCTGTCGGGCGGCGAACGCCAGCGGGTGCTGCTGGCGCGTGCGCTGGCCGTGCAGGCCGACGTGCTGTTGCTGGACGAGCCGACGACGCACCTCGATCCGCCGCACCAGGCCGCGCTGGTGCGCCTGATGTCGCGCCTGGGCCGGCAAGGCACGGTCGTCAGCGTGTTGCATGATCTGCCCCTCGCGCTGGCGGCCGACCGCTTGGTGGTGCTGGCGGCGGGGGAGGTGCGGGCCGTTGGACCGAGCCAGGAGCCGGCCGTGCATGCCGCCCTGACCGAGGTGTTCGGCGGGGCCGTGCGCATCGTCGAGGTGGAGGGCCGCTGGGTGGCTCTGCCGCGACTGGATTGATCCCCCACGTTTTCTGGAGACCCCATGGAGATCGAACAACCGCCGGTGGACCGGCAGCGCATCGTGGCCGACGGTGAGCGCCGCGGCCTGGTGCTGGTGCACACCGGCGACGGCAAGGGCAAGAGCACGGCCGCTTTCGGGCTGGCGCTGCGCGCCTACGGCCGCGGCAAAGCCGTCAAGATCTACCAGTTCATGAAGGTGCCCAGTGCCCGCTTTGGCGAACACCGCCTGTTCGAGCAACTGGGCGTGCCCATCGAGGGCCTGGGCGACGGTTTCAGCTGGAAGAGCAAGGACTTGGAGCACTCGGCTCAACTGGCCCGCGACGGCTGGGCGCGCGCCGAGGCGACGATCCGCGCCGGTGAGCACTTCCTCGTCGTGCTCGACGAAATCATGTACCCGCTGCGTTACGGCTGGGTGCCGCTGGAGCCGGTGCTGCAGGCGCTGCGCGAGCGCCCGGCGCACGTGCACGTGGTGCTGACCGGCCGCAACGCGCCGCAGGAGCTGGTGGACCTGGCCGACACCGTGACCGAGATGAAGCTGGTCAAGCACCACTTCCAGGCCGGTGTGCCCGCCCAGCGCGGCATCGAGGACTGAGCGTTTTCCATGCTGTCCGGCCTCGCCTTGCCCTGGTGGACCCTCGCCCTGGCCGTGATCGTGGCCTGGGCGATCGATCAGGTGTGGGGCGATCCGCCGAACCGGTGGCATCCGGTGGCATGGCTGGGGCAGGTGCTCGGCCCGATCGGGCGCCGGGTGAAAGGGGCTGCTCCGGCCTTGGCGTTTGTGGGTGGGCTGCTGGCGTGGATGGGTTTGGCGCTGGCCGTGATGGGCGTGGCCCTGGGCCTGCAGCTCGGTCTGCTGAATCTGCCGTGGCCTCTGGCGGCGCTGGGGCTGGGCGTGATCCTCAAGCCGCTGTTTGCATGGCGCTTGTTGCACCGCGAGGTCTCGGCGGTCGAGGACGCGCTGCGGCGCGGCCTGGATGCCGGGCGGGAGCGCCTGTCCTGGCTGGTGAGCCGGGACGTGCGCCAGCTCGACGCGGAGCAGGTGCGGGAGTCCGCCATCGAGACGCTGGCCGAAAACCTGAACGATTCGGTCATCTCGCCGCTGCTGTGGTTCGTGCTGCTGGGCCTGCCGGGCGTGGCGCTCTACCGGCTGGCCAACACGGCCGATGCGATGTGGGGCTACCGCGGCGAGTGGGAGTGGGCCGGCAAGTGGGCCGCCTGGGCCGACGACGTGCTGTCCTGGCCGGGCGCACGCCTGACCGCGCTGCTGCTGAGCCCCAGCCTGAACCTGTCGCACTGGAAGCGCCTGTGGAACGAAGCCGGGTACACCCCTTCGCCGAACGGGGGCTGGCCCATGGGCGCCATGGCGCTGCGGCTGGGCGTGCGCCTGTCCAAGCCCGGGGTCTATGTGCTCAACGCCGAGGGCCGTGCGCCCGAAGGGATCGACATGAGAGCGGCACTGTTCCACGCCTCGACCGCGGCGTGGGCCGGATGCCTGCTCAGTGCAGGCACACTCCTGTCTGCGCAAGTGTGGGCAGCGCCGCCTGCGGCCGTGATGCTTGGGGACAGCCCCGAGTGGCTGTGGCTGGGCTTGGCGTTCACACTGCTGTTCCGCTGAAGAGGGGCAACGGAGCCTCTTCGGCCTCGACAACTGGATTCCATGAAACCTGAATTTTTTCCTCACGAGTGGACGGCCCCTGCGGTGGTCACGGCTCCGGCGATGGTCGAGTGGCACGGTGGCCCCGACGCGCAGGGCGTGCCGCGTTGGGACTTTTCCACCAATGCCAACGCCTGTGGACCGGCGCCGATGCTCATGCAGGCGCTGGCCCTGGCCGACCGGCAGCATTACCCGGACCCTGCCTACACCGGCCTGCGTCGCCAATTGGCCGACCTGCACGGTGTGGCCCCGGAGCGCATCGTGCTGGCCGCCAGTGCCAGCGAGTTCATCGGCCGCATGACCACAGTGGTCGCCTTGGCTCAACCGGGCGCCCGCGTCCTGGTGCCGCTGCCCGGCTATGGCGACTATGCCCGCGCCGCTCTGGCCCACGGCCTGGAGCCCGTGACCGGTGGCGACCTTCAGGCCGAAGCCGCAATGCGTGCCTCCGAGGCCGAATCGCGGGCCGACGAGATGGCGTTCCAGGCCTGGAACGGAGGGCGTGCCTGGCAGGACGCCCAACTGGACGAGCCGCTCGAAGACAGCTTCGAGGCGGACGGGGGGTACGACGAAGACGATGGCGACGAGTGGGACGGCGACTTCGACGAAGACGACGGTGATCGCTGGAACTGCCCTTCGGTGCAGCGTAGGCCGGTGGTCGAACCTCGTTTCGAGCCGGCGTTTGAGCCGGTGCCGGTCCAGGGTCCAGCCCTGGTCTGGCACACCGAACCGGGCAGCCCGCTGGGTGAAGCCGAGGGCCTGGGGCTGCGCTGGCCAGACGCCGTGACGGTGATCGACCGGGCCTATGCGCCGCTGCAGCTCGACGGCCTGGCCCATCCGATGCCCACCGACGCTTGGCAGCTGTGGTCACCCAACAAGGCCCTGGGCGTGACCGGGGTGCGCGGTGCCTATGCGGTGGCGCCGGCCGGGGCAGAGGGACGACCGGATCCGTTGAATCCCCTGGCTCCCGCCAGTGTGCTGCAGCGGGTCAATGCTCTGCAGCCCTCCTGGCCGCTGGGGGCGGATGGCGTGGCGATGCTGTCGTGCTGGGCCCGCCCCGAAACGCTGGCCTGGGTGCACGCCTGCCTGGACACGCTGCGCCAGTGGAAAACCAGCCAGCAGGCGCTCTATGCCGAGCTGGGCTGGCGCGAACACCCGAGCACGACACCGTTCGGCGTGGTCACGTGGGTCCAGGAATCCGGCCGTGAAATGGCTTCGGTGTTGCCCGCCCTCCGGCAGTTCGGTGTCAAGCTGCGCGACACGACGTCGATGGGCTTGCCGGGATGGGCGCGCGTGAGCGTGCAGTCGCCCGAGGCGCAGCAGGCGCTGAGGGAGGCTTGGTATGCCGTGACCGGGGCTCCGCGTCCCGCCAGCGGGGCGCTCAACGCCGCGCCTTTGCATGAGAACCCGCCTTACGCCGCAGGCGCCGGTGCGGGCGCGCCCTTGGTGCCCACGATGCCGGCAGGACTGTGGCCGGGGCAGGTGTCTGCGCAGGTGCTTCCGTATCCGATGCCGCAGGCGCCAGCGCACATGCCACCGGTGCCGGTATGGCCCACATCCATGGGCCACCCGCAGGTCGTGCCTCCGGCCGCACCGCAAGGCCATCCGGGCGCTCCGACCTTGGGTTGGGCCTGCGGCCCAGGTATGCCCGGCTATCCCTACGGCGTGTATCCCGCGGCATGAACGGGACCGGTTGTTCGGCGAAGACCGTGGGTGGTCGGCGCTCTGAGGCGCGTGTGCTGTGAGCGCCCGCGCCGTCATGGTCCTGGGCACCACCAGTGGGGCCGGCAAGAGCTGGCTGGCCACGGCCCTGTGTCGCTGGTACGCCCGCCAGGGCCTCAAGGTGGCGCCGTTCAAGGCGCAGAACATGAGCAACAACGCCCGCGTCGTGCCCGCGCCGGGCGGGCGCATGGGCGAGATCGGCAGCGCGCAGTACTTCCAGGCGCTGGCCGCACGCACCTTGCCCGAGGTGCGCCAGAACCCGGTGCTGCTCAAGCCCGAGCACGACACGCACAGCCAGGTGGTCGTCAACGGCGAGGTCAACCGCGAGCTGGCCGCAGTGCCTTGGCGCCAGCGCAGCGAGGCCCTGTGGCCCCACGCCCGCGCGGGTCTGGAGGCGCTGAGGGCCGAGAACGACGTGGTCGTCATCGAAGGCGCGGGATCGCCCGCCGAGATCAACCTGCACAGCAGCGACTACGTCAACATGCGCACCGCCAAGGCGGCCGATGCCGCCTGCCTGCTGGTGACCGACATCGACCGTGGCGGCGCCTTCGCGCACCTGTACGGCACACACCAACTGCTGCCGGCGGACGAGCGGGCCTTGATCCGGGGCTTTGTGCTCAACCGCTTCCGTGGCGATGCGTCGTTGCTGTCGCCGGGCCCGGAACAGCTTCAGGTCCTGACCGGCGTGCCCACCCTGGCCGTGCTGCCGATGTGGCGCGAGCACGGCCTGCCCGAAGAAGACGGCGTCTTTGATGACCGCGTCACGGGCGGGCAGGGCGAACGGCCACTGCGGGTGGCGGTCGTGGCCTATCCGCGGCTGAGCAATCTCGATGAATTCCAACCCCTGCGCAACCTGCCGCAGGTGCGCCTGAGCTGGGCGCGCCAGCCCGCGGATCTCGACGGCGTGGACTGGATCATCCTGCCCGGCAGCAAGCACACCAGCGGCGATCTGGCCTGGCTGCGCGCGCAGCGGCTGGACGCGGCCGTGGCCGCTCATGCCCGCGCCGGCAAGGCCGTGATGGGCATCTGCGGGGGGCTGCAGATGCTGGGTGAGGCGCTGATCGACCTGCATGGGGTGGAAGGGTCCGGTCCGTCCCCTGTCGAGCAAGGTCGCGCTGATCAGGGGCTCGCCGGCTCCGCAGGCATGCACAACCTTGGCGCTTTCCTGGGGGCCAACGGTCCCGGCCTGGGGCTGCTGCCCCTGGTCACGCAGTTCGAGCCGGACAAGCGGCTCACGCCCACGCGGGCCCGCTTTGCCCATGACCTGCAAGGGCCGTGGCAGGCCCTGTCCGGCGTGAGCTTCGAGGGTTACGAGATCCGCCATGGTCGCACCGTGCCGCACGCAGGCCTGCCGCCTCCCGCCAACGCTCTGTTCGACGCGGCCGGTGAGGTGATCGGCTGGCAGCAGGGCCCGGTGCTGGGCCTGTATGCCCACGGCCTGTTCGAGTCGCCGGAGGTGTTGCACGCTCTGTTTGGCGCGCAGTGCCGCACGCTGGACACCGTCTTCGATGGCCTGGCCGATTACATCGACCGGCACTTTGCGCCCGGAGCACTGATGGGCTTGTTGTCCCGATGAGCCGCGTCTCGCTGTGGATCTCGTGCGGGGCATTCGCGTGCTCGCCCGGCGGCCCTGTTGATTCCTTTCCATTCCTGTCATCGGCCCATCGGCCGGCCTGACCATGACCTACACCCTGCCTTCGATCCCCGACCTGAACGACGCCACCCTGGCGGTACGCCTGCAGCACGTCATCGACCACAAGACCAAGCCGCTGGGCTCGCTCGGGCTGCTGGAAAAGCTGGCGATGCAGTTGGGCGCCATCCAGGGCACGGAGCGTCCGGTGCTGGTGCAGCCGCAGGTGATCGTGTTCGCGGGCGATCACGGCCTGGCGGCGCGCGGGGTGTCGGCGTATCCCAGCGACGTGACCTGGCAGATGGTCGAGAACTTCCTGGCCGGCGGTGCGGCGGTGAGCGTGCTGGCGCGCCAGCACAGCCTGTCCTTGACGGTGGTGGATGCCGGCGTGCGCCACGAGTTTGCGCCGCGTCCGGGCCTGGTGGTGCGCAAGATCGCGCCGGGCACGGCCGACATGTTCCAGGGCCCGGCGATGAGTGCTGACGAGTGCGCCGCGGCGATGGAGGCCGGCGCGGGCGTGGTGCGCTCGCTGCCCGGCAACGCCGTGATCTTTGGGGAGATGGGCATCGGCAACACGTCTTCGGCGGCGCTGATCCTGTCGCGCCTGAGCGGCCAGCCCATTGAGCGCTGTGCGGGTCGGGGCACCGGCCTGGACGATGCGGCGCTGCAGCGCAAGGTCGAGGTGCTGCGCGGTGTGCTGGCGCGCCATGCCGAGGTCCAGGACCCGTTGGCGGTGCTGGCCGCCCTGGGGGGATTCGAAATCGCGCAGATGGTGGGCGCTGTCCTGCAGGCCGCCGCCGAGCGCCGCATCATCCTGGTCGACGGCTTCATCGTCAGCTCGGCGGTGCTGATCGCCTCCCGCCTGCAGCCGAACGTGCTGCAGCGCTGCGTGTTCGCTCACCAGTCGGACGAGTCCGGACACCGCTTGATGCTGGACCAACTTAACGCCCAGCCCCTGCTGAGCCTGGGTCTGCGCCTGGGCGAGGGTTCGGGCGCCGCCCTGGCCTGGCCGCTGCTGGTGTCGGCCTGTCGCATCCTGGAAGAGATGGCCAGTTTCGAGTCGGCCGGGGTGTCCAACAAGGATGGATCGGCGGCTTGACGGTGGAGTGGGCCCTGGCTCGAACGCACTTTGGTGCGATGGGCTTGGGCCGGGACCATCTGCCCGGGATCTGAGATGAATTCGCTGTACATCGTCCTGCGCCACGAGCTGCGCCTGTTTTTCCTGGCGCTGCAGTTCTTCACGCGCATCCCCATTCCCGCATGGGTGGGCTACGACCCGGCGTGGATGAACGCCAGTGCGCGCTACTACCCCGTGGTGGGGCTGGTGGTAGGGGGCTTCGGCGCGTCGGTGCTGATCGCGGCGGGACAGGTCTTGCCGGCATCGGTCGCGGTGGGGCTGTCCATGGCCGCGACGGTCTGGCTGACCGGCGGCTTCCACGAGGATGGCCTGGCCGACACCTGCGACGGCCTGGGAGGGGCGGTGGACCGCGAGCGCGCGCTGACCATCATGAAGGACTCCCGCCTGGGCAGCTACGGTGCGCTGGGCCTGTTTTTTGTGCTGGGCCTGAAGGCGGTGGCGCTGTACGAGCTGGCCATCTTCGATCTGTTCCACACGGCGGCGGTGATGGTCTGGGGCCATGTGGCCTCGCGCGCCGTTCCCGTGGCGCTGCTGTGGCTCTTGCCCTACGCCGGTGATCCCGAGCACGCCAAGGCCAAGCCTTTGGCGCAGCAGGTGTCCGGCGGAGGGCTGGTCGTGGTGCTGGCCACCGTGTTGGCGACCATCACGGCGCTGGTCGTGATCCTCGGCGACTCCACCTCGGTGACGATGTCGCTGACGGGTGGCATCGTGGCGATGCTGGTCTGTGCACGCTGGTACCGCAAGCGCCTGGGCGGCTACACCGGCGACACGCTGGGCGCCTCACAGCAGTTCAGCGAGTTGCTGATGCTGATCGTGTGGCTGGCCTCGCTGGCCTGGTCGGACGTGAGTGCCGAGCTGCATGCGCCGATGACGTTGCCGGAGGGTCCGGAGCCGGGGGCCTGATGAGGGTGGGCGGCGGTGACGATCCGTTTCGACGACGGAGGGGGGCACCCCATGAGTTCGAAGAGGCCTGTCGACGGCATGGATGATCGGACCCTCATCGTGATCTGGCGCCATCCCAAGCCGGAAGGGGCGGCGGGGCGTTGCATCGGTTGCACCGATCTGCCGGTGGACCCGCGCCGCGCCAAGCGGCTGGCGCACCGGATTCGCCGCTGGGCCCGAAGGCAGGGCTGGTCTGCCGAAATCTGGACCTCGCCACTCAGGCGCAGCGCCGACGTGGGGCGCTGCCTGCGCCGGTGGGGCTGGACCCACCACATTGATCCACTGTTGCAGGAAATGGACTTCGGGGCTTGGGATGGCCGGTTCTGGTCAAGCCTGACCGCCGAGGACTTCGCGGCGTGGGATGCCGACTTCGTGAACCACGCGCCAGGGCAAGGCGAGTCGGTGCATCGGCTCCGGGCCCGTGTCCTGGCGGTGCTGCAGGGCGCCAGGAGCCAAGCGGGAGCGGCAGTGGCGCCGAGGTTGGTGGTGGGACATGCCGGTTGGATCAACGCCATGCTCACCCTGGATGAGCCTGACCTGCAGGCGGCCGGGTGGCCCAGGCCGGTTGCCTACATGCAGCGCGTCGACCTCGGGTGTGCGGGAAGTTGACCCGCTGCGGTGTCGCACACATATTTCCCAGGCGGGGCCCGTCGATCGGGTATGGTGTTCCACGGAAATTCAAAGGAACGCCATGGCGATGAAGCCCAACTATCAGTTCGAGAAACGCCAGCGCGAGCAGGAAAAGAAGCGCAAGAAGGCCGAGAAGGCGCAGAAGAAGGCTGCCGGCACGGATGTCCCGGAGCCTCAGGACGGCGCCCCGCCTGCTTCCGAAGGGAAGTGAAGCCAGGGCGGTTTGTGCGCTCAGCTGCGGTCGTCCGTCCGGTGCTCCAACGGTCCGGCGTCGATCACCGGCGCCAGGATGGCGTGGGCCAGCGAGGCGAGCGGGTTTTCGCCGCGGCCGGTCGTGTAACCCTTGGGTCGGATGTCCTGGGGCTTGAGGTCGGCCAGGGAGCGACGAACGACCGGGACAGTGGCGTTGGAATCAGGCATGAACATCTCCTTTTGAACGCGGAAGGGTGGAACATCGACACAGCTCGCTGGCTGTGGAAGCTAGGGTGCCGGGAAGTCGATGTCCGAGATGTCATGAGGGTCGTCGGTGCCCGGATTTGTTGATCCGTCGTGGCCTGAGATGAAAAACGCCCACGAGAACCTCGTGGGCGTTGTCGTTGGGGAGCGCAGTTCAGGACCGCGCGGACGGGAAGGGCAGATCCGAAAGCTTCGGCAGCTTGGCTGCAAGTTCGCTCACCTGCGGCGGCAGGCTCGGCTTGGGCAGGTCGGCCAGCGAGGGAAGGGCGGGCAGGC